>JANXTA010000159.1 GCA_025356395.1 Betaproteobacteria bacterium
GCTTGTGAAGGGCCATCAACATGCAGCTGAATCTCCTCGGTTGGCAGCAACGAGCCGATCCACCAATGCTCTCATGACATCCCGCGCCATGAACAGTGGGTAGCGTCTCGGATCTATGCAATCATCCGGGATTAGACAGCTAGTGTCTAGGAAATCGGGGGCGATTCAATCAGCACGATGCCGATCACGCTCGCCGGTATCCGGACAGCCCAAGGCACCCCCCCACATCCTGCTGACGACTTCCGCGAAGACCAGCCGCGGGTAGTGAAGAATGCAGACCGAATTCACGGCCTGGGCGCCGAAGATGATCAGTGGATAGACGATCAGCGTCGCGAGCAGTTCGTACGGCCCCTGCCACGCCTCTGCCGGAACGAACAGGAACGTCGCCACGAGGATCGATGCCGCAGCGGTGAAGGGCAGCGGGAATCTCCGGTTCCGATGACCGAGGCGGTTGATCATCATCCCCGTGGCGAATGGCTACGCGACCCCGGCGAAACCGAGCAGGAAGCCCTGACGTTCGTTGCCATGGGTGACCGTCCCTGTGTCGATGACCATGAGGACGAACGCGGCGGCCAGAGCAACGGTCAACGCCACGAGGTGCCGCATCGAAAGGCGGAAAAGAAACAGGACGAACGCGATGTTGGCCACGATCTCGAAGAACAGCGATCAGGCGGGCTGGTCGAGGACGAACGGGTTCGCCACGATCGGCGATGCCGGCAAGGCGAGTGCGGCAAAAGGAAAGGTCGCCGCTTCTTTCCATTGGCCCCCCAGTGACAGGAACCGCCGCAACAGCGTCGCCACGAGACCGAAAAGTGCGCCGGAAACGATCAGCGGGGAGAGACGAACGACGCGGGTTCTCACAAACTCGCCGGCGGTCGTGCTGCCCTGCAAGCGGGCGCGGTACGCGTAGTCGATCACGAACCCGCTCAACATGAAGAAGAGGTCGAAGGCGAGACAAGCGCTGCCGAGCAGACGGTGACCGGGCGTCCATAGGCCGGTATGGCAGAGCAACACGCTCCACGCAGCAACGCCACGCAAGCCGTCGAGTGCGAGAAAGTGCTTTTTGTGCAATGCCTGTCCAACGGTGAAGGACCAAGGTCGCCGTCGGCGAGTCCCGTGCGCAGCCGAAGAAAGTTTAAGCGCTCAAAATGATTCGCGTTGCATTCGCGCCGAGGTCGGACCAGCGCGTCGGAGTCCGCATCCATAGGTCATGCGTGGGCCTGGACCCGTCAGGCTGCATGCTTCTCCACCGTATCTGGAGCCACCACGAACCAGACCCTACGCCAACTCCTCGTCGACGATGCGTGGATGGGCCTCACCGCGCTGGAGATGACCGGGATCGTCATCGCGTTACTCGCCGTGGCCCTTCTGCTGCTTTCCAGAATCCAGAACTTCGCGGATCTCTGGAACGCGAGCCGATCGCCGCCAATCCAGTCGACTGCGTCACGACTTGTCGTCGCCCGCGTCCTTCGGCGATGTCCTGGCCAACGCCCTCGACAGTCCGAGCAGGGCCTCGCAATGCCTCGTGTCGTTCTCGAGCATCGTCAGCTTGGTCCTCGCGGTCTTTAGCCCACCCTGCCTGCCGAAGCCGGCGGACGCCAGTTGCTTCGTGCGATCGACCTTGCTGTTGCGTAGCGACATGTCGAGCCCGTGAATCGGAGTGGCGTCGCGACCAGGCGTCGACGGTTGGAAGACGATCTGACAGATGCGCAGTCCTGAACGTCGGCGCAACGCCTATCGCGTCACGAAGACTCCTCCGCAATTGCAGCGCCGCCTCGACACCGCTGGACCCGTCACTTCGCGCGCTCCGCGCCGTACAACTCGCCACTCGGATCATCGAACAGCCGTTCGGTGGTGATGCGAAACAGCTTAGCGTCGGCCGCATCGACCTCCACGCGCAGCCAGCGCAGGTCGCTGCCGTCGCTCAACGCGATCCGCGCAAAGTTGGGGATCGTCTTGCCAGCGACATCCTGCAGCGGCCGGTCGACTTGCGGCGGCTGCGGCAGATCCTTCGCATAGCGCGCCTGCACCAGAAGCACCTGCCCCTTGAACGCCGGCACGAAATCGCGGAACGCGAGCTTCCATTCATAGAAGCCATCTCGATCGCGCGCCCGAAGATCGGGGACGCGCATCGGCGCGCTGAAGCGCGGCGCTGCGTCGATGAACAGCACGATGCCGGACAAGCGGCGTTCGTGCGCCAGCCGGAAGGTCCGGTCGAGCCACGCACGATTGGCGACCAGACGCTCCTCGAACTCGCCGTTGCGGCCCGCGGCGTTGCGGAAGTTGTTGTTGTTGTCGGGGAGATTGATGGTCGCGAACAGCACGTGGCCAACCTGCCATCTGAGATTCTCGCGATACCGCCGAAACCGCGGCAGCGAGCTCTGGCGCAGCCAGGGCAAGCGCGCCTGCCCGAACGACTGGTTGCTGCTGAAGAGCACGTCGCCCAGATGTTCGAGCCGTTCGAGGTAGTCGCTCGGCCCCTTGCCGCAGCTGGCCCACTCCGCGGCAGCCACGACCGGCACGGCCGGCTTCGCGCTGTCGTCGAGCAACGCGCGGCGACGGGCCAGCGACGCATCGCTGCACGACGTCTCCGAAGGCAGCGACAGATCGAAGTGGACGACGAAGCGCGCAGCGCTGCCGTCGATCGCGCGCAGCAGAGGCGCGGTCGAGCGATCGGCTTCGCTCGTCGACGTGCCTAGGACCGCGAAGCTGAATGCGGCCGTCGAGGCATCGTCGACAACCTTTGACTGGGCGTGCGCTTCCGTAGCCCACGCAAAAACGACGACCTGCAACACACGCAACAGGACGCGCATCAAGCCGCGTCCCCGCTCGCAATCCGCTTCAGGCGATACAGCAGGTCGAGCGCATCGCGAGGTGCGAGGCGGTCGGGGTCGATCGTCGCCAGCGCATCGACCACCTGGGTCGCGAGCGCCGCGTCGTGGGTGGTATCGACCGGCTCGCCTTCGCTCGTCGCTACCGCGAACAGATCGCGCTGCGGATGCGCGTGGCGCGCGGTCTCTTCCAGCACGGCGAGCTGCTTCTCGGCACTGCGCATCACGCTGTGCGGCACACCTGCGAGCCGCGCCACCTGCAGCCCATAGCTGCGGCTGGCCGGGCCTTCCTGCACCGCATGCAGGAAGACGATGTCGCGGCCGTGTTCGATCGCCGACAGATGCACGTTGGCCACGGCCGGGTATTCATCGGCGAGCCGCGTCAGCTCGAAATAGTGCGTGGCGAAGAAGGTCATCGCCTGGTTGTGCTCGATCAACCGACGGGCGATGGCCCAGGCAAGCGCGAGGCCGTCGAAGGTCGACGTGCCGCGCCCGACCTCGTCCATCAGCACCAGGCTCGATGCGGTCGCCTGGTTGAGGATCGCCGCAGCCTCGGTCATCTCGACCATGAAGGTCGAGCGGCCGCCGGCGAGGTCGTCGGATGCACCGATGCGCGTGAAGATCGCATCGACTGGTCCCAGCACTGCGCGGGTCGCCGGCACGAAGCTGCCGCAATACGCGAGCAGAACGATCAGCGCGGTCTGGCGCATGAAGGTCGACTTGCCGCCCATGTTGGGACCCGTGACGATCAGCATGCGGCGGTCGGGGTCGAGCCGGCTGTCGTTGGCGATGAAGCGATCGCCGCCGCGTTCGGCGCACTGCGCCTCGACCACCGGATGCCGGCCGCCCTGGATCAACAGGCCGGGCTCGGCGACCAGCTCCGGTCGCACCCACGTCCATGCATCGGCGCGATCGGAGAAGGTGCACAGCACGTCGACGCTGGCGAGCGCGCGCGCCACCCGCTGCAGCTCGCCGATCGATGACACCAGCCGGTCGAGCACGACTTCGTAAAGATACTTCTCGCGCGCCAGCGAGCGTTCGCGCGCCGACAGGGCCTTGTCCTCGTAGGCCTTGAGCTCGGGCGTGATGTAGCGCTCTGCGTTCTTGGTGGTCTGGCGACGCCGATAGTCGTCGGGCACCTGCGCCGCCTTGCCATGCGTGACCTCGATGTAGAAGCCATGCACCTTGTTGTACTCGACCCGCAGGTTGGCGATGCCGGTCCGCATCCGCTCGCGCGCCTCGAGCTCGACGAGGAAGACGCCCGCGTCGCTCGACAGGGCCCGCAGTTCGTCGAGCTCAGCGTCGTGTCCCGGGGCGATCACGCCACCCTCGCGCACCAGCGCCGCCGGTGTTTCCGCGATGGCACCGACGAGCAGGTCGCAGGCCTCTCGCGGTGTCGCGAGCTGCTCGATCAGCTCATCGATCAGCGACGACGAGGCGATCGATGAAGCGTCGACGGCGCCGAGGCGTCCACGCAATCCGTCGAGACGCGCGAGCGCTTCACGCAAGCCGGACAGGTCGCGCGGACGGGCGCTGCGCAAGGCGATGCGTGCCGCGATGCGGTCCACGTCGGCGCTGCCCGCGAGCTGCGCGTGTAGCGTTTCGGCATGGGTCGTGGCGCCATCCCGTGTCATCAGCGCCTCGACCGCCTGCGCCCGTCGCATCGGCAGGCTGCGGTCGCGCAGCGGCTCGTGCAGCCAAGTCCGCAACAGGCGGCTGCCCATGTGGGTCGCGCAGACGTCGAGCAATGCGAACAGCGTGGTCGCTGCGCTCGACCGGCCGCGCGACTCGATCGGCGAAAGACTCTCGCTGATCTCGAGGTTGCGGCGCGTGGCACCGTCGAGCGCGATGGTGCGGTCGGCCCGTTCAACCGCGAGGCTGCGGATGTGCGCGAGCGTGCGTGGAGAGACTGAAGTCTGATCGACACCATCGAGCGCCTGCGTGCGGCGCAAGTACTTGAGCAGCGCTCCGGCCGCCCCTAGCGCGAGGGTCTCGTCGACGACACCGAACGACGCAAGATCGGCGACCTCGAAGTGTCCGCACATCGCGCGTCGACCGGCATCGACGTCGAAGTCCTGCGACGGACATTTCACCGGGTGCGCGACGATGTCGTGTTCGCCATCGTCCTCGTCGGCGACCAGCGTTTCGGCCGGACGGAGGCGATCGAGCACGCGCTCGACGGCATCGAGCGGACATTCGAGGAGCTGCAGGTCGCCGGTCGCGAAGTTAACCCACGCGAGACCCGCGAGCTTCGATCGCGTGCGCGCCGAACGTCGCACGCTGATCGCGGCCAGAAGGCGATCGGCCTTGTCGGGCAGGAGGCCGGCATCGGCCAGCGTGCCGGGCGTGACGATGCGCACCACTTGACGCTCGACCGGTCCCTTCGAGGTGGCCGGATCGCCGATCTGCTCGCAGATGGCGACCGACTCGCCCTGCGCGATCAGCTTCGCGAGGTAGCCGTCGAGCGCGTGGAAGGGGATGCCCGCCATGGGAATCGGTTGCCCGTTCGACTGGCCGCGCGCGGTCAGGGTGATGTCGAGCAGCGCCGCGGCCCGCTTCGCGTCGTCGTGGAAGACCTCGTAGAAGTCGCCCATGCGATACAGCAGCAGCGTGTCCGGGTGAGCGGACTTGATGCGCAGGTACTGCTGCATCATCGGCGTGTGGCCGGCGAACGGGTCCTGGTTGAGCGCGTTGCTTTTCTTCGACGACACCGGCGCATCCATCTCGTGCGGTTGGGATTCAGGGCGGGATCGCGTGCCCGGAGTCGGCATCGATGACAGCCGGCGGGTGTAGCGCGACCACGATTGTCCCAGTTTTCGCATTCGTCTCGCGTCTTCGCCCCAGTCGAGCATTGCGAACCACCCGGCCGGCAAGGCAACAGCCCGGTGCGATAACCCGGTAGTCGCCCGGCGTCGAATGTGCGAGCCATTGCGCATGATCACGCTTTACGACACCGTCACCAGCGACCCACAGCGCCGGGGCGGCAGGCCCTGGGTGCGCGATCTGCGCATCAGCGTGGGCGATGTGCTCGGCTGGTTGGCCGAAGAGCAGCCGGTCGACCAGACCGTGGCGGATTATCCCGAACTGACGCCCTCTGACATCCGCGCCTGTCTCGCCTTCGCCGCCGCACGTGAGTTGCACGAGGTTCGACTGGCTGCTGCGGGAAGCTGCAGCTCGACGAGAATTTGTCACGGCATTTGGTGCCAGCCTTGCAGACTCGGTTTCCGGGAAGCAGCCAGGTGGCCTTGCTGGGGCTGAAGCGAGTCGGCGATATCGAACTGTGCAACTACGCTGCGCGGCAAGATTTCGTGATCTGCTCGAAGGACGATGACTTCCAGCAGCCGGTGGCGGCACGCGTCTACCAACTACGACTGATCCTTCTGGCGTTCGGCCACACGGAACGATGCCGCGCTGCCGAAGGCAGCCGATCGCCTGCACCTGTCTTTCGATGATCTCGCCATACTTGTTTTTCGTCCCCACCATGCCCAACCACCTCGCGCGCGCAATCCACCTCGCCGTCCGCCGGGCGGCCGATACGCCGATGCACGTCGTGCCGACGTCATGATCCACGGTCCCTTGTCGATGTCCGGCATGAGCGCCAACGGCAGCGCCCGCATCGACATCACCGACGCCGCATCGCTGCTGCGCTGGTCCCTGCGCTTCCACATGACGGAGCGGCGACTCGTCGGAGTGGTCGGGGCGATGGCCAACGCGGTCCAGTGCTACATCGCGAGCCGCGGCTACAAGCCGTAGGTCCGGTAGCATCGCCCCATGTGCGGCCGCTACAAGCTCGAGGAACACTGGCAGGAGTACTGCGCCAACCCCCACTTCGACTGGGACGATCCGCCCTACCCGTTCGACAACCCGTTCCGCGGCAGCGAAGAAGTCTTTCCCCGCAATGCGATGCCGGTGATCCGACGCAACGAACGCGCGAAGCTGATCGCCGAACTGCGGCAGTGGGGCTACATCCTGCTGATCGACGGCAAATCCATCGACAAGGCCAGCGGCCAGCCGAAGAAGATCCGGCGCGACGTCTTCAACGCGATGAGCGAGAAGCTCGCCTCGTCTTACGCGTGGCGCTTCTCGTTCAAGGAGCGCCGCTGCCTGATCCCGATGTCGAGCTGGGACGAGTGGCCCGAGACCGGCGTCGGCAAGCAGCGGGTGCGGGTCTCGATGCCGGGCGAGCCGGTCTTCATGGCGGCCGGGATCTACGATGTCAGCACGGATCCCAAGACTGGCGCCAAGGTGCCGGTCTTCACAATGTGCACGGTGCCCCCCAACGCGTTCCTAGGCACCGTCCATGACCGCGCGCCGATGGTCCTGCTGCCGTCGCAGTACGAGGCCTGGCTCTCGGGTGGCGACGCAGCGCTGGAGCTGGTCGGGACACACCCCGACGCAGAAGCGTTCGAGGTGAAGGTCGTCTGATTCAGGCGGTCTGCGCCGCCCGCTTCGGGAACATCGGGCCGAGCGTGCCGACCAGTTGCCCGAAGATCTTCGGCGTGCCGGCCAGCACGTCGCCGGTATGCAGGTAGTCGGGGTCACCCTGGAAGTCGCCGATCAGGCCGCCCGCCTCGGTCACCAGCAGCGAACCGGCCGCGATGTCCCACGGCATCAGCCCGATCTCGAAGAAGCCGTCGAGCCGACCCGCGGCCACGTAGGCCAGGTCAAGCGCCGCGGCACCGGGACGGCGGATGCCCGCGCTCTGCCCGGTCATCAGGCGGAACATCGCCAGGTAGCGATCGAGCGTCTCGAGGTTCTTGAACGGGAAGCCGGTGCCCAGCAGCGCCTCGTTCATGCGATGCCGCTTGGAGACGCGTAGGCGACGATCGTTGAGGAAGGCGCCGCGTCCCTTGGTCGCGACGAACAGGTCGTTGCGGTTCGGGTCGTAGATCACCGACTGCGTGATGACGCCCCGCTGCAACAGGCCGATCGACACGCAGTACTGAGGAAAGCCGTGGATGAAATTGGTCGTACCGTCGAGCGGATCGATGATCCACAGGTTCTCGGCCTCGTTGTCCATCGCGACCAGGTCGCCCTTGCCCGGCCCCTCGGCGCCCGCGGAACGGCCACTCTCCTCTGCTAGGATCCGGTGGTCCGGATAGGCGGTCAGCAGCACATCGATGATCGCCTTCTCGGCTGCTTCATCGATCTCCGTCACGAAGTCGTTGTGCTGCTTGCGACTGACTTTGACGCGCTCGAGATCGAGACTGGCCCGATTGATGATCGAGCCGGCGCGGCGGGCGGCCTTGATGGCCGTGTTCAACATCGGATGCAGGGATGACATGGCGTGGTGGTCGCTGGAAGCGCGGACTGGATTCGGGACGATGGTGAAAAGAACGTCGAAGCGGTCCGGGAGCAGACGATGACTTCGGTAGCGCACGATTCTATCCGACCGGTCGCCGCGACCGCCGACCTGCCGCTCCAAGCCATCCGCATCGTCCTCGTCGGCACCAGTCATCCCGGCAACGTCGGCGCCACCGCACGCGCGATGAAGGTCATGGGTCTGTCCCGACTGACCCTGGTGGCGCCCCGCTATCCCGACGTCCTGACGCAACCCGATGCCATCGCTTTCGCTAGCGGCGCGGTCGATGTGCTCGAACACGCGATTGTCCACGCCAACCTCGATGCGGCCCTCGCCGACACCGTGCATGCCATCGCGATGAGCGCGCGCGAACGCGAATACGCGCCGCCCTTGTCGACGCTGCGCGATGCGGCGGCCGACGCGATGCGGATCGCATCTGCGGCGGAAGTCGCGTTCGTCTTCGGCAGCGAGCGCTATGGATTGTCGAACGAAGACGTCCTGCGGTGCCAGGCGCGTTGCCGGATCGCGACCTCGGACGTCTACGGCTCGCTCAACCTGGCGCAAGCGGTCCAGCTGGTCGCCTACGAATGCCGGCAGTCGGCGCTGATCGATCGCCCCGCGCTGCGCGATGTCGAGACCGTCCATGCGGCGGCCTCGCACGAGGAACGCGAAGCGTTGATCGATCATCTCGAACAGGGCTTGCTCGCGATCGGCTATCTCGATCCAGAAGCGCCGAAGAAGCTGATGCCGCGACTGCGCCGGCTCTTCGCACGGGCACGGCTCGAACGCGAGGAAGTGCAGTGGCTGCACGGCATCGCGAAGGCGATGCTGCGGAAAGCAGAGGAGCCGAAGCCATGAGCGCGCCGGGCGACGAGAGCGACAGCGTCGCGATCCGCGCGACCTGGGTTCGCGGCGGCACCAGCAAGGACGTGTTCTTCGCGGCCGACGACCTGCCGCGCGGGCTGATGCAGAGACCCAGGCTGCGCGATGCGCTGCTGCTGCGGATCATCGGCAGTCCCGATCCCTGCGCAAGACACACCGACGGCCTCGGCCGCGCGACCTCGTCGACCAGCAAGATCGTGATCGTGTCGAAGTCTCTGCGCGAGAACTGCGGTGTCGAGTTCCTGGTCGGCGCGGTGTCGATCGACCAGCCGCTGATCGACTGGTCCGGTAACTGCGGCAACCTGAGTGCGGTAACCCAGCCGTTCGCCATCGCACGCGGCTGGGTCGCCGCGCCCGACACCGTTCGCGGGCCGGCGCGCGGCGGCCGCGTCGTCGAGACCGGTTAGTTTCAGGAAGACGGCGTGCCCTTCGGCTCGGCCGAGATCCGGCTCGAGTTCATCGATCCGGCGGACGACGGCGAGCACGGGCTGCTTGCCCACCGGCCATCCGTCGGACCTGCTTCACGTGCCCGAGCTCGACGCGTTCCTGTCGGCCGACGGCGCGTCTCGCGCCGGCACCTTGCGCGTCAGGATGATCAACGCGGGCAGCCCGACGGTCTTTGTGTGAGCCGAGTCGATGAAGCTCACCGGTCGCGAACTGCCCGACGCGGTCAATCGCGATCCCAAGCTGCTCGCGCGGCTCGAAGCGGTCCGGGCGCGCGCGGCCGTGGCGATGGGCCTCGCACGCACGGCCGACGAGACGACCCGCAGCCGTCCGGCGACCCCCCAAGATCGCGTTCGTCGCCGCACCGATGGGCTATCGCAGCAGCGCGGGCATCGATATCGACCGGCACGGCCTCGACGTCGTGGCGTGCCGCGTGTTGATGGGCAAGCTGCATCACGCCTTCACCGGCACCGGTTCGATCGCGCTCGCGGCTGCGCTGCCCGGCACGGTGGCCTCCGAAGTGGCGCGGACCTTGCCCGGCGTGCCGACCCGCATCGGCCACGTCTCCGGCGTGCTGGCCGTCGGCGCGGTGGTCGACCAGCGCGACGGGCGCTGACACGCCGAGCGCGGGGTGATGAGCCGCAGCGCGCGGCGCCTGATGGACGGCACGGTCTACGCACCGCGTTGGTTCGCCGCGTGCACGACGCATGAAATCGAGGCCGATTCGTCGAGCGTTGCCTGCAGATCGTCGAGACATGAAGCCGATGGCATAACTATTGCATCCCGCCCTGCTCACGGATTCACCTCCTCACGGGACGCAAAAGCCATGACCGGTCCACCGTTGAAACTGTCGCTGCGCGGCATTCGCAAATCGTTCGAAGCGAAGGGGACGATGCTGAAGGTGCTCGACGGCGTCGACATCGATGTTGCCGAGGGCGGCTTCCTGAGCGTCATCGGGCCGAGCGGCTGCGGCAAGACCACGGTCTTCAATATCGTCGCGGGCCTGCTCGAGCCGGACAGCGGCAGCGTGAAGGTCGATGGCGTGGCGGTCGACAACCTGCGCGGCCGGGTCGGCTACATGATGCAGAAGGACCTGCTGTTCCCCTGGCGCACCGTGCTGCAGAACGTGCTGCTCGGCCTCGAACTGAAGAAGATCCCGACCGCCGAAGCCCGCGAGACCGCGCTCGATTACCTCGCCACCTACGGCCTCTCCGGCTTCGAGAACGCCTATCCGCGCACGCTGTCGGGCGGCATGCGGCAACGGGTCGCGCTGATCCGCACGCTGATCGGCAACCCGGACATCCTGCTGCTCGACGAGCCCTTCTCGGCACTCGACTACCAGACCCGACTCCATCTCGAAGGCGTGCTGGTCGACGCGGTCGACCAGCACCGCAAGACCGTCATCCTGGTCACCCACGACATCGACGAGGCGGTCGCGCTGTCGCGTCACGTGACGGTGCTGAGCGGGCGGCCGACGACCGTCAAGGCCAACTACGCGATCGAGCTGCGCGAACGCAGTCCGATCGGTGCCCGCAGCGACCCACGCTTTGCCGAATACTTCCACGCGCTGTGCGCGGAGCTCGACATCCAGACGCACCGGAAGGCGGCATGAGCGATCTCAGTGCGCCGATCGGCATGGTCGAGGTGCGGGAGACCGCATCGCCTTCCACACGCCGAGTGCCCGAGATCGTCTATCGCACCGCGATCCAGCTCGGGCTGCTGGCAGTGGTGTTGGGTCTGTGGGAGACGGGTGTGCGGCTCGGCTGGATCTCGGCCTTCCTGTTCGGCTCGCCCGTCGGCATCGCGCAGTTCGCGGTCAAGTCGATCACCAGCGGGCAACTGCTGTTCGACACTTGGACCACCGTCTTCGAAGCGTCGCTGGGCTTCGTCATCGGCACCGCGGCGGGTTCGGTGCTCGGCCTCGCCCTGTGGTATTCGCCCTTCGTCGCGCGCACCGTCGAGCCGATCGTCGTGGCGTTCAACAGCGTGCCCAAGATCGCGTTCGCGCCGATCATCATTCTCTGGTTCGGCACGGGCCTGACCTCGAAAGTCGCACTGTCGATCTCGCTGACCGCGATCGTCGCGTTGATCGCCGCATACCAGGCGGCCAAAGATGCCGACGTCGACCTGCAGGGCCTGATGGTCACGCTGGGTGCAAACAAGCATCACATCTTCCATCGCGTCATCGTGCCGTCGTCGCTGCCCGCCATCGTCGCGACCTTCCGCATCAACGTCGGCTTCGGGCTGGTCGGTGCGGTGGTCGGCGAATTCATCTCGTCGCAGGCCGGACTGGGTCACATGATCTTCACCGCCTCGAGCCTGTACGACCTCGACACAGTGTGGGTCGGCCTGTTCACGCTGATGGCCGTCGGTTTCGTCCTCTACTTCCTGATCGACTGGATCGAACGCCGCCTGCTGCCGTGGAAGGCCAGCGATCACCGATCCGAACTGCGCGTGTAGTCCCCTTCCCTTTCACAGACTCCATCCCATGAAGCCTCTACCCGTGTTCGTGCGTTGCCTCGCCGTCGCGCTGCTGTGTACGCTATCGATCGCACCAGCCTCGGCCCAAGTGAAGAAGGTCACCATCTCGCAGGCCTTCCAGTCGCTGCTCTACCTGCCGCTCTATATCGCGATCGACAACGGGCTTTTCGCGAAGCAGGGCCTCGAGGTCGCCAAGGAGACGGCCGGCGGGCCCAGCACCGCGCTCGCCGCCGTGATCTCGGGCAGCGCGCAGTACTCGTTGCACGGGCCGGAGTGGCCGGCCATCGCGGCATCGAAGGGCGCGCCCGTGCAGATCGTCGCCAACTGCGTGAACGGCGCCGCGGTGTGGATCGCGACCACGCCCGACTACAAGTTCACGAGCGTCAAGGATCTCAAGGGCGAGACCATCGTCACCGGCCAGATGCCGACCACCAGCACGTCGCTGTTCTTCAAGCTGCTCAAGGAAAACGGCATGGACGGCGAGAAGGACGTGAGGACGCTGCAGGTCCCGCTGGGCACCGAGATCGGCGCGTTCCTCGCGGGCCAGGCCAAGGTCGCGGTGCTGTACGAACCCAACCTCGACCAGGCCGTGGCCAAGGGCATGAAGGTCGTGCTCGGCTTCCCGAAGCTGTACGGCGCGTACGCGTTCTCGGCGATCACGGCGCGCACCGATGTCGATCCCGACACGACGCAGCGCTTCGTCAACGGGCTCGAAGCCGCACTGCGTTCGATCCGCACCGACCCGGCCGGCGCGATCGCGATCGCGAAGAAGGAGTTCCCGACGCTCGACGCGGCAGTCGTGGAAGCGGCGGTCAAGCGCATGATCGCGGACAACGTCTATCCGCCGAGCGTCGACATCACGCCGGCCGCGCTCAAGGTCAGCATGGACACACAGATCGCGCTCGGCAATCTCGCGGCGCAACCGGTCTACGACAAGTTCATCGCCACGACTTACATCAGGAAAGCCCTCGAAACGAAGTGACGGACCTCTATCGGCTGGGCTTGGTCGACGCGCTGGCCGCCATCGCGTCGGGCGGCCTCTCGGCACGCGACTATCTGGAAAGCTGCATCGCCCGCACGCTCGCGACCGAGCCCGTGGTGGGCGCCTTCGCGTGGTTCGATGCCGACGCGGCGCGCACGTCGGCCGCCGGTCTCGCACCCGGTGGCGTGCTCTCGGCGATGCCGATCGGCTTCAAGGACATCATCGCGACTCGCGGCATCCCGACGGAGATGGGCTCGGCCGCGTTCGTCGGCCACGTGCCCGATCATTCCGCGTGGGTCGTCGACGCGCTCGCCGCTGCCGCGGCGTTGATGTTTGGCAAGACCGTCACCACCGAATTCGCCTGGCGCCATCCGGGCCGCACGCGCAATCCGTGGAACCCGGCACACACGCCGGGTGGCTCGTCGAGCGGATCCGCGGCGGCGGTCGCGGTCGGCAGCGTCCCCGCCGCGCTCGGCACGCAGACCCTCGGCTCGGTGCTGCGGCCCGCAGCCTTCTGCGGCGTTGTGGGCTACAAGCCGAGCTTCGGCGTGATCCCGCGAACCGGCGTCTATCCGCTCGCGGCCAGCCTCGACCACATCGGCGTCTTCACGCGCAGCGTCGGGGACGCGGCCTTGCTGGTCGCCGTGCTCACCGGACGGGACGGTATCGACTTCCTCAACACACCCGCACCCGCGCCTGCGTGGCCACTGAACGAGCCGACCCGAGCGCCGCGCATCGCGCTGCTGCGCACCGCGATGTGGGATCGGGCCGGCGCCGCGCAGCGCGCGCTCGTCGAGTCGGTTGCTGGTCGTCTCGAAGCGGACGGCGCGACCGTGGTGCCGCTCGAATTGCCGGCTGAGTTCGACGCGCTGTGGACCATCGCGAAGACGCTCTGCGACGCGGAAGGCGGCGCGGTCGCCGCGGCGCTCGCGCACGAGCAACCGCTGCGCGTGAGTGTCCCGACAATCGAGCTGGCCGCGCGCGGCGCCGCCCTGACGGCGGCCGACTACCTGCACGCAAAGGGAGCACAGCAGGCGCTGATTCGCGCTTTCGCGATCTTGATGGCACCGTTCGATGCGGCCCTCACGGCACCCGCGCTCGGCGAAGCGCCGCCCGGTCTCGCCGACACCGGCGACGCGGCGTTCTGTACGCCGGCGAGCCTGCTCGGAGCGCCGGCGATCGCGCTGCCGGCCGGCGTCGGCATGCATGGGTTGCCGTTGGGCGTGCAGCTGCTAGCGCGGTGGGGCGACGACCGCCGACTGCTGGAGACCGCGGCGTGGGTCGAGCGTCGGCTGGGCTGGAGCGCTCCGTTCCCGATGACCTGACGACGACCGGAGACACCGTCACGGCGCACACGGTCTGCCACCCGTGTCGAACAGGCGGTCGTCCTCGACGATGAGACCGTCGCACACGCGCATAAAAGTCGCAATGGGCAGCGCATATCCTGCGGAGGTGCTACGCGACACGAAGCGCACTGCAACGCGCTCGTCGGCCACCACGATCGTTTCGATCTCGTCGTGCAGGTCGGAATAGGCGTCGAACAAGGCGCGATAGGTGCGTGCGACGTCGGAGTGGCCACGCGGGGTGCAAAAATCGGCCGAGCTCTGTCGCGCATCGGTCGCGTAGAGCCGCGTCATCGCATCGATGTCGTGACGGTCGAAGGCCGCGAACAGCGCGTCGACCACGAGGCGCGGCGACTTCCCCCCCTCGCACCCGACCGCCAACGCGACGAGCAGCAGCGCGACGAGGCTCGCATCTTTCATCGCAGGCTCTCCGTCCCGGACGCGAGCGGCAGCAGGATGTCGGTGACCCACTCGTCGACCGGCACGGTTTCGGGATCGGTCAGGAAGTGATGGATCAGCGGCGCGTCGGCCGGCTCGCGTCCCGACCGCGGCAGCCATTCGCCGACCAGCCATTGCGTCGTCGGCTCGAGGCCCGCGTAGTCGCCCGGCATGCGCAGTCGAGCGGGATGCCGTCCAGGCCGGACAGGTGGACCAGACGACCCTCCGCCTCAGCCCACTCCCACACCTGCCGAAACGTCGCGTTCAGCGCGACATAGGCACCACCGACGCGGCGCAATGTCACCACCGTGACCGCGTCGCGCAGCTCGATGCGCACCGTACCCGCGGGTAACGAGGCCGTCGGATCGCCGACCGCGCCACCCCGGGCGAACGCCGTCGGCGTCACCCCGGTCTCGCGGCGAAAAGCGAGCGCGAAGCTCTGCGGCGTCCCGAAGCCGTTCGCCATTGCGGTCTCGGTCACAGTCGCGTTCCGATCCGACAACATGCGTTTCGAAACCTCGATGCGCATGCGGGTCGTCGACTCGCCGATGGTCTCGCCCGTCAGCGCGCGCCAAACGCGATGGAAGTGGTATGGCGAGACCGATGCCGCGGCGGCGAGCTCGTCGAGGGTCGGTGGATCGTCGAGTTGGCTGCCGAGCAGTGCCGCGGCGCGGCCGAGCCGCGCGTGCCAGCGCATGAGGTGATCGTCATTCATCACGAGTTCCTGCGGAGCCAGGCCTCCCTTATATGTGATCTGGACCACCTGCGCGTTCCCCTGCTTGCTGGCCTGCCGACGCGGCGCCTGCAGGCTTTTCCGGCCGCCTTTAGAATACATTGATGTTCAAACGGCTCTCCGAAGACATCGCGGCGATTCGCGAGCGCGACCCCGCGGCCCGCGGCAACTGGGAAGTGCTGACCTGCTATCCGGGACTGCATGCGCTGTTCCTGCATCGCATCGCCCATCGTTGCTGGACCGGGGGCTACCTCTGGCTCGGTCGCTGGCTGTCGGCCTGGACCCGCTTCCTGACCGGCATCGAGATCCATCCGGGCGCGACGATCGGTCGTCGCGTCTTCATCGACCACGGTCTCGGCGTCGTGATCGGCGAGACCGCCGAGGTGGGTGACGACTGCACGATCTATCAGGGCGTCACGCTCGGCGGCACTTCGCTCGACGGCGGCAAGCGCCATCCCACCCTGCATCGGGGCGTCGTGGTCGGCGCCGGCGCGAAGGTGCTCGGCCCGTTCGTCGTCGGCGAGAACGCCCGCGTCGGATCGAACGCCGTCGTCGTGCGCGAAGTCCCCCCAGGTGCGACCGCGATCGGCATCCCGGCCCGCATCATCAGCGAGGGAGTCGCACAGCGCCGCGAACAGAACGCGGCGCGCATGGGCTTCTCGGCCTACGCGGTCACGCGCGATGCGGACGATCCGCTGTCGATCGCGTTGCATGGCCTGATCGACCACACGGCCGAACTGACGGCCAAGGTTGAGGCGATGGCGGCGGCGCTCGATGCGATCGGTGCGTGTCCCGATGACTGCAAGGACGAGGCGCATTTCGATGCGCGACGCCTGAACGAGATGGTCGACTAGGTCGAAGCGACCGCGACGATCCGTCCGCCGGTCAAAGCCAGTCCCCCGCCGCGCGGTGGCGTCGCGTCGGCATTCCAGTCGGTGAGGACCCAACGCTCGCGCGGCTGATCCGCCACCGAGTGGACGTGATGCGCGGGCCGATGCGTGTGCCCGTGGATCAGGATCGTTCCGGGGTTCGCCGCCAGCAGGTCGCCGACCGCGTGATCGTTGGCGTCCATGATCGCGGCCGCCTTCTCGCGCTTCGCCGCCTCGCTCTGCTGCCGCGCGCCAACGATCATCTCCCGGCGTTCAGCCAGTGGCTTGGCGAGGAAGTCACGTTGCCACGCGGGCGCACGCACCATCGCGCGAAAGCGCTGGTAGTCGACGTCGTCGACGCACAGCGCGTCACCGTGCGACAGCAGCAGTTCCACCCCGTCGATACGCGTGCGATACGGATCCGCCAGGCGCTGGAGCCCGGCTGCAGCGGCGAAGGCATCGCCGATCAGGAAGTCGCGGTTGCCCGCCATGAAGCCGATGGAGACACCCCCGTCGGCAAGCGCCTTCAGGCGAGCGGCGATGACCTGCGCCAACGGATCGTCGCAATCGTCGTCACCGGCCCAGTACTCGAACAGGTCGCCGAGGATGAAGAAGTGTCCTGTCCGCCCTTCGACGACGGTATCGATGAAGCGAAGGAACGCGTCGGTCGTCGCCGGATGCGCCGACGACAGGTGCACGTCCGACGCGAAGACCGCGGCGACGCGCTGCCCGTCGGCGAGTGGGTAGGTCGCGATGATCGTCAGGCGACTTCGGCGCGCTCGATCACGACGTCGTCGACCGGCACGTCGCGATGGCCCCCGGCGCTCGAGGTCTTGACGCTCTTGATCTTGTCGACGATGTCGGTACCGTCGACGATCTTGCCGAACACCGCATAGCCCCAGCCCGACGACGTGGGCGCAGTGTGGTTGAGGAACTCGTTGTCGGCAACATTGATAAAGAACTGCGCCGAGGCCGAATGCGGATCGTTGGTGCGCGCCATCGCGACCGTGTACTTGTCGTTCTTGAGTCCGTTGTCGGCCTCGTTGACGATCGATGCATCGGTCGGCTTCTGCTTCATGCCCGACGCGAAGCCGCCGCCCTGGACCATGAAGCCGTTGATGACGCGATGGAACACGGTGCCGTCGTAGTGACCCTTCTCGACGTACGACAGGAAGTTGGCGGCGCTCTTGGGCGCGTGCACCTCGTCGAGTTCGATCGTGATGTCGCCGTGATTGGTGTGCAGCTTGATGGTCTTGCTGGTGTTGATGTCGGCCATGACGCTTTCTCAGTGGGTGGGTGGCAGCAGGGCTGCCTTCTGGATGACGATCGGCTCGATCGGCACGTTCTCGTACGTGTCCTCACCGTGGCCGACCTGCTGGACCGCGACATGGCGGATGCGCTCGACGACGTCGAGGCCATCCACTACACGGCCGAAGACCGCGTAGCCGAAAACCTGATCGGCCTCGGCCTGTGGCACGAAAATTTCCCGGCCCCGACGCGTGACGGTCACGCCCTCGGGCGGCACGTCGACGTGATCGAGACGCGGATTGTCGACGACGTTGACGAAGAACTGTGCGGTCGCCGAGTTCACCGACGCCTCGCGCGCCATCGCGAGCGAACCCGCGATGTTGGACAGGCCGTTGCGCGCCTCGTTGACGATCGGCGCGTGCGTCGGCTTCTCATTCATGTCGGGTGTGTGGCCACCGCCCTGGATCACGAAGCCTTCGACCACGCGATGGAACAGCGTTCCGTCGTAGTGCTTCTCCTCGATGTATCGAAGAAAGTTGCGACTGCTTTCAGGAGCATGCACGGGATCGAGTTCGACGACGATGCGACCCATCGTCGTGTCGATCGCGACGCGCGGATCTGCGGCGTTCGCGGTTTCGAGCAGGCCGAGGCCGAGCGCCGCGGCCCACAGCGCGATGACGGCTCGCGACCTGGATCGCACGCGCATCACGATGCGGTCTTCTCGTCGGTAACGGTCCATGCGGCGCCGTCACGCTTGAGCGTCAACGTGCGATCGGACCCGACGGCGGGCCGCTTGCGGACCGCCTGGGTCACCGCATGGAAGCGGGCGACCGCCGCGTCGCCATCGACGCGGACGCTGAGCTCGGAGGTCGTCAGCGCCTTGGATCGTGCCCACCGCTGGACCGACGCGGTGACGCTGCCGACGTCGGCAGCCGGCTGCACCGGATCTCCGGCGACCACGGTCTTCGCGTCGCTCAGCAAGGAGGTGTCGTTCCTGCGCTCTCGCGCCGGCGACGTCTCGATGGCGACGACGTTGGAACCTTGCGGAACGGACACGGCGGTTGACGGCACGACGATCTCGGGTGCGGTGGCACCGGCACCGGCGACGTTGACGCTCGGCCCCGCGGGGCTCGGCAGGCCGACGTTGCGCTGCGAGCGCGTGATCTCCGCCGCCGCCACATCGACCGGTGCTGCGGCCGCGGGAGCCACGACGGGTGCGGCCGGCGCGCCGGTGCCGGCCAGCAGGGCGCGCGCCGCGTTCAGCTTGCGCAGGGCCGCGGCGTTGTTGCCGTCGGTGCGCCGGGCGTCCTGGTACGACCGCGCGGCGAGGGCCGCGTACACGTCTCCGAGATTCTCGTAGGCCGTCGCGTAGTTGGGCGATACGCGGATCGACGACTCGAGCGCGTCGCGCGCCTTGTCGTACTGACCCTGCGCCGCATAGATCACGGCCAGGTTGTTGTACGGCTCGGGGAGTTCGGGATAGTCCTGCGAGAGGCCGGTGAACAGGGCCACCGCCTCGTCGCGCTTGCCGCGTTGCGCGAGGATCACCCCCTTGAGGAAGCGCATCTGCGCGTCTTTCGGCGTCTTCACCAGGAAGGCATCGGCGCGCTTCTCGGCCTCGTCGATCTTGCCCGTCGAGACCAGCTTGGAGACGTCCTGCAGTTCGTCGGCACGGGCCGCCGTCAGCGGCGCGAAGACCAGCCACGCGAACAGGCACGCGGCTACCAGCGTCGCCGTGGAAGAACGAAAGGAAGGGTGTTCGGATTGCGCGAAAGACGTGGACAAGTGTACTTCCAGGTTGATTGGTGAGACCGGTCGGCGAGGTCTCGATCGACGACCATCACGACGCTCAATTCAGTCGCTCGTCGGGACCGCGATGCTATACTCCGCGCACATAAAAACGATAAAAATTTAACAGACACCCGCCACTCGACGGACGCTCAAGCCATTTGGAGCGCCCCTTCATCGAGTGGCTTGCTATTTGTGCAGAGGCGATGCTTTCCGGTGCCCTCGTCCATCACAGCAGCAGACACCCTGCAGATCCGGTCGCGGCTCCGGTCGGCTTACGTCACGGCTCCGTACCGCTGCGTCATCGCTTCCGTCCGCTACGCAAGTATCGGCCGTCGTCCCGCATCACTGCACCGTCCACGTTTCGCATGCTGAAGATCCACAACACACTGACCCGCGAGAAGCAGGCCTTCGAACCGATCGAGCCCGGCCGGGTAA
Source organism: Betaproteobacteria bacterium (assembly GCA_025356395.1). GTDB lineage: Bacteria > Pseudomonadota > Gammaproteobacteria > Burkholderiales > Burkholderiaceae_D > CAHJXF01. The sequence continues at coordinate 19,780 of JANXTA010000159.1, forward strand.
GCATGTACGTCTGCGGCATCACGGTCTACGACTACTGCCACGTGGGCCATGCCCGGATGATGATGGCCTTCGATATCGTACGTCGCTGGTTGCGCGCGTCGGGCTACGCGGTCACCTATGTGCGCAACATCACGGACATCGACGACAAGATCATCAAGCGCGCCGGCGAGAACCAGGAGTCGATCGCCGCACTGACCGAGCGCTTCATCGTGGCGATGACCGAGGACGCCGCAGCGCTCGGCATCGAGCGGCCCGACCACGAGCCGCGCGCCACGGCGCACGTCCACGAAATGCTCGACATGATCGGCAAGCTCGAAGCCAACAAGCTCGCCTATGCCTCGAGCAACGGCGACGTCAACTTTTCGGTCCGCAAGTTTCCCGCCTACGGAAAGCTGTCCGGCAATTCGGTCGACGAGCAACGCCAGGGCGACCGCGCCGTGGTCACCGGCGGCAAGGTCGACCCACTCGACTTCGTGCTGTGGAAGAAGGCGAAGCCCGAAGAGCCGCCCGATGCGAAGTGGGCGTCGCCCTGGGGCGAGGGTCGGCCCGGCTGGGCCATCGAATGCTCGGCGATGAGCTGCGCCATCCTCGGCGAGCACTTCGACATCCACGGCGGCGGCGAGGACCTGCAGTTCCCGCACCACGAGAACGAGATCGCGCAGAGCGAGGGCGCGACAGGCAAGACCTTCGTCAACGTGTGGATGCACAACGGCTTCCTCAACGTCGACAACGAGAAGATGTCGAAGTCGCTCGGCAACTTCTTCACGATCCGCGACGTGCTCAAGCACTACGACGCGGAAGTGCTGCGCTTCTACCTGCTACGCAATCACTACCGCAGCCCGCTCAACTACTCCGACGTGCATCTCGACGACGCGCGTGGCGGACTGACGCGGCTGTACACGGCACTGCGGCTCGCGCCGATTTCGCAGTCCGTCGAAGTCGACTGGACCGAAGCCCATGCGGCGCGTTTCAAGGCCGCGATGGACGATGACTTCAACACGCCGATCGCGGTCTCCGCGATGTTCGAACTCGCCAGCGAAGTGAACCGCAGTCAGTCGGCTGCGCTGGCTGCGCAACTCAAAGCGCTCGGCGGTGTGGTCGGTCTCCTGCAGCGCGATCCGCAGGAATTCCTGCGGGCCATGCCGTCGGCAACCGGGACCGTCGACACGACGCTCGACGCACGCGTTGCCGCTGCCATCGAAGCCCGTGCCATCGCCAAACGCGACAAGAACTTCGCCGAGGCCGACCGTATCCGCAAGGCGCTGGCCGACGAAGGCGTGCTGCTCGAAGACAGCACCGCCGGTACGGTCTGGCGCCGCGCCTGATCGCTCGGGCTCACACCACGATGTCCCCTGCCCCATCGGCCGCTCCCCAGTCGTCCGCAACGTCTCCCGCGATCGGCCTCGGATGCCCCGGGTATTGGCAAGAGGCACGCGACGACCTGATCAAGCGCGATCGCATCCTGCGGCGCGTGATCCCGAAACATCCCGAAGGCTTCCTCGTCAGTCGCGGCGATCCCTTCGTGACGCTCGCACGCGCCATCACCGGCCAGCAGATCTCGGTCAAGTCGGCACAAGCGGTGTGGGACCGCGTGGCAGTCGCCGTGCCGCGCATGACGCCGGGCGCGTTCGTCAAGACCGGCGGCGAGACGCTGCTCGCCTGCGGCCTCTCGAAGCGCAAGACCGAATACATCCTCGACCTCGCGGCCAAGTTCAAGGCGCGCCAAGTGCATCCCGACAAGTGGTCCACGATGGGCGACGAGGATGTCATCGCCGAGCTCGTCGGCATCCGCGGCATCGGCCGCTGGACGGCCGAGATGTTCCTGATCTTCAACCTGCTGCGACCGGACGTGCTTCCGCTCGACGACCTGGGGCTGCTGAAGGCGATCAGCCTGCACTACTTCAGCGGCGAACCCGTGTCGCGGCACGAAGCCCGCGAAGTGGCGGACAATTGGCAGCCGTGGCGCACGGTGGCCACGTGGTACCTGTGGCGCAGCCTGGATCCCTTGCCGGTCGACTACTGACCACGATGCGGGTCCTCGCGAACAGATCATCGGAGACGACAAGATGGCATTGAAGACGACCTTCCTCGATTTCGAGCAACCGGTCGCGTTGCTCGAGGAGAAGATCGAGGAACTGCGTTTCGCCCAGGACGATTCGGCGGTCGACATCTCCGAGGAGATCTCGCGGCTGCAGAAGAAGAGCGACACGCTGACGAAGGACCTCTACGCGAAGCTGACGCCATGGCAGGTCGCCCTCGTCGCGCGCCATCATCAACGCCCCTACACGCTCGACTACGTCCGCGACATCTTCACCGACTTCCACGAACTGCACGGCGATCGCAGCTTCGCCGACGACCTGTCGATCGTCGGCGGCATGGCGCGCTTCAACGGCCAGGCCTGCATGATCATCGGCCACCAGAAAGGACGCGACACGAAGGAACGCGCGGCCCGCAACTTCGGCATGCCCAAGCCCGAGGGTTATCGCAAGGCATTGCGGCTGATGAAGGTCGCCGAGAAATTCGGCCTGCCGCTCTTCACCTTCGTCGACACCCCCGGCGCCTATCCCGGCATCGACGCCGAGGAGCGCGGCCAGTCCGAGGCGATCGGCCACAACCTGTATGCGATGGCCGAGCTCAAGGTGCCGATCATCGCGACCGTGATCGGCGAAGGCGGCTCGGGTGGTGCGCTCGCCATCGCGATGGGCGACCAGGTCCTGATGCTGCAGTACTCGACCTATTCGGTGATCTCGCCGGAAGGCTGCGCCTCCATCCTCTGGAAAAATCCGGACAAGGCACCCGAAGCCGCCGAGATCATGGGCATCACCGCGCATCGCCTGAAGGCGCTGGGCCTGATCGACAAGATCGTCGCCGAGCCGGTCGGTGGCGCGCACCGCGATCCGACGCTGATGGCGCAGATGCTCAAGCGCGCCCTGGCCGACTCGCTGCGGCAGTTCACCGGCATGAAGACCGCCGACCTGCTCGCCCAGCGCTACGAGCGGCTCGCGGCCTACGGCAAGTACAAGGAAGTGGTGCCACAGGAGTAGAGCGGACAGGTCCGGGAGTCACGTGGACGCCGACGCGGGGCACGCTCTCGAGAGGGCATTGACGCTCGCACTGTGCGACGTCGTCGAGTCCGTCACCCGCATCGCGGTGGCCTACAGCGGGGGCGCTGATTCCACCGCCCTTCTCCACGTCGCATCAACGCTGCAGCGACGCGGCCTCGTCGAAGTCTTCGCGTTCCATGTCCATCACGGACTCGCCGCCGCGGCCGACGAGTGGCTCGCGCATTGTCGACAGCAAGCAGCGAGCTTCGGTGTCGCGTTCGATACCGAACATATCGTCGTCGCGCGATTCGGTGCGTCGATCGAAGCCGAAGCACGCACGCTGCGTTACGCGGCGCTGGCGCGCTGCTGCCGACGACACGGCTGCACCGTCCTCATGACCGCGCATCACGCCGACGACCAGGCCGAGTCCGTCCTGCTCAACCTCGCGCGTGGCGCCGGCATCGGCGGGCTCGCGGCCACGGCGCGCAGCCGTCGACTCGACGACCTCCTGCTGGTGCGCCCGCTGATCGACCAGCCCGGCGAGGCATTGCGCGACTACATCACCGACCACGCGCTGGCGCACGTCGAGGATCCATCGAACACGGATCGGCGCTACACCCGCAACGCCATCCGCCACGAGGTCATGCCGGTCCTGCGCCGTATCGTCCCGACGATCGCGGCGCGACTCGCCCGAACCGCGGCGCATGCATCGACGATGCAGCAACTGCTCGACGAGATCGCGACTGAAGACCTGCGCGATGCTTCGTCGCGCAACGACGACCTCGACATCGAACGGCTGGCGGCTCTGTCCGATGCCCGCGCCGCCAACGCGCTGCGCGCGTGGATCGCGCGACGCGGCATGAGGGCTCCATCGGCCGCGGCCCTGAAGGAGATGCTCGGCCAGTTGCTGCATGCATCGCCCGATGCGCAGATCGCGCTGCTGCACGAGCGTCAGACGCTGCGCCTGTATCGCGGTCGTGTGTCGATCGATGCGGGCGGCGCACCCCGCGCGAGCTTCGTGCCACTGGTCTGGCGCGGCGAAGGGCGGCTCGACGTTCCCTCCTGGCATGGCAGCCTGGTCTTCAGCCGCACTTCAGGTCGCGGCTTCGATGCACTGGCCCTGCGCGAAGGGCCGCTGGCGATCCGCGCGCGTCGTGGCGGCGAACGCCTGCGCACCCGCATCGACGGGCCGAGCCGGACCTTGAAGAACCTCTATCAGGAGGCAGGCATCGCCACCTGGCAACGGGCGCGCCTGCCGCTCGTCTATCTCGGCGAGCGCCTGATCCACGCGGCCGGGCTCGGGCCGAATGCCGGCAACACGATCGATGGGTCCCCGCAGTCCGAGGCGGTTCGCCTCGAATGGCAGGCGCACGACGACCGCATCGCGTGACCGGACGCTTCACGGCTCGACGGTGCGACGGTGCGAACGCCCCTGAACTCGATCTCGGCCCTTCGGTTCTGGGCCCGTCCGGTGGCCGACTCGTTGTTGGCGATCGGCACGGCGGCACCCTTGCCGGCCGCATCGATCATCGACGGCTCGAGGCCCTTGCCGACCAGATAGGTCTTGACCGCGGCGGCGCGGCGCACGGACAGGCGATCGTTGTATCCGGCCGACCCGACGCTATCGGTGTAGCCCGTCGCCGTCACGGTCTGCCAGGTGACGTGCTTCATCTTGCCGACGTCGGCCAGGATGCGGGCGCGATCGCGCGTATCGAGCGAAGTGCCGCCGAAACCGAAGCGCGGTACCGCGCTCACGGTGACCGGCTCCACGCGCCCGTCGGCCGACACGAGCGGCTCGGCACCGGTCGCATGGGTGGCCGCGGCCAGCGTGGCCATGCCCTGGTCGAGCGGGCCGCCGCTGGCATCGGCTCTTGCGAGGGACGCGAGGAAGAAGCGCTGCGCCCGTCGGGTCGATGGATGCGCGCGATCGAGACGCAACAGCTTGACGCGCCCCTTCCACGCCGGCGGCTTGTGGGCGAAGAGCGTTTCGAGATCGCTGCTCGCTATCACGACCGCATCGACCTCGCGACCGTCGACCAGCTTCTCGAGCGCGGCCTCGACGCCGTCGGTCTGCGCCCGAGCGGCGGGAAGACGAGCACCGAACAACTCCCCGTACAACCTCGTCGGCGTCACGCCACGCGCGCCCGATGCCGGACCAACGTTGATGCGCAACCCTTCGATCTCGTGGACGAAGGAGATCGGCGCGTCGCGGCGCGCCAGCACGAGGATGTTCTCGGTGTGGATCGGCGTGACGATCTGCAGCGGCTGCGGGACGCGACCGCGAGCGGATTGCAGCGCGTCGTAGCGAAGGATGGCGAGTTGCGGCGCGTCGGTCCGTGTGGTGAACGCGCAGCTCTCCGACGATGCGGTCATCGAACCCGTCGTCGGCGTCGATCGGCATCGCGAACACGGCGCGCGTCTGCGGGTTCGGCGTGGCGGCGAGGGCTGCGAAGGCCCGCGACTTCCAGTCCGTCGCCATGGCCTCGATCGCTCGCGCGCTGGTGGCCAGCGCGCCGGATGGCGCCACCAGCAAGATGCTGCGCATCGTGACGATCGACATCGCGACCGGCACGACGCACGAGCACCACTACAACCTAGCGAACGGCTCAGGCGTCAGCGAGATCACCGCCCTCAACAACCACGAGTTCATCGTCGACGAGCGCGACGGCAAGGGCCTGGGTGATGGCAGCACGGCCAGGGTCAAGACCCTGTTCAAGATCGACCTCAACGGCGCGACCGACATCACTAACCTGACCGGCAGCGCAGCCGCCAACGCGGTCGTCGACCTCGTGGCGTTGCTGAACACGAACGGCGTCGCGTCCACGCAGATCCCCTAGAAGATCGAAGGCATCGCGTTCGGTCAGGACGTGCTGCTCGACGGCATCATCGAGCACACCTTGTGGGCCGCCAACGACAACGATTTCGTGCCGGGCACGTCGGGTCCGAGCCTGTTCCACGTCGTGGGCTTCACGAATGCGGACCTGGGCGGATCGGTGTTCGTGCCGCAGGCGGTGGTGCTCGAGCCGGGGACGGTAACGCTGATGTTCGTGGGTCTGGCTGGTCTGGTGGGTGTCGCGCGGAGGAAGGGCGGATACCCTCGGATGGTCCTTCCCCCGCGAGGGGAGAGAGTGTTCGAGATTTGCCTCCACCTCTGCCATCCATTACATTGCGGGGCTTTCCAAAACGCGGGCACCAGCCCGCGTTGTCGTCTCCACTTCCCGCATTCATGGCCCTGATCGTCCACAAGTACGGCGGCACTTCGATGGGCTCGACCGAGCGCATCCGCAACGTCGCGCGCCGCGTCGCCAAGTGGCATGCTGCCGGGCACCAGATCGTCGTCGTCCCGTCCGCGATGTCGGGCGAGACCAACCGCCTGCTCGGCCTTGCCCGCGAGATCACCGACCGCCCCGACCCGCGCGAACTGGACATGATCGCGTCGACCGGCGAGCAGGTCGCGGTCGGCCTGCTCGCGCTGGCGCTGGCCGCGGAAGGCATCCCGGCGCGCAGCTACGCCGGCTGGCAGGTTGCGGTCCGCACCGACAGTGCGTACACCAAGGCCCGCATCGAAGGCATCGATCACAAGCGCGTGACGCGCGACCTCGATGCTGGCAAGGTCGTCGTCATCACCGGCTTCCAGGGCGTCGACGACGAAGGCCACATCACGACGCTCGGTCGTGGCGGCTCGGATACGTCCGCGGTCGCGATCGCCGCGGCCCTCAAGGCGGCCGAGTGCCTTATCTACACCGACGTCGACGGCGTCTACACGACCGACCCGCGCATCGTCCCCGAAGCGCGACGCCTCAAGGTCGTGTCGTTCGAGGAGATGCTGGAGATGGCGTCGCTGGGATCCAAGATCCTGCAGATCCGCTCGGTGGAATTCGCCGGCAAGTACCGGGTGCCGACGCGCGTGCTGTCGAGTCTCACCGACCCACTGATGCCACTTGATGAAGAGATGCGCTCGGGCACGCTGATCACTTTCGAGGAAGACGAACACATGGAACAGGCGGTCATCTCCGGTATCGCGTTCAATCGCGACGAAGCCAAGATCACGATCCTCGGCGTGCCGGACCGCCCGGGCATCGCCTATCAGATTCTCGGGCCGATCGCAGACGCCAACATCGACGTCGACATGATCATCCAGAACCAGGCCGTTGGCGGCACGACCGATTTCTCGTTCACGGTCCACCGCAGCGAATTCAAGAAGGCGCTCGAAGTCATCGACGCCGAGGTCAAGGGCAAGATCGGCGCGCGCGAGATCGGCAGTGACGAGAAGGTGTGCAAGGTCTCGGCCGTCGGCATCGGCATGCGCTCGCATGTCGGCATCGCGAGCCTGATGTTCCGCACGCTGTCCGAAGAGGGCATCAACATCCAGATGATCTCGACCTCCGAGATCAAGATCTCCGTGATCATCGACGACAAGTACATGGAGCTCGCCGTGCGCGCCCTGCACAAGGCGTTCGACCTGGAACACGCGGGCTGACGACCGCGGTTCAATCGACGATCGGGAGACCTCGGACCTCGGCCCATCGCTGGAGCGCATTTCGCGCCCTGATGCGCGCGTCCTCGGGCAGGAACGAAGCACGCGCGGCCTGCAGACCCATCCGGATCAGGTCGATCGTCGTGAAGCCGCCCTCCGCCATCAGGCTGGTCGCCTCGCCGGACATGTCGATGCACGACATCAGGCGGTTGTCGGTGTGATACGAGAGCGAGACGCCGGCTCGCCAGAGCGGGCCGATCGGATGTGATGCGATCGAGGTGGCCGCGCCGGTGTGCACGTTGCTGGTCGGGCAGACCTCGAGGTGCACGCCCCGTTCGCGGATCGCGTCGACCAGGTAGCCGCGCGCCTGATCGCCGATCGCGTCGGCCAGACGCACGCCGTGGCCGATGCGCGTGGCCCCGAGTTCGACCGCCTCGAGCACGCGTTCCGCGACATCGGCCTCGCCCGCATGCAGCGTCAACGGCAGGCCCGCCTCGCGAAGACGGGTCAGCGTCGCGACATGCATGGTCGCGGGGAAGCCCGCCTCCGGGCCGGCGAGATCGAAGCCGATGACGCCACGGTCGCGATAGCGCAGAGCCAGCTCACCGCTGCGCGCGACGTCGGCTTCGGGGTGATGGCGCATCGCGCAGACGATCAGGCCGCAGTCCATTCCGGTGTCCCGGCGCGCTCGCGCCAGGCCCGCGACGAGAGCCTCGGTCGCCGCTTCGGCGCTGACGCCGTGTGGATCGAACAGCTCGGGCGCGATGCGGAATTCGGCCAGCACGCAGCCGTCGCGATGCGCATCCTCGGCGGCTTCGAACGCCACCCGCTCCATCGCGTCGGGCGTCGCCATTGCCGCGACGGTGAGCCCGAAGCCGCGCAGGTATTCGACGAGCGACCCTGCGTGGGCGCGTGCGACGAACCAGTCCTCCATCGCGGCAGGCGTGGTGGCGGGCGACTCGATGCCGCGCGCGTTCAAGAGGTCGAGCAGCGTGGCGGGACGGAGGCCACCGTCGAGGTGCTCGTGCAGCAAGACCTTGGGCAGGGCGAGGATCTCGGGGGATGCGGGCATCGGTCGAAATTAGCACAGGGACCAGGCGGTTCGTGCCGCAGGTCTTGCGCGACGCCTTCAAAGCACTTCGATGGCAGTCCGACCGCTTTCTACTTGGCCGGTCGAGCGGCTGCCTTCAGCGTGCGATTGCCCTGCTCGTCTGGCGGTCCGTTCTTCACCTCCAAGTGTGGACGCCGGGCAGGACGGGTCGCCCACCAAAAAAAGGCCGCTGAGCGCGGCCTTTCCTTGGCGTACTTTCGATCTTTCGACTCCGGTAGTCGCCTTCTTCACGCAACGACGCGACAGCGCCAGGGCGCCCAGGCCCAGGCCCAGCATAGCGACCGTCTCCGGCTCGGGGACGGCAATCGCACTGACCAGCGTCACGGCGCCGAGGCGGTTCGCCCCGAAGTTGGCACCGCCGGCGACCGAATAGCCGAACGACTGCGACAGACGCAGGACGACGGAACCGCCCGCCGACGCCAGCGGGCCGCTGTAGTTGGGGCCGACGATGGCCGAGGTGAACGTTGAATTCGGAACGATGAACTCGATGCCTGTGCCGTCGGCGCTGACGATGAACTGGAGCCCTGTCACCGGCGCGTAGGTGCCTTGACCTGCGACGAATGCCCGCGAGTTGGTCACTTCGATGCCGATGTCGGAGCCGTTGTTGTTGGCCGGATCCAGATCGAAGTAAAGGTTCGCGAAGGAAAGTCCCGTGGGCGTCGCCGATTTGAGGAAGCGGTAGTAGAAGCCGCCTTCGTCATGAAAGTAGATCGATTACGCAGTCGTGTCGCTGGCCGACGTGGGCGCGCCAAAGTTGCCTTCCGGAGCGGCCGGACTGAACGCGACGGTTGACGCGGCCGCGCCATACGCGGCGTCGTAAGCGCCGTCGATCACGATGGCCGACGATGCGCCGCTGTAGAACAACGTGCACAGGAGCGCTGCTGTGATGAGCTTGGATGACGTCGATGAATCTCCAAACGAAGGGATCGCCATCTCCTCGATCGCTCGAAAAGATTGGGCAGTTCCATGGGTGAGGCGCGCGGACAGCGGTGGCTGCAATTGAAACGAACGACTGGTCGTGCCAATTTGCCCAGGGCATCACAAGCCGTTAAACTCCGAAAGCTTTGCTAGGCGCGCGACGCGTCCGCACGGAGACGTGGCCGAGTGGTCGAAGGCACTCCCCTGCTAAGGGAGCATCTGGTCAAAAACTGGATCAAGGGTTCGAATCCCTTCGTCTCCGCCAAGCGGGTGAAACTTCTCGTTATTTATCAGCGGATTAGCAGTAGTCACTCGCGTCTACCCCACGTTTAACCCCACATCAAAGGTCCGGTGACGGCGTGCACGCGACAGAGTGCCGTGCGAATCGCGCCAGGCACGTCAGCTCCTGCGTCCTTCAGCTAATTAATTCCGTCCTTGAGCGGCGTAAAGGGTCTTTCGAGCGTCCTATAGATTTGGGTCGAACCGATGAAGCGGCACCGTGGGCGCTGAGATCCCCCGCAGGTTTCCTGCGAGCAGCGATACCCAGGCGCTTTCGAGTAAATCTAAATCCCTTAGGCCAACGGCATAATCGGCCGACGACCCCTCGACATCTTGCCGCGTGCGTTCTTCTTCTCCTCCTAGCCGGTTGCGACTCTCAGCGCGACAAGATTGAGGCCCGGTTGTCAGCGATCCAGGGTGCTGTGGAAACGCTCGAGCATCAGCGCGAAGAACTTGAGTCGGAGGTCGAGACGCTCAAGAGCGAGGTCGAAGAGATGAAGACCGAGCTCCAAGACGCAAACGACGCTGCAGAGTCTGCGCTGGAAGACGTCGATGCGCTGAGGAAAGAGCTGGCCATGCCTCAACGAGGCAGCCAGCCTTAGCCCCTGTAAGGATATAGCGATCTTCGTGCACAAGTGCGGCGCGCGGCCCGCCAGCGCACGATCGGTGCTGCTACAAGGGGTGAGATTTAGGGCGGCCCGGCTTATCGCCCCGTCGGGCGAACTGAAGTTGACCCGTTTTCGTGGAGCCCCGATCCTTAGCAAAGAAGGAGTCCATGATGCAAGAAGCAGACCGCCGTATCCGAAGGAATTTCGAAATCAGATCGTCGAACTGGCCGAGACTGGCCGCGCGCCCAGCGAAC
>JANXTA010000002.1 GCA_025356395.1 Betaproteobacteria bacterium
CCTCGAAGAGACGCTCAACGAAAGGGTGAAGCTGTTCGCCTACCCCAACGGCAAGCCCGATCGCGACTACGAAGCGTCGCATGTCGCGCTGGTCCGGGAGATGGGTTTCGATGCCGCGGTCTCGACGGCGTGGGGCGTGTCTAAACGTAACAGCGACCGCTATCAACTAGCGCGCTTCACTCCCTGGGACTTGACCACCAATAAATTCGGTATGAGGCTTGCTCAGAATCTGCTTCGATGAGCGGGAACCCGACTTCATCGATGTAGCGCCGCGGCGACCAGTTGCTTCCAGGCTGCGACCTGGAAAGGTCGTCTCCGAAGCCAGTTGATGGCCCAATGCCGAGCGGTTGCGTACGCGCGGCCCGCGCGGAAGAAGTGACAATAGTCGGTCATGATCACGTCGAAGCGGCGCAGCAGTACCGAACGATGAGGTTCGAAGGCAGTGTCTTCGAGCATCAGATCGAGCATCAGGTGCTCATGAAAGAAAATCGGTTCGTCACCCGTGGTCAGGCTGCCTTCACGAAAGCGGTGGATATAGACCTCTTTCGGAATGATCCAGAGGTCGGTGTCTACGGCGCACTTGAACCAGAGGTGATAGTCCTCCGCGCGCTTCAGGTTTTCATCGAACATGCCTTTGCGCATGATCAGCTCGCGTTTGATGAGCACGGCTGGAGGCGCCAGAATGCAGTTTCGAGCGAATGCGTCCACGGGACGCTCGAGGCGTGTCGGGCGATTGGCGCGATAGTTGTCGCCGATCAGCGAGAACAGGTTGGGTGAGCGTTTCGCCAGATCGGTTCGGTCGATTGCCGCGCCCCTCCGCATGAAGAACAGTCCTGCAATCCATTGTGCCGATGGCGTGGACTGCGCGAGCTGCCAATGCAACGCCAGCGCATCGGGCAGGAAGTAGTCGTCAGAATCCATGAACGCGATCCACTCGCCTCTGGCTTCACGAATGCCCATGTTGCGAGCACCCGAAACTCCTTTGCGACCGTGGTTCTGCAGGACACGGATGCGGGGGGCGGATTGCGCGAACGATTTCAGGATGTCGAGCGTCCCTGGGTCAGTGCTGCGGTCGTTGACAATCAGCAACTCCATCGCTAAATCATCGACGCCTTTCTGAGCTAGCACCGACTCGACGGCTTCAATAAGATAATCGCCGGTGTTGTACACCGGCATGACAACCGTGATGGAAATGTTTTGCACCAGAAGTTCGCGACGTTTGAGATTTGAGTAGAAATGCGGATCTGCAGACCAGGCGCGCGGCACCCACATTTATCGGGACGAGCTGAACCGCATGACAAACACAGTGCTTTCTCCGACCAACGATCCATCGCTCGTGATCTCGATCGTCATGCCGGTTTATGACACGGGACGCATTCTGCTCGATTCGGTTCGCTCCATCGTCCACCAGCAACTATTCGCGGCGCGATCGTCGTCCATGTGGGAACTACTGGTCGTGGACGATGGCAGCACCGATCGCGCGACGCTCGATGCTCTCGACGAGGCACGCGCCATGTCGCCCTCGGTGCGTGTGCTGCAAAACATTCGTGCGAAAGGCGCGGCTGGCGCTCGCAATACGGGCGTCTTCGCTGCACGGGGCAGTTGGATCGGATTTCTGGACTCAGATGACTTGCTTCACGCCGACTTTCTGAGCCGTCAGCAAGAAATGTTCGCAAGTCTTCCGACGGCGTCTTGGAGGGCAGCGCACTTCGAACTTGGCGATGGGGAAGCGCGTACGAAGCCGGTGCCGGTCAGTCGACGATCGCCGTGCCTGTACCGGCACATCGCCGACGACTACACCAAAGGTCGGGTTTCGCGATTACGTCGTCCGGTTGACGTTCTGTTGAACTGTGGTTGCATCGGGATCATGACCGTGCAAGTCCGCCGCGATTTGATTCAGTCACTGGGCGGCTTCAATGAAACGCTTAGCTGCGCCGAGGACTACGACCTCTGGCTACGTCTGGCAAAGACTGAGGATCTGTACGTGTCTCCTCTCGACGCCGGGATCTATCGCGTCCGCAGTGGCAGCCTGACTAAGTCGGGACGGCCGATGTATTTCGGCGAGGACCGCATGCTGCTGGCTGCGAAGGAAGACGCGGGGTTCGCGTCGTTCGGAGCCGACATCGATCGTCGCTTGCAGAGGGTCTACTCGACGTTCTGTTATCACTTCCGTGCGCAAAGGAACTTTCGTGATGCGGTGCGCTTCGCCCTTCGGTTGATCCGGCTGGTGCCATTGAAGCTGGACGGCTGGCGCCACCTCGCGGCCGCCGCGCTACGACGCTAGCGATTCATCGGCGCCGCGTGAAGTCACCTCCTCCCGGTGCGTCTGCAACCACTGCTCCAGCATCATCAGCACCCACACCAGCTCGCCGTAATACGTCGCGTGGTCCGCGAGCAGGTCCGCGCGTAACTGATCGATGAACGCGGTGCGGACGATGCCGCGCTGCTTCAACGATTCCAGGCTCGCGAACGCCAGCTGATTGAGGTGCTGGTCCCGGCCCAGCCAGATGCCGAAAGGCAGTCCGAAGCCGTGCTTGGACTTGGTCAGGATCTCGGGTGGCAGGAAGTCGCGCAGCGCGTGCTTGAAGAACCAGCGCAGCTTGAGACCCTTCAGCTTGAGCTCCGGATCGAGCTTCTCGCCGAAGGCGACGACCGCATCGTCGAGGAAGGGGAACGCGGCATCCACGCCCGCCAGTCGACAGGCCGTCACGACCTTCGGCAAGTCGTTGTCGGTCAGCGTGTACTTGAGATCGAAAGCAAGCATGCGATTGAGGAGGCTGGTCGCATCCGATCTTCCGTACCAGCCGCGCATCTGCTTCATCGGCGCATCGACATCCACCGTCGCGAGGAACGACGGTTCGAAGATCTGGTCGACGCCGATGCGCATCAGCAGGTTGTAGGTCTGCATGCGGTCGGGCATCGGCACGCTCGCCTGCTGCACGTAGCTGCGCGCCTTCTTCACGACCGGCACCGATTCCCAGGCAGTCGGCGCTAGCGCACCGCGCAACACGCTGCGCACGACTCCGGGTGCGCGGTCGAAGTAGTCGAACACCCGTTGCTTCGCGTATCGCGTGTTGCCACCGAACAGTTCGTCGCCACCGTCGCCGCCGAGCATGCGATCCACGCCGTCGGCGGCGGCCATCTTCGCGCAGTAGTAGGTCGGCAATACCGACGAGTTGCCGAACGGCTGGTCGTAGGTCGCGGCGATGTCGGGGATGCTCGCGACGAGATCGGCCGGCGTGATGTAGTACTCGTGATGCTCGACCCCGAAGCGCTTCGCCGCGATGCGCGCGTAGCTCATCTCGTCGAAGCCGTCTGCATCGAAGCCGATCGAATAGCCCTGCGGTGCCGTGCCCGTCACCGCGCCGAGCATGCCGGCGACGGTCGACGAATCGGTGCCGCCGGACAGGAAGCAGGCCGGTCGGCTCGCGCCGTCGATCGCGCGGGCGACGGAGGCTTTCACCACCGCGAGGAATTCCGACTCGAGCTTCGGGACCGGATCGTGGCTGCGTTGCTCGTAGCTCGGCACCCAGTAGGGCGCGACCCTCACTCCATCTCCGTCGAACTGCAGTGCGTGACCAGGCAACAACCGCGACACGTCGCGATAGACCGTGGCGGGGGCAGGGATGCAGTGGAAGTAGAGGTAGTCGAAGATGGCCTGCGAATCGAGGCCGCCGCGCGTGCCGAGATCCATCGCGTGTTCGCCGCGCAGTCGCGCCGCCACCGTGCCCGCGTCGTTCGCGTAGTGCAGCCGGCCGTCGTCGGTCGCGTAGCAGATCGTCTCGATGCCGAGTCGATCGACCGCGAGCAGGACGGTCTGCCGCTGCGGATCGACCAGCGCCAGCGCGAAGGTGCCGTGCAGGTCGTCGAGCATCTTCATGCCGCTCTCGCGGAACGCGATGCCCAGGCCGGTCG
>JANXTA010000145.1 GCA_025356395.1 Betaproteobacteria bacterium
GTTCAACGCGGAGCGCTGGCAGGCGCGCTTCGGCTTCATGGAGAACGCGGGCGATCGCTGGTGGTCGTTCGGCGGTGCGATCTACATGGTGCATGCGGTCAAGCGCGTGCAGGGCATGCAACTGATCGGTCCGGCCTGGAAGGAAAGGAAGCGCGTGCCCGCCGTGCTGCAGCCCGCGGCCAACCGTGCGCGACAGACCTTGGTGTCGCGCATCGTCGTGGCCGACGGGCCGTCGACACCCGTGGAGCTCCATGCAGACGCCTGACGTCGTGATCTTCTCGGACGGTGCGTGCAAGGGTAATCCGGGACCCGGTGGGTGGGGCGCGATCCTGCGCTTCAAGGTTGCGGAGTCCGGCGCCGTGCACGAGAAGGAGCTATTCGGCGGAGAGCCGGACACCACCAACAACCGCATGGAACTGATGGCGGCGATCCGTGCACTCGAAGCGTTGAAGCGGCCGTGTCGTGTCCAGTTCAACACCGACTCCAAGTACGTGCTGCAGGGCATGACCGAGTGGATCGCCGGCTGGAAGAAGCGCGGCTGGGTCAACTCGGCGAAGCAGCCGGTGAAGAACGTCGACCTCTGGCTGGCCCTGGAGGCGGCCTGCGCACCGCACCAGATCGACTGGCGCTGGGTGCGCGGCCACTCGGGCCATGTGGACAACGAGCGCGCCGACGCGCTGGCCAATCGCGGTGTTGGCTCGGCGCGGCCGTGAGCGCCATCGCGTGCTAGATTCGGGTGCCGTGAGCGGATCGAGTCCCTCAAGAAAGTCGCATGCGTCAGATCGTCCTGGACACCGAAACCACCGGCCTCAACCCGAGGACCGGCGACCGCATCATCGAGGTCGGCTGCATCGAGCTGATGAACCGCCGGCCGACCGGCAACATCTTCCATCAGTACGTCAACCCCGGCCGCGACAGCGATCCGGGTGCGCTCGCGGTGCACGGGCTGACCACCGACTTCCTGCGCGACAAGCCGCCGTTCGCGGACATCGTCGACGCACTCTGCGACTTCGTGAACGGCGCCGAGATCCTGATCCACAACGCCGCCTTCGACGTCGCGTTCCTCGACGAGGAACTCGCGCGGCTCGAACGGCCGAAGTGGAACCAGCACTGCGACAGCGTCGTCGACACCCTGGCGATGGCGCGCGAGCTGCACCCCGGCAAGCGCAACAGCCTCGACTCGTTGTGCGAGCGCTACGGCGTGTCGAACGCGCATCGCACGTTGCACGGTGCGCTGCTCGATGCCGAACTGCTGGCCGAGGTCTATCTGGCGATGACCCGTGGGCAGGAAAGCCTGGTGATCGACATCGCGCCGCGACCGGTCGTACGGATCGGGACTTGGGTGCCGATCGATCGCAGCGCATTGATTGTCGTGCGGGCGGACGACGACGAGACCGCGGCGCATCGAGCGACCCTCGATGCGATTGCCCGCGAGAGCCGCAAGCAATCGGTGTGGGCGACGCTGGAAGTCGGGGCGGACTGAGTACGCCGGATTTGGAAATCCGCGCGCGGCCATGCGATACTCGGTGGCCTTGTTTTGCAGTCTTCAGCAGCAGGAATCATGCGAAACGCGGGCGGTTAACTCAGCGGTAGAGTGCCACCTTCACACGGTGGAAGCCACTGGTTCGATCCCAGTACCGCCCACCAGCGATCAGCCCCGCGCTGCGTCCCGCAGGACCGCCACCGGCAACTCCCCCAGCAGTTCGCCCACCTTCATCCGTCGGGACACGCTCTTGCGTCGTCGACCGGTCGCCACATCGAACCACGCGTTGGATGCCGTGCCCGGCGGCAACAACACTTCGGTATCGCCCCAGCGCGTCGGGTCGACCAGGGGTCGGTCGCTCGTGTCGAGAAAGCCTGCGACGTGGATCGGCACGACGACCAGCATCCGGTCCGAGCCCTGGCGACGCATGAACGCCAGCACATTCGCGGCCTGCGCGCCTTCGATGGTCAATGGCTGGTAGTCGCCAGACGCGAAGAGGTCGGGCCTCTCGGTCCGGACCGCGAGCAGCTTCGCGATCAGCGCCTGCTTGATGCGGCCATCGCGCCACGTGCCCAGCAACGTCGCTACATCGAGATCGGTCGCGAGAGCCAGCTGGCGCGCTGCGAAGTCCACCGGCCTGCGGTTGTCCGGGTCGACCATGCTGAAGTCCCAGAACTCGGTGCCCTGGTAGAGGTCCGGCACGCCCGGCACCGTCAGGTGCAATGCGGCCTGCACGAGTCCGTTGAGCGCCGCGGCAGGGCCGATCGACGCGACAAACGCGGCGGCTTCGTGCAGGAACGCACTGGACCCGATTTCCATGATGCGATCGAGGAAAGCGCCACAGGTCGCCTCGTACGTGTCGTTGGGCATCGACCAGTCGGACGGCCGCTTGGTCTCGCGCAACGCCTTGACCTGCCACGCGGCGACGCGCTCGACGAAGGCGTCGACCTTGTCCTGCATCGACGGAGCGATCGTTCCCGCGAGCTCGATCGGCCACGCGCCGATCAGCGTCTGCAACAACATGATCTGGTCTTCGGGCAGCGGCACGGCGGCCGACTCGGCCACCGCGTGTGCCTTCGCGGCGAGACCGGCCGGCGGCGTCATCGGCGCATGTTCCGCGATCGCTTCCTCGACCTGCTCCGCGCGATGTTCGATTGACGTGTTGAGCAGCATCCAGCGGCGCAGCGTCGCGATCCAGCGCTGCGGCATCTCGGACAGCACCGCGAGACGCGCGCGGGTGTCCGCACCGCGCTTGTGGTCGTGGGTCGCGATGGCCAGCATCGCGTTCGGGAACGCTTCCGCGCGCCGCAGGCACTTCGCATGGAACTCGTCGACGGTCAGCGCGAACTCGCCGGGGTCGGAGCCCACTTCGTTGCGCGAGATCAGGCGTCCGTAGCGATAGAACGCCGTGTCCTCGACCGACTTCGCGGCCAGCGGCGGCGTGAGCTGCTGGAAGCGCGTGATGGCCTGGCGACGCTCGTCGCGTTGACGCCGCGTCGTCGTCTGCGGCACCACGTCGGGCACCTCGTCGGTCGCATCGCTGCCCAGCCAGTGGTCGAGCCACGCGAGCACCGTGCGGTCCGACGGACGCACGGTCTCGTGCGCGGCCCGCAGCGCGCCGACGATGACCTGCGTGTCCGCGCCGCTGCGACCGCGCCCGTCGCAGTACGTCCGGTACACGTCGAACTGCACCAGCAATTCGGTCAGGGCGCGCTGGATCGCGATCAACGCGATGTCGCGCGTGTCGATGTCCGCACGCGCCACGCGATGCAGGGCACGCGCGGCCGCGTTGAATTCGGCCGCGAGATTCTCGGCGAGGATCTGGCGGCGCGCGGCGGTCTGCTCGGTCCTGAAGTCGGCCGGACGCAGCGTCGCACCCGACCAGAAGGTGGCTAGCGGCTCGGCCCCCTGCGGGTCGTGCAGCAGGGCACCTACCTCGTTCATGAAGTCGTAGCCGCTGGTGCCGTCGATCTTCCAGTCGCCGCGCAAGTCCTCGTGCGCGGCGAGGATCTTCTCGACCACGATCCACGGCCGCGTCCAGCGCGATGCCGGACGTTCGCGTTGCAGCCCCTCGAGTCGGCGTTGCAGCTCGCGGCAGTAAGCCCGCGGATCGGCGAGCCCGTCGACGTGGTCGACGCGCACCGAGTCGATCACGCCGTCGCGATAGAGCCGAAAGATGGTGGCGTGCATCGCATCGAACACGTCGTCGCGCTCGACGCGGATGCCGGCAAGGTCGGTGACCTCGAAGAAGCGGCGCCAGTTGATCTCGTCGGCGGCCGCGCGCCACGAGGCAAGTCGATACGACTGGTTCTCGAGCAAGGCATGCAGGCGCGCACGACCTTCCGAAGTCGACGTCGCATGGCGCGCGATGGATCGGTCCAGCGCGTCGCGGGCCCCATCGCTCTTCAACGCGATCGCGAGCAGCGTGCGCGCATCGGCCAGCAGCTTGTCTCGGCGCTCGAGCAACGCATCGCGTTCGCGCAGGTCGTTGCGCGGCAGGTCGCCGATCTCGGCCACGCGTTCGAACAGTCGCGCGGCCTCGTGCAGTTCGGTGTGGCCGGTACCGTCGAGGATCGCGGCGTGATCGGCGATCGCGATCGGGAAGCGGTTCGTGAAGTAGCGCGCCTCGAAGCCGGGGGCCTCGTCGTCGAGGGCCAGCATCAGGTCGCCGGAAGCCAGCGTCTCGCCGTAGCCGGCGCCGAGGAAGGGCGCCAGCAACTTGCCGCGCAGCGCCGGGTCGCTCGAATGCCAGTCGATGTCGAAGTAGTGCGCGTAGCGACTGTCGGGTCCCCACAGCAGCACGTCCTGCCACCACGCGTTGTGGCTGCCGATGCCCATG
>JANXTA010000013.1 GCA_025356395.1 Betaproteobacteria bacterium
CCGAGGATGCGCTGGTTGATCGCATCGACCGACGTGTTGACGTAGGACTTGTCGGCGATCGTCTCGGCCATCTTCAGCTTGTTCTGCAGCGACGCGTCGATCCAGCGACCCGCCTCGAGACACGCCATCATCATCGCGCGCGACGTGTTCGGATACTTCTTGACGAAGTCGAGCCGCGTGCCGAGCACCTTCTCGGGATGGTCCTTCCAGATGTCCTGCGTGGTGATGGCCGTGATGCCGATCTGGTCGAGGATGGCGCGGTGGTTCCACGGCTCGCCCACGCAGAAGCCGTCCATGTTGCCGACCCGCATGTTGGCCACCATCTGCGGCGGCGGCACGCTGATCGCCTTCGCGTCCTTCAGCGGGTCGATGCCCGACGCGGCCAGCCAGTAATACAACCACATCGCGTGCGTGCCGGTCGGGAAGGTCTGCGCGAACGTGTATTCGCGCTTGTCTCTCGCCATCACCTTGGCGAGCGACGGCCCGTCGACGGCGCCGGCATCGGCCAGCTTCTTCGACAGCGTGATCGCCTGGCCGTTGTTGTTGAGGGTCATCATCACGGCCATCTCGGTCTTGGGACCGCTGATGCCGAGCTGCAGTCCGTAGAGCATCCCGTACAGCACATGGGCTGCGTCGAGCTCGCCGTTGACGAGCTTGTCGCGCACGCCGGGCCAGCTCGATTCCTTGGTCGGTACGATCTTGATGCCGTATTTCTTGTCGAAGCCCAGCACCGACGCCATGACCACCGACGCGCAGTCGGTCAGCGGGATGAAGCCGATACGGACCTCTTCCTTCTCGGGCTTGTCGGAACCCGCGGCCCACGCGCCGGCACGGACCAGCGGATCGACCAGGCTCATGACGGAGGCACCGGCAGCGGTCAGCGCGCCCAGGGCGGCCGCACCCACGAAGCGGCGGCGCGACAGTTCGACGACCTTCGAAAGCGGGGCGGAGGCTGCGGCCGCGGCCGATTGCTCGATCATTCCCGAATCGGCTGATTCAGTTGCGGGTGCGTCCTGCTTGCTGGAAGGCATCGATGGATCTCCGGGGTCAACAGACCCATCTATGCAATCGGCGTGCCACGCTGCGAATCAACGCATCGCACGGCAGGAAGCAGAAGCGATGCGTCGTTGCACCTGCCCGGTCGCGCTGGCGGCGGGTCTTTCAGTCGCCTCGCCGAGCCATGACGTCCGCCGTTTGCTCGGGCGCTCCGCGATCGATCGCTACTCGTTTGTGCCACGCACCAAGATGCAGTGCATCGACCTGCGGACGGTGCATCGCGACTCGCTATACTTTGCGGCCCCTCCAACCAGCGGATGCGACCTTGCTCGTCCTCGGCATCGAATCTTCCTGCGATGAAACGGGCGTCGCGCTGTACGACAGCGCGGTCGCCGATCCCGCGCGCGCGCTGCTGTCGCATCGGCTGCACACCCAGGCGGCGATGCACGAGGCCTACGGCGGCGTGGTTCCGGAACTCGCTTCACGCGACCATATCCGGCGGCTGCTTCCCCTGCTCGAAGGCGTGCTCGAAGACGCGGGCCGGACGCGCGACGACATCGATGCGATCGCCGTGACCGAGGGTCCCGGCCTGGTCGGCGCGCTGCTCGTCGGCACCGCATTCGCGCACGCGCTGGCGTTCGCGATGAAGATCCCGGTGATCGGCATCCATCACCTCGAAGGCCACCTGCTGTCGCCCCTGATGAGCGAGGACCCCCCGAGTTTCCCGTTCGTCGCGCTGCTGGTTTCGGGCGGTCACACGCAACTGATGCACGTCACCGGCGTCGGCCAGTACGCGATGCTCGGCGAGACCGTCGACGATGCCGCCGGCGAGGCCTTCGACAAGACGGCCAAGCTGCTGGGCCTGCCCTATCCCGGCGGTCCTTCGCTGGCCCGCCTGGCCGAGTTCGGCGACGACCAGGCGTTCGCCCTGCCGCGGCCGATGCTGCATTCGGGCAATCTCGATTTCAGTTTCTCGGGACTGAAGACAGCGGTCGCGACGGCCGCGAGACATGCCGGCAACACGTGCGACGCGGTCAAGGCGGATCTCGCGGCCTCGTTCCAGCGCGCTGCCGTCGACGTGCTGGTCGCGAAGTCGATGAGCGCGTTGAAGGCGACCGGCTCGAAGCGTCTCGTGGTCGCAGGCGGCGTCGGCGCGAACCGTTTGCTGCGCGAAGAACTCGCTGCGACCGTCGCGAAGCGCGGAGCCCGCGTGTACTTCCCGGCGCTCGCCTGGTGCACCGACAACGGCGCGATGATCGCGCTGGCCGGTGCGTTGCGCATCGAGCGCGACGGACCGCCGGTGGCCCACGGACTGGGCTTCGGCGTCAGGCCGCGCTGGGCACTCGACGCGATCGCGTCGCCGTCATGAATCAGGTCCCGAAGCGGAACAAGCGGTAGTCGCCGCAGCGGAACGTCGCTTGCGCGAGGAAGGCCGCGTCCCAGCCTGCGCTGCCGTCGGGATGCATGAGATACCAGTCGACCTGGTTCGCGCGGGCCCACGATCGCAGCGCCTTCGCGTCGGTCGTGGCGATCACGCGTCGGACGCTCTCCACCCGCTCGGTCATCAGATGCGGGCTGCCTCCGAAGGTGCTGCCGACCACGAAGGCCTGGCGCTCGGCGATCGCCGTGGTGACGAATCGCGGGTCGAACTGCGAGTCCTGCAACAGGTCGCCCTTGCGACCATGGTCGCGGACGTATTGCGCAGCCCGGACCTGGCAGGTGTCGACCCGATTGAAATCGGCGTAGCTGACCGCCCCGTACTCCGGGAAAGTCTGCAGGTCACGCGCCTCCTCGTGGACGACGAAGAGCATCAGCCCGGCCGCGGGGACCACCAGCCAGCGCAGGCGCGGGCCGGGGATGCCGCGCTTGCCCCACAGCCAGGTCGCGAGGCCGGCGCTGGCGAACGCCACCAGGACGAAATAGGCCCACGCCTGTGGCCGGTTGGAGAACTCCTCGGGCGTGCTGGCACCCCGCATGTCGAGCGACAGCACCAGGGCCATCAGGACGTAGTTGACCGTCACCAGCAGCACGAAGCCCCAGGCGCGCGGCTGGGTCGTGCGCCGCGACTTCCAGTACGCGAGAGGCGCGACCACGAGCCAGAGGCCGAAGGAGCCGACGACGATCAGCAGCAGGTCGAGCACCGCATTGACCACGAACGGCAGCCGGTGCTGGTAGTAGAGCCAGTCGAAACCGCTCTTCAGCCATCCGTCGCTGAACCCGCCCATCAGGATGCGGACGTATTCGGTGATGCCGGATCCGTCGTAGCGCAGCGTCGGCACGCGCGGCGACAGTTGCGACAGCGAGACCGCCACGGCATAGATGCCGATGAAACTCAGCGCGACGACCACCCGCCACCAGGTCCGGATGCGTCGATCTTCGCGCGCCAGGAAGACGCAGGGGTACAGCATCAGGATCAACGCGTTGGCCACGAACAGATGCGCCTTGTAGGCGACGCACAGCGACAGGAACGCATACGCGATCAACACGCCGCCGGCCCGACCTCGCCGGCAGGCTTCGATCATGAACACCCAGGCGAGCGAGATGCAGGCCAGGCCGTAGAACATGGTCAGGTTGGCCTGCGTCATGAAGTGATACGAGAAGAAGCGGATCGCGAAGCCCTGCTGATAGGGGTCGGGCAAGGCGACGATGGCGGCGGCACCGATGACCCCGGGCCAGATGCTCCTGAGCACCGTGGAGACCAGCACATACGCGGCCAGGCCGCTCAGCGTGATGCCGAACGGCAAAAGGAAGGCGACGAAGCTGTCGATGGCGCTGGTGGTCGTGAGGGCGTTGAGCGCCGCCGGGAACATGTAGCTGGCGAAGTGGTAGACCGGTGCCGGCTGGCCCGCGAACTTGATGTCCGCGACCGATGCGATGCCATGGCTCTGCGCGAAGGCACTGATCTCGCGCACGTGGATGAACAGGTCCGACCACGTCCGGTAGATGGTGAAGCTCCCGTCCACCAGCGCGATGGGCTGCGCGTCGCGCAACCACAACGTGGCGGCGAGTCCCGAGAACGCGATGCACGCGAGCGACCCCAGTTCGCCCGCCAGACCGCCTCGTTCCACGGTCTGTCGCGTCCCCGGCAGGAAGTGCCCGAGGACGGCGAGGAGTGCCAGGCCCGCGACGTGGACCGCCATGCCCAACGGGGAGAACAGCGTGAGGATGAAAAGCAGCGTGTTGCAACAGAAGAAGCCCGCCAGCAGCTCGTAGGCGATACCCGAGCGGCACACCAGCCAGCGCGTGGTCGCCCGACCGAAGAGACGACCGAAGACCAGCCACATCATCGGCAACGCGGCCAGCAGTGCCAGAGCCGCGGGCGAGACCGTCCCGGTCGAACGCACGTGCCAGAAGCCCATGAAGGCGATCAGCAACGCCACCGATGCGACGCGCGCCAGGCGCGTGCGCATCGCGTCCGATGCGGCCACCTTCAGTAAGACGCCATCGCCGAACACGAAGAACTTCTGCGCGACGAACGACAGGACCGTCGAGAACGGGAGGGCGAAGGCTCCGCTCACGTAAGGATCGAAACCGAGTGCGATGAAGCGGGAGATGACGAAGATGTTGAAGAAATAGAGCACGGCCCAGACCGCTGCGAAACGGACGATGCGACCGTTGTCCGCATTGGCGAAGACGAGACGACCCTGGGTCTTGAAACTGAACAGGACCCCGATGACCAGTGCGGTCAGGTTGGCGACGGCGTAGTTGAAGCCGAAGTAGAGAAGCAGCGCGTAGATCGCGTAGCTGAAGGCCGTGTTCAGCACGCCGACGACGACGAACCTGGCGAACTGCACCAGGTCCTTCCGGGCCGGTCTAGCGGCCCGCACGCGTGGCGTCCAGTTCGTAGACGACCATCAGCTCGTGATAGATGAAGAGCCTGCCGATCGCTTGCAGGTCGCCGGGAAAGAAGGAACGATGGACGACCCTGCATCCGTCGCCGTCCAGCAGCGCGTGTGCGGCCAGGTAGTCGAGCGTGACGAAGGTCCGGTGGGTCGCGTCGCTGCGATAGCCGACCGCGCCCGGGACCACGATGATCAGTCGCGAGACGCCCAGCGCCGAGCAATCGACCATCAGTCGTCGCAGGACCCGGGCCGCGTCGTCGAAGTGCTCGAGCACGTGCGACAGCACCACGGTACTGGCGACGCCGGGCTGCACCGTGCCCAGCGAGATCGTCGACGGATCGCCCGCGACCTGCAGGACGTTCAGGCCCCTCGATCGGAGAGCGGCGACCAGCGCCGGATTGACCTCGATGCCGATCGACCCCGCCGGCAGCTGTTCGAGCAACTGCCCCGCTCCGCAACCGACGTCGACGGTGACGCCGGTCGCGAAGCGGAGGATGCGATCCAGATAGAGCTGCTTGACGCGGGCACGCACGCCGCTGTCGCGTCGAGCCAGTTGCGAAGCGGCGTACCGATCGCCGAATGACGGTTCGTTCATCGCGGGTGTCGAAAGAGCGCTCGATAGATGACGGCACGGCCGAAGGTGTTCACGCGGGCCTTCGTGAAGCCGAGCCAGCGGTCCGCGCGCGTGATGCCGTAGCGGCTGTCGGCCGCGTACTTGCGCACGAAGCCGTTGAAGTCGGCGAGCTGCTTCTGCCCCAGCGCGACGCTCCAC
The DNA here is from genome assembly GCA_025356395.1 of Betaproteobacteria bacterium. Lineage (GTDB taxonomy): Bacteria > Pseudomonadota > Gammaproteobacteria > Burkholderiales > Burkholderiaceae_D > CAHJXF01. Next base: position 5,611 of record JANXTA010000013.1, read on the forward strand.
GAACCGGGCGAGATGCGGAAGCTGGAACTCCGGTGACCCGTGTAGTAGCCATCGCCGCAGGCCAGCGCACGGAACCAGTAGTCGAGGTCGACCAGGTAGGGATGCTCGGTGCTGTAGGTCCCGATGCGCTCGGCCAGCGATCGGCGCATCAGCCCGTTGCCGGGTTCGCCGATCAGGTTGGTCCCGGCGCGGACGCAGCGGCGTACGAGTCGCCGGCCGTCGATGCGGCCTGCGGCCGACCGGGGCAGCCCGCGCCGGAAGACGACCCGACCGTCGTGATCGATGATCAGCCGCGACCCGAACACGAGCGCGATCTCGCCCTTCGCGTCCGCCTCGAGCACGGCGACGTGTTCGGCGAGCGAGCCGGTCGCGAGCAGGTCGTCCTGCGGCAACAGCTTGTAGTACTTGCCGCGCGCGAGAGCCAGGCAACGGTTCCAGTTGCCCTGCGGGCCGAGATTGGTTGCGTTTGCAACGAAACGGATCCGCGGGTCGTCGTAACGCGCGACGACGGCGGCCGTGTCATCGGGCGAGGCGTCGTCGACGATCCGCAGCTCCCAGTTCGCATGCGATTGCGCGAGCACCGACTCGATGGTCGCGCCCAGATAGGCCGCGCCGCGATAGGACGGGATGCAGATGGACACGAGCGGCTGGCCCGGATCGATCGACGCGACCTCGTTCACGAAAGCGGCGGGCGGTGCCCGGCTGCCACGTAGCGCAGTCGCTCCGCGGCGAGCAGCCGGCTGATGCCGATGAGCAGGTCGAGTGGCGGGCGCGAGCGCGACGGCGGCACGCGCGAGCGGAACTGCATGCGACGCGTGTACAGGCTCGACGACGCGGAGCCGCTGGTCACGATGCGTGGCGGCCGCCGGGCGAGTCGCTTGAAGATCGACAGGATCTCGCTGATAGTCACGGGCCGCTCGGACGCCACGATCTTCATCGCGGTCCGGCGCGGCCCGACCCCGTCGAGGGCATCGAGCATGATCGCGGCCGCGTCGTCGGCCGCGAGGTAGTCGCGGATCGTGTCGAGCGGCACGAAGATCTGTACCGGCGTGTTGCGGATCAGGCAGCGGGAGATGTGCGTGAGCAGTCCCTGCCGCTTGCCGCTCGCCTGGCCCGCACCGTACAGCGTCGAGATGCGCGCGATCAGCGCGCCCGTACCGAAGCGTGCCGCATGGTCGAGGACGCAACGCTCCTGCGCGAGCTTGGCGTGCGCGTAAGCCGTCGTCGGACCTTCGACCGTGCGCTCGTCGATCACTGCGTCCGTGGCGCCGGCGTAGATCGCGCCCGCGGAACTGGCCAGCGCCACGCGCCCATGTTCGGCGCACAGGCTCGATCGCTCGACGGCACCCAGCAAGCCCTCGAGCGCCGCCGTCTCCGTGACGAGGTCCTGCGCCGTGCTGCCCATCGAGCCCATGCCTGCCGCCCAGTGCAGCGTCCATCGGTCGCGGGGTCCGAGCGACGCGGCGAAGTGGCCGCACGCGACTTCCAGTTCACGCTGGAGCACGGCCGGAACGGTCCACGAAAAGCGTTGCTCCAGGATGAAGATCGAGACATCGGTCCGGCGCAGCGCACGCTCGATCGCGGAACCCAGCAGGCCCCCGCGGCCGATCACCCAGGCATGGTTCGCGGCATCGCTCACGGCGCAGCTCACCGCGCGGGGCCCCTGCGTGTGGGGCGCGTGGCGACGACGTAGAGCGGCTTGCCCATCACGATGCCCATGGTGACCGCGAGGTACTCCGCGATCACGCCGAGGGCCATCAGGATGCTGCCGGAGAAGAAGGCCACCACGATCAGCAGCGAGGCCCATCCCTGCACCGGGATGCGACCGGCGAAGTGGCCGTACATGGCGTAGGCACCGATCAGGACGGCCAGCACCATCGATCCGAGGCCGAGCAGCGTGATCAGGCGCAGCGGGCGCGTGCCCGTCGTGAGGATCAGGTTCCAGAAGTGTCCGAGCAGGCGCAGGTAGGAATAGCCCGACGGTCGATCCATCTCGCTACGCAGGTGGATCGGGGCGTGGCCGATGCGCTGCGTGATCCAGAACAGTCCGACGTCGAGATAGACCCCGTTGCCGCAGTACGCGGCCAGCGTGCGAGCGATCTCGCCATCGACCAGCCGAAAGCTGTTGAAGCGGCCGATCTGGTCGTTGCCCAGGATGCGGGAGGTGATGGCCTTCGCGGTCCGGCTGAACGTGTTGCGCATCCAGCCGTGCGGCGGCGGGTTGGTCGGTCGGGCGTAGACCAGTTGCAGGCAAGAGCACACCGCCTCGTCGAGCAGGATCGCGATGTCCGCGGGGTCCTGCTGGCCGTCCTCGTCGATGGTGGCCACCCAGTCGCCGACCGCGCTCGCCATGCCGGCGAGCGTCGCAGCGTGCTGGCCGTAGTTGCGCGACAGCCAGACCGGACGCACGAAGGCGAATTCGGCAGCGAGTGCCTCGATCACGCGATCGGACCCGTCGGGCCCGCAGTCGTGGACCAGGAGGATCTCGATGACCTCGAAGCGCAAGCCGCCGGCCGTGCGCTGCTCGTGCGTCAGCGGCTCGACCTCGCCGACGAGGGTCCGCAAGGTCCGCTCGCCCCGATAGACCGGCACGACGAGCGACACGCGAAAGAGCGGCGCGACCTCGGTCGGGATGGAGGCGGACGACGCAGGCGAGCCCGCGCTTCCAGGATCGGAGGCCGACACGCGTGACGTGGTGGGGGAAGCGGGGCTGGCCTGCATGCGCTGATGGATGTGTCCCGGCGCCGCGATGCAGACCGGACGAGTCGATGGCCGCCTTTTCTTGCTGGACGGCGCTGGCAGAAATATACCGAGCAGCCTCCGTCGCTGTCGCGGTTTTGCCGGCGAATCGTTCGCCCTTTCGGCAATGGCGCAACCATTTGGGAAGCCGCCGCGCGTTCCGTGTGAGCGATGGCGATAATGCCGCCTCGCCCCACACCGGCAGGAGCCGTCTTGAAGTCCGTCGTCGTCGTCGTCCTCAGCTGGAACAAGCAAGCAGCGGTGATCGAGTGCATCGACCGCGTCAAGACGCTGACCGGTGCGGCCATCCACGTCGTCGTCGTCGACAACGCATCGGCCGACGATTCGGTCGATGCGATCCGGCGCGCGCATCCGGACGTCACGGTACTGACGGAGACCGTCAACCGCGGCTACGCCGGCGGTGTCAATCGGGGTCTCGCCGAGGCTGCGAGGCGCAACGCGGATTACGCGTGGCTGCTCAACGACGACACGAGCTTCGACAGCGATGTGCTGGAGCCGCTGCTCACCTATGCAGACACTCACCCACGCTGCGGGTTGGTGATGCCTGCACTGATCGATCTCGGGCCGAACCCCCGCCTCCAGTTCGTCAACGCGATGGTCGACTGGCGACGCGGAACCATGGGCCATAACTTCCCGCCCCACATACTTGCGGCGCGCATTGCGGAAGGCGCCACTGAGATCGTCGTCGGAACCGCGCTCCTCGTCGATCTGAAGCTCTATCGCGCTATCGGGCCTTTCGACGAACGTCTCTTCGCGTACTGGGAAGACACCGACTACGCAGTGCGTGCTGCTCGCAGCGGCTACGACTGTGCGGTCGTGACGTCGACCAGGCTTGCGCATGCCGCCCCGCCGCCTACCGAGCGGCCGCCGCATTACCACTACTACATGACCCGCAACGAAGCGCTGTTCTGGAAGCTGCATGCCCCGAAGGCGACCCGCTGGCACAAGCGCTGGTTGATTGCAGCGCTCGATTCGATCGGACGCCAACGCGATCTAGATCACCGTGCCAACGTTCAGGCGATCCTCGACGCCATCTGGCATGCTTGGACGGAACGCTACGATGCCCGGCAGCTTGATATTCCGGCGCCGCCGTGGCTTCGGCATTTACTCAGTACATCTCCCTACTTGTTGAGCAGCCTGC
>JANXTA010000058.1 GCA_025356395.1 Betaproteobacteria bacterium
CTCTACGCGGATCGCTTCACGAGGCCAGGTGCGTAACATGCACGACCGACTTGCCCACCGCGTCGGCCGTTCGTCGCAAACGACGCCCGCCACCGTGGACCAGTCTCAGACCGCCTCGCACACAAAATTCCTGACACTCCCGTGACACGCGTCTCGACGCGCATCGATGCGCGTTCCTCGCGGCCTCCCGGCCGAGTCATGTAGCGCAGGGCCCTCCTGCATCCATGAACCTCATCGAGGATTTGAACCATGAGCCCCACCCAAGTTGCATCGGTCGAAGGCAATCAGGACCTGCTGATCAAGAACAACGCCTTGCTCCAGTCCAACAGCACCACGCTGAAGGACAACAAGTCGATGCTCGAAGACAACCACGGCACGTTGAACAGCAACCACGGCATCGTGGTCGGCAACAAGAAGACGCTCGAGGCCAACGCGGCCGCGCTCGTCGACAACCACGCGCTGCTCGCGGGCAACAAGGCAAGCATCGACGGCAACCACGTGCTGCTGGCGGGCAACTCGGCTGCAGTGCGTGCGAATTCGGCGTCCATCGCGGCGAACAAGTCGGCGCTGTCGGCCAACGCCATCAAGCTCGGCGCCAACAGCGACCTGCTCGTCGGCAACAAGACGATGCTGACGGTCAATCACGACGTGCTGCTCGACAACCGGCGGACGCTTGAAGGCAACGCGTCGACGCTGATCTCGAACCACGCGCTGCTCGAGTCGAACAGGGGCGCGCTCGGTGACAACCACGAGCTGCTGGAAAGCAACCACGGGTTGATGGCGTCGAATTGCGACAAGATCGGCGTGAACTCCGACGCGCTGGCCAAGAACTTCGGCGTCCTGCAGGCCAATCGCGACGCCGTGTCCGCCAACTCGCATTCGCTCGAGACCAACCACGCACTGCTCGAAGCCAACAGCCGCCTGCTCAAGAGCAACGCGACGATGCTGTCAGCGAACCACGACGTGCTGATGCTGATCGCGACGAAGCTGGGCGTGATCTAGGCGGATTCCGTCCTTCAACCCGGCCGTCGGCCGCTCTCATTTCGTGTAGGAGCTCCCATGCTGTTCGCCTCTACAGCCGTCAACGCCACCGGGCCCAAGGCCACCCGTATCGACCTGTTCAGCTTTTCGACGCCGCAGATGAAGGCCTTCCGCATCACGTGGATGGCGTTCTTCGTCTGCTTCTTCGCCTGGTTCGCCACGGCACCGCTGATGCCGCTGATCAAGGCGGAGTTCGGCCTGACCAGGGACCAGATCGCCAACATCAACATCGCGGCCGTCGCCGTGACGATCCTGGTCCGCCTCGTCGTCGGCCCGCTGTGCGACCGTTTCGGGCCGCGTCGCACCTATACCTGGCTGCTGTTCCTCGGCGCGATCCCGGTGCTCGGGCTGTCGTTCGCGAAGAGCTACGAAGTGTTCCTGTTCTTCCGGCTGCTGATCGGCGCGATCGGCGCGTCGTTCGTGATCACGCAGTACCACACCAGCGTGATGTTCGCGCCCAACGTGGTCGGCACCGCGAACGCGACCGTCGGCGGCTGGGGCAACGCCGGCGGCGGCGTGACGCAGAGCCTGATGCCGCTGATCGTCGCGGCCGTGGTCAGCCTCGGCGTCGAGCAGGCCTACGGTTGGCGCGTGGCGATGATCGTGCCGGGTGTCGCGATGATCGTCATGGGCTTCGTCTACGCGCGATATACGCAGGACACGCCGCAGGGCGACATCGTCGACCTGCGTGCCAAGGGAATCGCGGTCGACTCGGGCAAGAAAGGTGGCTGGGCGATCTTCGCGCAGGCGGCGCGCAACTATCGCGTCTGGATGCTGGCCGCGACCTACGGCGCGTGCTTCGGTGTGGAGATCTTCATCCACAACATCGCGGCCAGCTACTACGTCGACAGCTTCGGCCTGTCGCTGCAGAGCGCCGGTTTCGCGGCCGGTATCTTCGGTGCACTCGCCCTGTTCGCGCGCGCGCTCGGCGGCATCTTCAGTGACCGCATCGCCCGCGGCAAGGGGCTCGACGGACGCACCATGCTGCTGTTCGGCTGCATGGTCGGCGAAGGCATCGGCCTGCTGCTGTTCAGCAAGGCGCCATCGGTCGGCCTGGCGATCGCGGCCATGTCGTTCTTCGGCCTGTTCACGCACATGGTCTGCGGCGCGACCTATGCGCTGATGCCCTTCATCGATCGCAAGGCGCTGGGCGGCGTGGCCGGCCTGATCGGTGCGGGCGGCAACATCGGCGCGGTGATCGCCGGCTTCATCAACAAGGCGTCGCCGTCGACCTGGCAGACGCTGTGGGTCCTCGGCCTGGTCGTGCTGGCCACCGGCCTGTGCGCCGTGTCGGTCCGCTTCTCGCCGGCGCACAAGTCGGCCGAGCAGAAGCTTCTCGACGAAGCGCTGGCCCAGCGCGACGCGTCGCGGTCGGGCGGAGGCATGGTACCGGCCTGAAGTTGTATTAAGGTGGATGTCCCTCGACGCTCATCGGGTCCGCCATGTACATTCCACCCGGCTTCAGCACGGTCACGCCTTACTACTTCGTCGACGATGCAGAGGCTTTCATCCGCTTCCTGATCGACGGCCTCGGTGGTGAGGAGACCGGTCGCTCGATGCGTCCCGACGGCTGCGTCGCCAATGTCCAGGTGGTCCTCGGTACGTCGACGGTGATGGTCAGCGAGGGCTCGCCCGCATTCCCTGCGATGGCGGGTTCCTACTACCTCTACGTCGAAGACGCCGACGCGTCGATGCGGCGCGCGGTCGCGGCCGGTGCGACCCAGATCTCGAACGTCGGCGACATGCCCTACGGTGATCGGCAGGGCGGCGTACGCACTGCGCATGCTGGACGTCGCAGTGTTCGAGGACCACACCGAACTCGTCCCGATCGAGGCGCTTGATGACGTCTGAGAAAAATATCGCTGGTGAGACGCAGGCGAAGTCGCTTGAATCACGTTATTGGTTTCCCGCGAAACGGTATGGATGGGGCTGGGGCTTTCCGACTCGCTGGCAAGGATGGATCGCGTCGCTGGCTTATGTGGCTCTTTTGTTCGTCGACTCGATCGTCTTTCCACCGGCGGCGCAGTCCACCGAATTTTTCTTCGGGCTGGGCTTCCTGAGCGTAGCGATGCTCCTCACTTGCTATTGGAGAGGGGAGCCACCGGCATGGCGATGGGGGAGGTTGCCCTGAACCGCACCACGGCCGCTGACCTGCGACGACCTGCCATGGATTCGATCGTCATTCGCCGCACGGAAAAGTTCGTCGAGCCGCAGTTCTCTGTCCTTCGAAGGCAGGTGTTCGCCGAAGTCCAACAGTCCTCCGAGCCGTTGGAATCACTGTTGCGCGATGAGTCGGCGAACCCCTCTGCTGCGCCTCATCAGCAATCGCCGATGTTCAGGCTGGGTGCCTACTCGGGTGATGAGCTGGTCGGCTGGTCATGTGGCTGGATGGAGCGAGGCCAGGTCTTCTACATGGCCAACAGCGGCGTCATCGCCTCCCGTCGACGGCAGGGGATCTACCAGTCCCTGCTCGGCGCGATTCGCGAACTCGCTTCGTCCGAGGGCGCCGTGGCGCTTCGTTCCCAACATTCGGTTCTCAACAATCCGGTGCTCATCGCGAAGCTGCGCGCCGGCTTCCACGTCTCGGGCCTGTCGCAGTCCGCTCAGATGGGCACGCTGGTCGAGTTGACGCTCCATCTGTACGAAGGGCGGCAACGGATGTACCGGGATCGGGCACTCCCGTATGTCGCCACGGAATCCTGACAGGGGCTCCTCGGCGACTGTTGCGGTCCTCCGTCTCCATGCGTCCACCTCCGATGATCGAGTCGTCAAGCCACCAGAAGGAAACCCATGATCGATCACACCGGAATAGGCGTCGCCAACGTTGCCGCATCAGCCGCGTTCCACGACACTGCACTCGGCGCCCTCGGGATGCACCGCTCGATGCAGATGCCGGATGGCGAGGGTATCGACGGTATCGGCTACGGCTTTCGATATCCGATCTTCTGGATCGATCGATTCCATCCGCACTCGACACGGCAGCACACCGCGTGCGCCGCCAGGAGCCGAGCTGAAGTGGACGCTTTATACGCGGCAGCGATGGGCGCCGGCGGAACAGGCAACGGCGCTCCCGGTGCCCGCGCCGATCAATCGACGCCCAACTACTACGCTGCGTTCGAGCTCGACCCGGACGGGAACAATGTCGAAGCTGTCTTTCGTGGCTAGCGCGGCAACGGCGGCCCGGGCTTTCCATCGAGCGCTGGCAGATGTTTCATCGCCGCAGGTGAGGTTTTTCTGCAGGCAGTGCAATTGCATCCCGAATGCGAGCGTGAGGACGAGGGCCGCCGGTTTGTCGAAGCGCTGCGTCAGCACGGACCGGCGTGTCGCTGTCGGCCGCTGCTTCTTTTCCGGACTGATCGGCTGAACCGCTGGGCTTTGTAGTCACCGACCCCCGCTTCTTCACGACCCCGACGAAGTTCCGGCAATGGCTGGGCCGCCATGCGTCAACATCCACCGAACTCATCGTCGGCTTCCACAAGGTCGGCTCGGGTCGGCCGAGCATGACGTGGCCCGAGTCGGTCGACGAAGCGCTTTGCGTCGGCTGGATCGACGGCGTTCGCAAGCGCATCGACGAGCACGCGTATCAGATCCGTTTCACGCCGCGCAAACCGACCTCGATTTGGAGTGCGATCAACATCGCCAAGATCCATCACCTGGCAGCAGAGGGTCGGCTCGGGCCGGCAGGTGCCAAAGCTTTCGCGCATCGCAGCGAAGCGAAGTCTGTCGTCTACGCGTACGAGCAGGACGCGATGGCCAGCCTCTCGCCCGAGGAAGCGACCGCGTTCAGGAAGCACGAGGCCGCATGGTCGTTCCTCGAAGCCACGCCAGCGGGCTATCGGAGGGTGGTGCTGCACTGGGTCGTCGCTGCCAAGAAACCCGCAACCCGCGCGGCACGGCTCGCGAAGCTCTTCGGGGCCTGTGCCGAGGGCAAGCGACTTCGATAGGACGTCGCGCGTCAGGTCGCGGTCATGAAGCAGAGACGCAGCACGACGAACTCCGCCGGCCGCAGGGGCGCGACGCCGACCATCACGATCAGCCGACCCGCTTCGATGTCGGCTTGCGTCATCGTGGTCGTGTCGCAGCGAACGTACCAGGCCTGCCCGGACCTGACGCCTGACAACGCGCCCTGGCGCCACAGGCCGTCGAGCAAACCGGCGATCGAGGCGCGTAACGTCGCCCAGGTCGTCTCGATGTTCGGCTCGAAGACGATCCACGTGAGTCCCGCCTCGATGCTGGTCTCGATGAAGAGCATCAGACGACGGACCGAAACGTACCGGTAGTCCGGATCGCCGCCCGCGCCGGCCAGCGTGCGCGCCCCCCAGATCACGATCGATCGATTCGGCAGCGCCCGAAGCGCGTCGATGCCGGCTGCGTTCATCGCATCGGCGACCCGCGCATCGATCGGAATGGCGAGCCCAGTCGCGCCGATCACCGTCGCTTCGGTCCCCGCGGCTGCCTTCCAGACACCACGCTGCGCGTCGATGCGAGCGCAGACGCCGGCCACGAAGGCACTGGGCGGAAAGGAACGCGAGACGCTGCTCGCCGGGTCGATCGCGACGACCCACGGCGCGTAGAGCGCCGACCAGCTCGCGTTGGCGCCGAGCAGTTGCGGGTCGGGTCCGCGTCCGAGCGAGGCGGCGGTCGCATCGGCCGCGCAGTCGGCGATGTAGAACACGCGGCGTGAGGCGCACTGCATCTGCAACGCGGCCTGCGTCGCAGGATCGGATTCGCCGGGAACGCAGAGGAGCTGGAAGCGGTCGATGGCATCGACCGGACCGCCGGCATCGAAGCATTTCGACAGTTCGGCATGGAAGGCTGCAGTGCCCACCCTGGAAGGCGACGCGATGATCCACGCGACCTGCCCGCCATTCGCGAAGTAGTGCGCGATCGAGCCGTCGAGGTCGCCGGCCGTGCCGAACGCGGTCCGATAGTCGATGAGGCTCGAGACCTTGACGGCGACCTCGCGCGGGCCGCTCGCGGTGTTGCCGATGAACAGCGTGATCGACGTGGGCAGGGACTCGATGACGCGCGGTGGCGGCGCGCGTTCCTGCACGTACACGCCCGGAGAGCTCGAAGGGATCGGCATCGTGGTCCTTCACGCAAAGCCGAACGATACGAGTGTTCGGTGCGCGGTGTCGCGCCGTTTCTTTCCTTCAGCTCGCCGGCACGCGGATCGCGAACATGTCCCCGAACGCGCGGCGCATGTCGCGCTCACCGAGGCGCAGGCTGTTGTTGTGCGTGCCGTCTTCCACGACGATCAGGCGCTTGGGCTCGGGCGCCGCGTCGAACAGCTTGCGACCGAAACCCAACGGCACGTAGCGATCGCTACTTCCATGCAGCACGATCACCGGCATGCGGACGTCGGCGATCTTGTCAACCGCGTCGAATTTCTGCGACAACAAGAGCTGGATCGGCAGCCACGGATACGAGAACGAACGTGCGATGTCGGCGAGCGTGGTAAACGACGCCTCGATCACCAAGCCACTCGCGGGCGCCGTGGTGCCGCCCTTCTTCGCTTCGTTCGACAGCGACGAGGCGAGATCGACTGCGATCGCGCCGCCGAGCGAGTGGCCGTAGATGAAGCGGCGCTGTGGATCGGGCTCGAGCCTGGCCAGGGCATCCCAGCCGATGCGCGCGTCCTCGTACACCGCTTTCTCCGACGGCAGGTCGCCCTCGCTCTTGCCGAAGCCTCGGTAGTCGATCGCGAAGACGGAGAACCCGAGGTCGTGCAGCTCGCGGATGCGGAACAGTTGTCCCGTCAGGTTCCAGCGCGATCCGTGCAGATAGAGGATGGCCGGGGCGTCCTTGCGGGTCGACGGCCACCACCACGCATGGACCGACTGCTTCGCGAGGGCCTTCGGCGCGCTCGACGGTTGAGGCACAGCGAGGTCCATCTCCTTCAGCCCTTGCGGCAGGCCGTCGTACCAGCGTGCGACACCCGGCTCGATGCGAAACACGATCTCGCGCTCCTTCTGCGCGAGGCTCGTGCAGCCGGCTACCGCGAGAAGCGCGCCCAGTCCGGTGGCGGCGAGTGCAAGCCAGGTCCTGGGCTTGTGAAGCAGGGGAACGGGTCGGGAGGGCAAGGATGTCTTTCGGTCGGTCGCGGCGTGGCGTATCGGTAGATGAAGGCGTCGATCGGACCTGCAAGCCGACGCCGTGTTCTGCGCCCTGTCGAAGAACTTGACAGAAAGTCACGACGCGCCACACGCCGCGCGCGTCATCTCGCTGATTCGCCGACAGTTTCTCGTGGTGGTACGTCTTATGCAGCCCACGTTCACCCGACCGAGACGCCGCGACGCCTCCTTCGCCCATCCCCCGGAGGGCACCATGAAGAATCGTTTCGCACAGTTGGCCATCGCGCTCGGCCTCGTCGGCGCCACGTCGCTCGTACCCACCGTCCAGGCTTCACCGGTGATCCACAGCAACCTCGCAGTCAACGGCCTGATGGCCGCCGCGTCCCGGCCGGGCACCGGCAGCTTCGAGATCGAGACTGCCGATGACTTCGTCCTCACACAGACGACGCGGGTCGATCACGCCACCTTCATCAGCCTGCTGCCTTCGGGCGCATCGCTCGGATCCATTACGCAGATCCGGCTCGAGATCTATCGGGTGCCCGAACGATTCGAACACCGGCCGCTCGCCGTCGGTGCCCACGCGCGTGAATTCGCCGTCGGACGTGGCGTTCGCCGAGCGCGACTCGACGGCCTTGCCATTGAGCTTCTCCGCGACGGTTGAGAACATGTCGTTCACGGCGTCGAACTCGATCCGGCCGGGCGGCGTCCACGCGTCGCCCAACCAGTTCACCGGCGGCAACGGTCCCGTGACGGGGCAGGAGGTGCAGTTCGACGCCGGCCTCCTGACGCCTTTCCTGTTGCCGGCCGATCACTACTTCTTCATCCCGCAAGTGCAGTTGTCCAACGGCACCTTCTACTGGCTCTCCGCCTCGCGGCCCATCAGCGGTGGAACGTCGTTCACGCCCGATCTGCAGGCCTGGACCCGCGACGCCATGCTGGACCCGGACTGGCTCCGCATCGGGACCGACATCGTCGGCGGCCAGCCGTCGCCCACAGTTAACATGGCTTTCGCGCTGAACGGGACCGCCGTGGGCGCTCAGGTCCCGGAGCCGGCTCTGATCGCCCTGTTCGGTTTCGGCGTGCTCGCGCTGTTCGCGACGCGCGGACTGCGACTCCGGCCCGACTGATCTTTCGAAGCAGCGGCCTTGCGGGCCAGCCGCGCCTCTTTCCGCAGGAAGGCCAGGGCGAACTTCTCGGCCCTGCGAGGCGCACCCTTCAGGTCGCCCTCGATCGCCTTGTGCAAGGCGCCGCTGCGCCACGCCGTGAACACCACCGGGTTGATATACGACTTGCGAGCGACCGTCGGCGTGTTGCGCAACTCCGCGGCGACGGCCTTGATCGCCGCCACGATCACGGCTTTGAACGCGCGCTCGCCGATGCGGCCGTTGATGGCCTCGGGCAACGGCGTGCCGACCATCAGGCTGATCGCCGACAGCGTCGCGCTCCAGGTGCGGAAGTCCTTCGCCGTGAAGTCGTCGCCCATCGCGTCCTGCAGGTAGGCGTTGACCTGATCCGACGTGATCGCGTGCCGGCTGCCGTCGTCGTCGAGATACTGGAACAGTTGCTGCCCGGGAAGGTGCTGACAATCGCGGACCATCCGCGACAGCCGCTTGTCGTTGACCGTGACGTCGTGCGCGAGTCCACCCTTGCCCTTGAAGATGAAGCGGGCGCGACCGTCCTTGATGAACTGCACGTGCCGATCCTTCAGCGTCGTCAGGCCGAAGCTCGCGTTGTCGCGTGCGTACTCGGCATTGCCGATGCGGATGCGCGTCGCGTCGAGCAGGCTGATCACGACCGCGAGAACCTTGTCGCGCGGCAGGCCCTTCAACGCGAGATCGCGCGACAGTCGGCGCCTGAGTTTCGGCAGCGCCTCGCCGAACTCGATCATGCGTTCGAACTTCGCGCCGTCGCGCGCATCGCGCCACTCGGGGTGATAGCGATACTGCTTGCGACCGCGCGCGTCGTAGCCGGTGGCCTGCAGATGGCCGCGGTCCTTGCCGCAGATCCAGACTTTCTCGTAGGCCGGCGGGATGGCGAGACTGGCGATGCGCTTCAGTGCTTTCGCGTCGCGCAAGGTGCGGTCGTCGGTACCGAGATAGGCGAAGCGCTCGCCGCGTCGCACGCGTTTGATCCCTGGCTCGCTGTCAGCGACGTAGACCAGTCCGACCGACGCCGTCAGCTCGATCGCTTCGGCGACCGAGGCAAGCGTCGAGGGTGATTCGTCGTTCGACGAGGACTTATCCATCGGAGGATCGAACAGGAGTGAGAGAGGCGCATCGTGCCGGACCACCGGGCGGATCGGCGCGAGGTTATGCACCCGCGCTGACGTCAGCCGAACGCGGATCGTGTGGCGCCGTCAGAGCGTCGGTTCGATCAAGGGCCGCGACGTGTTGACGAGCGGTGTGCAGAGGCCATCCGCGAGCGTCAGCCCGAAGCGCTCGTCCACCATGAAGCCGAAGGTCTCGTACAACGGCACGCCGGGCATCGTCGCCGCGAGGTTCAGGCGACGATGCCCGGCGTTCCAGGCAGCGGCGGCGCAATGCCGCATCAACCGCGAGCCGAGTCCGCGTCGAGCATGTCGGGGCGATACGAAGAAGGCGCGGATACGGGCGGGATCGCAGGCAGGGTCGAGCAGGGGATCGCCGCCCGCGCCGCCGTGCGCATGCTTCGCCTGGTCGCCGCCGAACAGCGTGCCGCGCCGGCTCCAGCCACCCGCCGCGACGACCTCGTCGTCCTCCTCGATCACGAAGTACGTGCCGTCGTCGATCAGCTGCGTGTCGACGCCGAAGACCTGCTCGGTCAGCGCTGCGGCCTGGGCATCGGTGTAGAAGCCGCGACTGAGAACGACGGCGGAGTCGGTGATCAGGGTCCGGATGGCCGGGATGTCGGGACCGGCGGCGGCACGGAGATTCATGGGAGGTCGAGCTCCTCGTCGAACAGATCGCGGGTACGGCGCTGGTCGTCCTCGGCCGAGAGCGCCGCCGCATGCTCCACACGCATCAGCGTGCCGGCACGCACGCCAAGCAGCCGGATGCGTCGGTCCAGCGGGGCCCGGCGTGCGCACTCGCCGGCGACGCGGCGGATCACCTGCGCGTCCTGGGTCGGCGTCACGAGCGTGGTCGCGCGGGTCGCGATGGTGAAGTCGTCGTAGCGCAGCTTGAGGCCGATGTTGCGCGCCACGTAGCCCTTGCGGAGCAGGTCGCCCGCGAGCTTCTCGCACAGCGCCGTGAAGATCTCCGACAGCGCGGCGCGGTCCCGGATCGCGTGCAGGTCGTGCTCGAAGGTCGTCTCGCGGCTGATCGACTTGGTCTCGCTGTGGGTCGCGATGCCGCGCTGGTCGCGGCCGTGCGCGACCTCGTGCATCCAGCGCGCGGTGTTCGGCCCGAAGCGATCGCCGAGCGTTGCGAGCGGCGTCGCGGCGAGCGCGCCGATCGTGGCGATACCCATCTCGGTCAGCCGCGCACTGGCCTTCGGGCCGATGCCGTTGATCTTCTTCGGCGCCAGCGGCCAGATGCGCGCCGGCACGTCGGACGCTTCGAGGATGACGAGGCCGTCGGGCTTCTCGAGATCGGACGCGATCTTCGCCAGCAGCTTGTTGGGCGCGATGCCGATCGAGCACGAGAGATTGGTTGCGGCGCCTACCGCCGCCTTGATCGCATTGGCAATCCGTCTGATCGCCTCGCGGTCGAACGTCGCGGCGTGCTCGGCCACGACCTCGGTCAGGTCGATGTAGATCTCGTCGATGCCGCGATCCTCGACCGCGGGCGCGATCGTGCGAACCGCCGCCTTGAAGCGCTGCGACTGTTCGCGATATGCGTCGAAGTCGCTCGGCAGCAGGATCGCCTGCGGCGCGAGTTTGGCCGCCTTCATCAGGCCCATCGCCGAGTGGACGCCGAACTCGCGCGCCTCGTAGCTCGCGGTGGTCGCGACGCCCCGCCCCACGTAGCCGGCGAGCGTCGCGAAGCGGTGCGTCGTGATGCCGGTGACGGGATCGAGAATGTCTTCAGGCTGGTGACGTCGCCCGCCGCCGACCACGACCGGCCGACCGCGCAGCTCGGGGTAGCGCAGCAACTCGACCGACGCGAAGAACGCGTCCATGTCGAGGTGGGCAATGATGCGGACGGGCTCGTGCACGGGATGCAGAGGATAGCGCGACCCGTTCGTCGGCCGGCCTCTGCGCTACTCTCCGCGCCTGCCCGCGTCCCCACCTTCATGCGTCTGCCATCCAACCTCACCCTCCCGCTGATCATCGCTTGCGCGCTGTTCATGGAGAACCTGGACGGCACGATCATCGCGACCTCGCTGCCGGTGATCGCCGCCGATCTCGCCGAGAACCCGATCGCGCTCAAGCTCGCGCTGACGTCCTACCTCGTCAGCCTCGCCGTGTTCATCCCGATCAGCGGGTGGATGGCCGATCGTTACGGATCGCGCACCGTGTTCCGCTCGGCGATCGCGGTCTTCGTGCTGGGCTCGCTGGCCTGCGGCTTCTCGAGTTCCCTCGGCGGCTTCGTCATCGCGCGCTTCGTGCAGGGGATGGGTGGCGCGATGATGGTCCCGGTCGGCCGCCTCGTGCTGTTGAAGAGCGTCGAGAAGCGCGAGCTCGTCAAGGTGTTGTCGTACCTGACCATGCCCGCGCTGCTCGGCCCTATCCTCGGGCCGCCGCTCGGCGGTTTCATCAGCACCTACTTCCACTGGCGCTGGATCTTCTTCATCAACCTGCCGATCGGGCTGATCGGCTGGACCCTTGCTGGTCGTTATGTGCCCGAGATCGTCGAGGACCTGAAGACGTCGCTCGACTGGCTCGGCTTCCTGCTGTCGGGCATCGGATTGTCGGCACTGACGCTCGGCGCCGCCACGCTCGGCCAGCATCTGCTGCCGCCGATCGGCTCGGCACTCTGCATCGTCGGTGGCGTGGTCTGCATCGTCGCGTACGTGTCGCATGCGCGGCGCTTCCTGCGCGACGGTCGGCGACCCGTACTCGACTTCAGTTTCCTGCGCGTCAGGACCTACTTCGCCGGCGTCGTGGGCGGCTCGCTGTTCCGCATCGGTGTGGGCGCGTCGCCCTTCCTGCTGCCGCTGATGCTGCAGCTCGGCTTCGGCTTCACCGCGTTGCAGTCGGGCCTGCTGACCTGTTCGTCGGCCGCCGCGGCGATGTTCATGAAGACGCTGGCCACGACCATCCTCAAGCGCTTCGGCTTTCGCACGGTGCTGTCGATCAACGCGTTGATCGCGGCCGCCACGATCATCGGCTACGGCGCCTTCTCGGCGACGACGCCGATCGCGATGATGCTGGCGCTGCTGCTGTTCGGCGGTTTCTTCCGCTCGCTGCAGTTCACGTCCCTCAACGCGCTGTCGTACGCGGACATCGACAAGCGCGACATGGGCGCGGCCTCGGGTCTGGCGAACGTCGCGCAGCAGATGGCGCTGTCGACCGGCGTCACGCTGGGTGCGGCAGCGCTCGAAGCGATGGCGTTCGCGGCCGGGCGCAGCGACGTCGTGGCGGGTGACTTCCGCGTCGCGTTCCTGGTTGTGGGGCTGGTCTCGGCGTCGTCGTTCTGGCTGATCCTGCGACTGCCGAAGGATGCCGGCGACGAGGTCTCGGGTCGCGCCATCCTGCAGGCCGATCCGCCGCTGCAGCCGGGCGATACGCCGAAGCCTTGATCAATCCTTGGATTCGGCGATGGTCCGGCCCCAACCGCTGCCGTGATCGGCGTCGCGGCGCTCCCGGTCGTCGGTCAGCATCTTTTCGAGCTGGTTGCGGCCGCTCTTCGCGCGCGCCACCAGCTTCTGTTCGTCGTGGAATTCTGGAAGCATCTGCTCCAGCGTGTGGAGGGTCGAGCGCCGGAAGCGGTCCGCAATGCGACGGCCTTCGAACGGCCGCACACCCATCACCTCGAGCGCCGAGCGCGCCGTACGCAGCGCCGATTCGAAGGTCTCGCGTTCGACGTGTTCGATGCCGACCTCGCGCAGCTCGAGCCAGTGACGGACGTTGCGCGCGCGCGCCAGGATCCTGAGGTTGGGGAAGGCCTCGGTGGCCGCTCGTGCGAGCTGCATGCTGTCGTCGACGTCGTCGATCGCGATCACCAGCAACGCGGCCTCGCGGGCTCCCGCGGCCTGCAGCAGGTCGAGCCGCGTGGCGTCGCCGTAGAAGACCTTGGTGCCGAAACGACGCAGCAGTTCGATCTGGTCGGGATCGTGATCGAGCACGATCACCGGATAGCCGGAACCGTTCAGCATCCGCGCGACGATCTGTCCGTAGCGGCCGAAGCCGGCGATGATCACCGGAGCCCGTTCGTCGATCACGTCGGCGTCGCGTTCCTTTCGCGCGATGCGGGCGACCAGCTTGTCGGCGACGATCAGCACGATCGGCGTCGCGGCCATCGAGATCGCGACGGCCGCGGTCAGCAACGGGATCCAGGGGCCGTCGAGCACCTTCGATGCGGATGCGACGTTGAACACGACGAACGCGAACTCGCCGCCCTGGCCGAGCAGCGCGCCGAAGGCCAGGCGCTGCTTGCGCGGCACGCCGAGCGGCTTCGAGATGCCGACCAGCACGGCGAACTTGATCGCGATCAGGCCCGACACGAGGAGCAGCAGCAGTCCCGGACTGCCGATCACCTCGCCGAAGTCGATCGACATGCCCACGCCGATGAAGAAGAGGCCGAGCAGCAGTCCCTTGAACGGCTCGATGTCGGTCTCGAGCGCGCGGCGATATTCGGAACTCGCGAGCAACACGCCGGCCATGAAGGCGCCGAGCGCCATCGACAGGCCGGCGAAACTCATCAGCTCGGCGATACCCACCACCAGCAACAGCGAGAACGCGGTGAACACCTCGCGCACGTCGGCCTTGGCGACGATGCGCAGGATCGGCCGCACGAGAAAGCGACCGGCCACGATGACGGCGATGATCGCGCCCACGGCGATCAATGCCTTCTGCCACACCGGCTGCGCGTTCGCGACTTGCTTGCCGAGGCCCATCAGCTGCGCCACCAGCGGGATCACCGCGATCAACGGAATGGCCGCGATGTCCTGGAACAGCAGGATCGCGAACGCCGTGCGGCCCGCGGGCGTCGCGGTCATGTTGCGTTCGCCCATGACCTGCATGCCGATCGCGGTCGACGACATCGCGAGCGCGTAGCCGGCGATCAGCGCCGACGGCCACGCGAGGCCGAGCGCGATCAGGCCGAGCGACAGCAGCGCGCCGGTGATGCCGATTTGCGCGCCGCCGCCGATGAAGACCGCGCCGCGCAGCTTCCAGAGTTCTTCGAGGTCGAGCCCGAGGCCGATCAGGAACAGCATCAGCACGACACCGAACTCCGAGACCTGGCCGATGCTCTCGACGTCCGAGATCAATCGCAGGCCCCAGGGTCCGATCACGCAACCTGCGATCAGGTAGCCGAGTACCGAGCCGAGTCCCAGCTTCTTGGCAAGAGGCACCGCGATCACGGCCGCCACCAGATAGACCATCAGGTCGACGGTCATGCGGGGCCACCCCTCAGCGCGGGGGTCTCGACGGCCGCGGACTCACTGGGCTTGTGCTTCGTCTTCGCGGGATGCGCCGCGTCGAACGCGACCAGTCTTTGCCGATAGCGCTGTCCGGCTGCGGCGACCTGGGCCTGGTCCGCGTGCGAGTCGTGCACGACGATCGGCTCCTGCCAGTGCATGCCGCAGAAGCGCGCGGTCTGGCGCATCGGCGCGACGAAGACGTCGAAGGGATGACCGTGCGGACCATCGGGCGTGTAGGCCTTGAAGTCGGCGCCGGTGGTCACGACCCACAGCATCGCCTTGCCGGCCAGCGCCTTGCTGTCTTCGCCGTAGGCCCAGCCTAGCGAGAACACCTCGTCGATCCACAGCTTCAAGAGCGCCGGCGTGCTGTACCAGTAGATCGGATGCTGGATGACGATGAGGTCCACCGCTTCGAGGCGGCCCTGTTCGGCCTCGATGTCGATGTCGAAGTCCGGATAGAGGTCGTAGAGGTAGCGGCGGTCGATGAATGCGAGGTCGTCGATCGCCGACAGCAGCTCGCGGTTGGCGAGTGAACGTTCGGCGTAAGGGTGCGCGTAGACCAGCGCGACGGTGGGCTTCTTCATGGGCGGATGGTAATCGGCAAACAAGACTTCTTGCGCGAGTTGCGGCACCTCGGGGCGGGTACTCCGCTCCGGCCCCTGCGGCCTCTCCACGCTGTTCCTCGCCTGTTAGAGTCTGGCTCATGAGCGAACACAAACCCCTTGCTCCAGGCACCATCGTCTTTCATCCGGCGCGCGGCTACGGCGTGCTCACCGGCGTCAATCTCCTCACCGGCTGGGTCAGTGCCCGCTTCGGCAACGAAGTCAACACGCTCGACCTGTCGCTGAGCGACGACGGCATCTCGCATGCCGACGGCACGCCGATCCTGTTCCGTCGTGCCGCGCCCGATTACATGCCGCACGCGCGGCTGATGGCGATGGTCCGCGCGCTGCACGGCGCGGGCTACGAGCGGCTGTATCTCTACACGTGGCCGAAGCCTTCGGGCCTGCACTGGCGCTGGCATCTGTTCACCGGCCGTCGCGATCGGGGCGCCTTCTGGGTGAACCGGCCGTTGCGACCCGGCTGGTACGGCTCGGGCTCCGACTACAACTTCAACCCGGTGATGGGATGGGGCGATGCACCGGGTGCGACCACCGACCAGCTGGTCCATGCGCTCGCCTCGCACGATCCCGAAGGTCTCGCGCAGGCCCTCGGCAGCGACTCCGACCACACCGCGTGGTTCGCGGACGTCTGCGATGCGCTGCTGCCCAATCACGCGTACAGCCTCGGCTGGGAGGCCGCGACCCGCAACCTGCGCCTGCAGACCAGCGGTCCGCGCGGCATGCCGATCAGCCTGCCGGTGATGGCCGTCAAGCGCGGCGTGCAGCGTTACGGTGGTCCGGCGTTGCCGTGGCCGCCAGGATGGACCGACGGCTGGGCGCATCACGGCTATACGCGGGCCTTGCGCAGGGCGAGCGATCGGGCGAGCGAGACCGAAGGTTGATTTCGTCGCGACGGCATCGTTGATCGGGAGGATGTCGTGTCCCTGGCTCAGAAGGCGCTGATCGTCTAAGCCGGATGTATGACCGTGGCACTGGTCTACTTCGTCACGACGAGTACCGGGGCGACCCGTTTCGAACGCATCGACGTCGGTCGCATCGACGTGCGCGAGCCCGACGGGACGCTGCGGATGACGGTCAGCAATGCCGCCCAGTCGCCGGGCATCATCGTCAAGGGCCGTGAATTTCCCCACCCCGATCGGCGCAGCGCCGGCATCGTGTTCTTCAATGACGAAGGGACGGAGAACGGCGGCCTGATCTTCGATGGACGGACTCGCGACGGCGTGCATGCGAGCGCCGGTAGTCTCACCTTCGATCGCTACGAGCAGGATCAGGTCGTCCAGGTCGTGGGAAGCGAGCAGGGCGAGACGCGCAGCGCCGGCGTCGTGGTCAGCGACCGTCCCGAAGCGCGCATCGATTTCGCGGAGATCGCGCGGCTCGCCGCCCTTGCGCCCGCGCAGCGGACGCCTGCCGCATACGCCGCCGCGAACGTCGGTGGCCATCGTCGCCTCTTCGTCGGCCGCGATGTCGACAAGGCAGCCAAGGTTGCCCTGCGGGATGGCGAAGGTCTTGAGCGGCTGGTCTTGCGGGTCGACGAGGATGGCTCCGCACGTATCGACTTCCTCGACCAGCGGGGCCAGGTGACGCGAACGATGTTGCCGAGCGGTCCATATCTGCAGGTCGATTTTGCGAATAGGCAAAAGCTAGCCAGCTAGCCATCAAAGTGTTTGAACTGGTGCGCCCTCGAAACGCTGGATCTCTCCATGGACGACGTCGCACTCTTCGATGCCAAGAATCGCCTCTCGGAATTGATCAACCGTGTCGAAGCGGGGGAGGAGATCGCCATCACCCGCCGCGGCAAGGTCGTGGCTCGCCTGGTTCCTCCTGCGCCGCAGAAGGTCGACAAGCAGGCGCGCGACGCCGTGGCAAACCTGCGGTCCAGCCGCGAAGGGGTCAGCCTCGGCCGTCTCACCAGCCGCGATCTGATTCGCGAAGGCCGGCGCTGAAGATGGTTGGCGACGCGAAAGCGTTCGTCGTCGATGCCTCGGTCACCGCCGCGTGGTTCCTGCCGGACGAAGCGACCCCCGAGACCGAAGCGGCGCTGCAGGCGACGGCTACCCACGAGGTCTGGGTGCCGTCCCTGTGGGTACTCGAAACCGCGAACCTGCTGCAGGGTGCCCGGCGGCGCAAGCGCATCACGGCCGAGAAGCGTCGCGAACTCGTCGTGGCCGTCGCAGCGCTGAAGATCAGGGTGGATCGCGAGTCCGTCTCGATCGTCACCGTGGATGCGCTGGCGTCGCTGCATGCGCTGAGCAGGTATGACGCGGCCTATCTCGAACTGGCTTTGCGTCGCGGACTGCCACTGGCGACGCAGGACGAGGCGTTGAGCGTGGCCATGACCCACGCCGGTGTGTTGCCTTACTAGGTCTTTCGGCCCCGCGTCATCAGCCGGAATAGCTCGTGGATGGTCACCTCCCGTGCCCCCGGCAGCACCCGGATCGTGTCGCCTGCCGTCACCGTGCCGGTCTGCAGCACCTCGAGATAGAAGCCGGTGAATGCCGACTGCACCATCATCTTCGAGGCCTGGTTGAAGCCCATCCGCGCATTGAACTTGAAGCACGGCTGACGCGGTGAATTGACGCGCAGGCGCACCGGTGCCGCGTCCGACGGCACGGCCGGTTCGAGCACCAGCACGTCGCCGATCCACGCGCGATTCTCGAGCAGACCTTCGATCGTGAGGTTCTCGCCCATGAAGCCGGGCTGCAAAGGTTCGTCGATTTGCGTCGCCTGCTGGCGCATGGTCCGCCAGGTGGCGTAGTGCTCGACCGGATACGCGTAGACCGCCTTGTCGCGGCCGCCGTGGACGGTCAGGTCCACCTGCTCGTCGCCTTCGAAACCCAACTCCGCGAGGGCGATGGGCCGGGGATCGGCGACGGTCGACACCGCGGACTTGCGGATGCCGCTCATGACCTGTTCGCGCGTGCCGCCCGGGCCCGGGACGAACAACGGGGCGGCGGAACCGATGTTGATGGCGAGGATGCGCATGACGTTCAGATGGGACGGATGGTCGGAGGAAGGGCACGAACGTGCTCGATGCGGCGTTGGGCCGAGATCGACACGGCGAGGGCGATGAAGAAGACAGGCAGGCCGACCCAGGGCAGGGTCTTCGAGGCTGGATCGGTGAACGCGTGGGCCAGTAAGTAGCCGCCGGTCGCCGCGCCGATGAACTGGCCGAGATAGATCGCCGACGTGTTGAGTGCGACCGACACGGACGCGAGCGATGGGGCGAGGTTCACGAGTCGCACCTGCTGCATGCTGTTGCTCGCGAAATTGCCCGCGCCCCACAGCAGCGCGACGATGAAGGCGAGTGCGACCCCGGCCGTGCCGGGACCGACTGCGAACAGCACGATCCACAGCGCGAACGACGCGGCCATCACGGCGAGCGCGACGTGGATCACGACGGGCGGACCGCGGCGATCCGCGATGCGGCCCGCGACGATGTTGCCAACGAAGCCGGCGCCTCCGATCGCTGCGAGCAGCAGGCTCATCAGCAGCGGCGTCGCGAGCACCGCATCGTGATACGCGATCACGATGTACGAGAACAGCGTGAACTGCGCGCTGGCATGGATCGCGGTGACCGACACCACGCGCAGCAGCGTCGGATGCGCCCGGACCGCGCGCCAGGCAGCGGCGTCGATGCGATCCACGAAAAGGTCGTGCGGCAGCCGCCACCAGACCGCCAGTGCACCGAGCGCGGACAGCACGCCGATGCACGTCATTGCGGCGCGCCAGCCTAGGGTGGACGCGATCAGCGCACCGGCCGGCATCCCGAGCACGGCCGCGATCGACCAGCCGAGGAACACGAAGGCCATCGTCCGTGCGCGTCGGTCCGCCGGCACGAGCAGGCTCGCGGTCGCCGCGGCCTGCGGCGTGAACAGCGCACCCGCGAGCGCCGTGAACACGCGGATCGCCAGCAGGCTCCCGTAGCCGGCCGCCGCCGCGGCCATGAAGTGACCGACGGCGAACAGCGCGAGCGAACCCGTCAGCACGAGGCGTCGATCGAAGCGACTCGTGGCCGCGCCGAGCAGGGGTCCGGCCAGGCAGATCGCGAGCGAGAAGAAACCGGCGATCAGTCCGATCGCCGACGGCGTCTCGTGGAGATCGCGCGCGATCGTGTCGAGCATGCCGACGAAGGCCAGCGTGCCGGTGCCGATGACGACGTTGCCGAGCGCGAGCGACCAGAGGGCGAGGCGATCGTTCGCGACGATCGGTGAGGCGTCGGCCATGCGGGGCTCGGGGGTGGAAGGCAGCCCCCGAGTCTACGTCGTGCTTCGGGACCTACTGCGTCGCGCAGCGGAAGCTGGCGGCCTCGTTGACGTCGCCGCTGCCGAGATAGCGTGGGAACGACGGGTACTCGCACAGCGGCCGCGTGCGGCCGGGGACACCCGCCGAATCCGCGACGACCTGGGGCGGCGGCGTCGTGCCGTTCTCGATCCAGTTCTCGAGCGTCGTCAACGAATCCCACGACGCGTTGAAGACGGTGCTGACCGCGTGGCCGTAGCCCGGAATCTCGTAGAAGCGCAGGAAGCGCTCGACGCGCTCGCCACCCATCGTCGTTCGCAGCCGCGCCACGTAGTCCTCGGTCGCGCGCGTGCTGACCAGTGCGTCGCTCATGCCATGCGCCATGAGGATCTTGCCGCCCTTCGCCATGAACGGCCCGAGGTCGGTCCCGTTCACGTCCTGCACGCCGGTGAGCGCGCTGATGCGCGCCTGCAGCGGACCCGGGTTCTGCGGATCGACGGACAGCGAGTCGAACCAGACGTCGCGCGTGACGAAGTAGCGGATCCACTGGTCCCAGAACACGCTGCCGTAGGGCGCCGTGTTGCGCATCGGGCTCGTGGGTGACGACGAGCCGAACGACAGCAGCGTCACCGTCGCCTGCAGCGGACTCGCGTTGGGGATGCCGAAGTCGGTGCCCCAGGTGTTGAAGCCCGGGTAGTGCGTCTCGCCACTCGCGAGGGGATAGCCGAACGTGATCGGCGTGTCGAAGACCTTGAACGCCGCGATCTGCGCGTCGGACAGGCAGGCGTCGCCGCCCTCGCCGCCGTTCGGGCAACGCAGCGGCGCGCCGCCGACCATGGCCTTCGCGGGATCGAACAGCGCGTTGCACGCCCGGATGTTGCTCACGAGGCCGTCGGCGATGCCGTCGAGTCCGTCGCAGGCTTCGAGGGCCGCGTCGTAGAGCCGCCTGCGCTTGGCGACGTTGGGATACGCCCCCGGCGCTGCGAACGCGCGCGTGATGCGACCGAACTGAAGGTCGAGGCTGGCTGCGGCACCGGCCGGATACAGCACGATCGCGCCGTCCCAGTCCTGCGGCCAGCGCTGCACGGCGGCCAGCGCCTCGCGCCCGCCGGACGAGCCGCCCGCGAAATAGGAGCGGGCCGGCTTCGTCACGCCGTAGCGCGCCTTGACGACGACGAGCGCGACGTCCCGCGTCTTCTTCAGCGCGTCGCCGGAGAAGTTGCTCAACGCTTCGTCGTTGAGGCCGAAACTGCCGTCGCGACTGCCGAGCAATCCAGCCTGATGGCCCGAGTCGCTGCCGAAGGTCGCGTAGCCGCGGCCGAGCGGGACCAGGCGATCGACCGGACCCGCGGGCACGTTGCCGGCGACGTTGGGGATCGTGCCGTCGTAGCCGCCGCCGCCGAACATCAGCGCCTTGCGGTTCCACGCGGTCGGCAGGTCGACCTGCAGCTTGATCTTCGGCGCGGTGGCATCGACCGGCGCGATCTCGGCCATGACCTTGCAGTACTCGCCGATCGCGCTGGATCCCGTGCCGGCGGCCGCGACGACGGTCGCGGACGTGACCGTCGCCCCGCTCGTCGGCAGGCCGATCGAGGACGCCGCGATGGTCATCGTGCCGAGCTGCTCGCAGGTCATCGGGGGTCCCGAAGGACCGGTCGATCCCGGGTCGGTCGCGCAACCCGCGAGCAACGTGCTCACGGTGACCGCCGCCGCGAAGGTCCATCGCCGTGATGCTTCGAACGCCGTCTTCATGCGGGTCTCCCGTTTCGTGGAGCGCGGACTTTGCGAGTCGCGGCCGCAGCCGTCAATCCGCGCGGACCCGAGGCGGCCCGGGTCCGCGCGTCTCGCTACGGCGTCACGCAGGCGAAGCTCGCCGCGCCGTTCACGTCACCCGTGCCGCGGTATTGCGGGTACGACGGATAGTCGCAAAGCGGACGGGTGCGGCCGGGCACGCCGATGGTGTCGGCGACGGTCTGGTTGGGCGGCAGCGTGCCGCGTTCGACCCAGTTCTCGAGCGTCGTCAGCGAATCCCACGCCGCGTTGAAGACGGTGCTGATCGCATGGCCGTAGCCCGGGATCTCGTAGAACCGGACGAAGCTGTCGACCCGCGCGTTGCCCATCGTCGAGCGCAGGCGGTCGTAGTACTGCTCGGTCGCCCGCGTGCTGACCAGTGCGTCGCTCATGCCGTGCGCCATGAGGATCTTGCCGCCCTTCGCGAGGAAGGCGGACAGGTCGGTCTTGTTGACGTCCTGCAGGCCGGTCAACGCGCTGATGCGGGCCTGATAGATGCCCGGGTTCTGCGGATCGAGCGTCAGCGAGTTGAAGTTCGGATTGCGTGTGACGAAGAAGCGCACCCACTGGTCCCAGAAGATGCTGCCGTACGGCGCGCCGTTCGGCATCGGGCTCGCGGGTTGCGTGGTGCTGAGCGCGAGGAACGAGACGATGGGCTGGACCGAACTGGCGTTGGGGATGCCGAAGTCGGTGCCCCAGGTATTGAAGCCGGGGTACTGGGTCTCGCCGCTGGCCAGCGCGTAGTTGAACGTGATCGGTGTGTTGATGACGTTGAACGCCGCGATCTGCGCATCGGACAGGCAGGTGTCGCCACCTTCGGTCCCGCCGGGGCAACGCAGGGCCACGCCCGCGATCGTCGCCGTCGACGGATTGAAGATCGCGTTGCAGGCCTTGACGTTGCTGATGAGTCCGTCCGCGACGCCATCGAGTCCGTCGCACGCCTGGATAGCGGCGTCGTAGAGGCGCTTGCGCTTGGCCGGGCTGGGGTAAGCGCCCGGTTGCGCGAGCGCCTGTGTAATGCGGCCGAACGCGAGGTCGAGGCTGGCTGCCGCGCCCGCCGGGTAGAGGACGATTGCGCCGTCCCAGTCCTGCGGCCAGGTCTGCACGACCTTCAGGGCTTCGCGGCCACCGGAAGAGCCCCCGGCGAAGTAGGCCTTGGTCGGTCCGCTCGTCGCGTAGCGCGCCTTGATGATCGCGACCGCGACGTCGCGGGTCTTCTTCAGCGCATCGCCGGAAAAGTTCGCGACGGCTTCGTCGTTGACGCCGAACGAACCGTCCTGACTGCCCAGCGCGTTGCCCTGGTGACCGGAGTCGCTCGAGAACGTTGCGTACCCACGGCCCAGCGGCGTGAGCTGGTCGGCTGGTCCCGCGGGGACGTTGCTCGCGCCGCTCGGGATCGAGCCGTCGTATCCGCCACCGCCGAACATCATCGCCTTGGTGTTCCAGGTGGTCGGCAGGCTGATCTGCATCTTGATCTTCGGTGCCGTGGCATCGAGCGGACTGATGTCGACCAGCACGCGGCAGTATTCGCCCACCGCGGCCGCTCCGGTGCCGGCCGCGGCGACCGTCGTCGCCGACGTCACGGCCGCGCCGGTGGTGGGCAGGCCGATGGACGATGCGGCCACGGTCATCGTCGCCAGTTGCGCGCAGGTCAACTGCACGGCCACCGGCGTATCGGTCGAATTGCCGTTGTCGTTGCCGCCGCATGCGGCGACCAGGGTCGTGGTCGTCATTGCGGCGACGAGGCATTTCCATTTGGGTAGGGCACGCACCTTGATCATCCGAGTCTCCTTTGTTGTTGTGCGCGGACTATGCGAGTGGCGGCTGGAGACGTCAATCCGAAGCGACCCGGGGGTTCAGGTCTGTCGTGCCTGACGGAACAGGTCGATGATCAGCGCCCGCATCCATACATGGCCGCGCTCGGAGCCGAGCCGGCGGGTCCAGAACAGGCCGACATCGAAGTGGCGTTGCGGTACCGGCAGCGGCGAGATGCGGTTGATGCCGTAGCGCCGGAAGGCGCGCGCGACGGTGCGCGGCACGATCACTGCGTAGTCGACCTCCGCGAGGATTGCGGGCACGACCATGAAGTGCGGGATCGACAGCTTGACGCGATCGATCAGCCCGCTCTCCCGGAGGATCGCGAGTGTCGGTGGATGCGACGTGATGGCGATGTAGTCGGCCGGTGTCCTGGCACCGCGTTTTGCGGGCGCGCGTCGCAGCGTCACGTATTCCTCGCGAAACAGATGCTGATGGGCGAAGCCGCCGATCAGAGAGGGCAGGTGACCGATCGCCATGTCGATGGCGCCGCTCTCGAGTGCGGCCGGCAGTTCCTGCCACTCGATCTGGCGGGTCTCGAGCGAGACCCCCGGCGCCTGGGTGCGGATCGCCTTCATCATCGGCGGCAGGAACACCATCTCGCCGAGGTCGCTCATGTGGACGCGGAAGGTGCGCTTCGCGGTCGCGGGATCGAAAGCCGTCGTCTCGTCGAGCACAGCCTGCACCGAGTGCAGCGCGTCGCCGAGCGCAGGTGCGATGCGACGTGCGACCGCCGTCGGCTCGACGCCGCCCTTGACCCTCGTGAACAGCGCGTCCGCGAAGATCGTTCGCAAGCGTGCGAGGCCGTGGCTAACCGAGGGCTGCGTCAGTCCGATGCGCTGGGCGGCTCGACTGACGCTGCCTTCCGCGTAGACGGCGTCGAAGATCTTGAGCAGGTTGAGGTCGATTTCGTTGACGTTCATAATCTGGCAGTATCAATGATGTCGATAAGCAAAATACAAATAAAGCTATCGACAGCATAACGGGAGCTTCCTAGAATCCGCCATCTAGCCAGGCCAGAAGAATCAGGAGACCGCATGGAGCACTCGTTCGCACGCGAAGTCGAGTCGCTCAAACTGGGCGACGGCGACGTCTTTCACGGGGAAGGCATCCTCGCCATCACGAAGGCGCTGCTGCAGTCCGGCGTCTCGTACATCGGTGGCTACCAGGGCGCGCCGGTGTCGCACCTGCTCGACGTGATGGTGCAGGCCCGGCCCTTCCTCGACACGCTCGGCGTCAAGGTCGAGGCGTGTTCCAACGAGGCCTCGGCGGCCGCGCTGCTCGGCGCGTCGATCCACTACCCGGTCCGCGGCGCCGTGACCTGGAAGTCGATCGTCGGCACCAACGTCGCGTCCGACGCGCTGTCCAATCTGTCTTCGCCCGGCGTCACCGGCGGCGCGCTGATCATCGTCGGCGAGGACTACGGCGAGGGTGCGAGCGTGATCCAGGAACGCTCACTCGCCTTCGCGCTCAAGTCCACCTTGTGCCTGTTCGATCCGCGACCCGACCACGCGGTCATGGTCGACCTGGTCGAGAAAGCCTTCGAGTTGTCCGAAGCCTCGAACATGCCGGCGATGATGCAGTTGCGGATCCGCGCCTGCCACGTGCGCGGCAGCTTCGTCTGCAAGGACAACCGCGCGCCGGCGATCTCGATGAAGCATCCCTTCGACGAGCCCGCGACCTTCGACTACGCGAAGCTGCCGCATCCGCCGGCCACCTTCCGGCAGGAGAAGCTGAAGGGTGAGCAGCGCATCGTCGCGGCACGCGCCTTCATCGTCGAGCACCAGTTGAACGACGTGATCGAGCCGCGTGCCGGCTCCACCGCCGCGCACATCGGCGTGATCGTGCAGGGCGGCCTTTTCAACACGCTGATGGGTGCGCTCGTGCAGTGCGGCCTTGCCGACGCGTTCGGCGACAGCGACGTCTCGATCCTCGTGCTCAACGTGACGTGCCCGCTCGCACCGGTGCAGATCGAGAGCTTCTGCCGCGATCACGACGCGGTGCTGGTCGTCGAGGAAGGGCAGCCCGAGTTCCTCGAGCAGGAGATCGCCACGATCCTGCGACGGGCGGGCATCGACACTGCGTTGCATGGCAAGGACGTGCTGCCGATGGCGGGCGAGCACAACGTCGAGATCGTGGCTGCGGGCCTGACGAAGGTCGTCGGGCAGCATGTGCCGACCATCGATCTCGCGACGGTGCGAGGTTGGCTTGCGGAGAACAATGAACGTCGCACGGCGATCGCGGACACGTTCGCGGGTGACGATGGCGCGGGCTTGCCGACCCGCCCGCCCGGCTTCTGCATCGGCTGTCCCGAGCGCCCCGTCTTCTCCGCGTTGAAGCAGGTCCAGCAGAAGATTGGCAAGGTCCACGTCGCGGCCGACATCGGCTGCCATTCGTTCGCGACCTTCGAGCCGTTCTCCTCGGGCCACACGATCCTGGGTTACGGCATGAGCCTCGCGTCGGCCGGCGGCGTTGGTCCGATGATGACGCGCCGCTCGCTGGCGATCATGGGCGACGGCGGCTTCTGGCACAACGGCCTGCTGTCGGGCGTGCAGTCGGCGCTGTTCAACAAGGACGATGTCGTGCTGCTGATCCTGAAGAACGGCTACACATCGGCGACCGGGACGCAGGAGATCCTCTCGTCGCCCGACGACGACGTGCATGTCACCGAGGTGTCCCGCCTCTTCAAGCCCAAGGTGCAAAGCCTGACCGAGAACAACCGTGCGATCGAGGACACGCTGACCGGCATGGGCGTGCCGTGGCTGAAGACGGTCTACACGTACGACGTCGACGCGATGATGGTCGCGCTGATCGAAGCCTTCACGACCGAGACCGCGGGATTGAAAGTGATCGTCGGCGAAGGCGAGTGCCAGCTCGAGCGGCAGAGACGGATCAAGCCGGTCGAGGCCGCGCGCATCCGCGACGGCAAGCGCACGACGCGCGTGAAGTACGGCGTCGACGAGGACACCTGCTCGGGCGATCACTCCTGCATTCGCTTGTCGGGCTGCCCGACGCTGACGCTGAAGGACTCGAACGATCCGCTGAAGGTCGACCCGGTCGTGACGATCACCGAAGGCTGCGTCGGCTGCGGCCTGTGCGGCTCCAATGCGCATGCCGCGACGCTGTGCCCGTCGTTCTATCGCATCGAGGTCACGCGCAATCCGACGCGCTGGGACCGCATGCGGTCGTGGCTCACCACCGCTTCGGTCGCGCGGCGCGCCCAGGTGCGGGCGTCATGAACGCCCGTACGATGCTCGAGACGATGCCGGCGACGCTGCGTGCGGGCGGCGGCGACGTGCCGATCACGATCCTGATCGCAGCACTCGGCGGCGAAGGCGGCGGCGTGCTGACGCAATGGATCGTCGAGGCCGCGCTGCATGCTGGCTATCCAGTGCAGAGCACGTCGATTCCCGGCGTCGCACAGCGCACCGGCGCCACAACTTATTACGTCGAGATCTTTCCGCAGCCGGCGGCCTCGCTAGGCGGTCGCCGACCAATCCTCAACCTCGCGCCGGTCGCGGGACGCATCGACCTGCTGATCGCCTCTGAGCTGCTCGAGGCCGTACGTTCCGCGCAGGCCGGCTATGTCGATCGCGAGCGCACGACGGTGATCACGTCGACCTCGCGCGCGCTGACCAATCGCGAGAAGGGGGCGATGGGCGACGGTCGCGAGGACAACGCGCGGCTGATGGACGTGCTGCTGCAGCACAGCCGTCGTCACGTCGGCTTCGACATGAACGACGAGGCGCGTGCGGCGCGCACCGTGATCAGCGCGGTGATGTTCGGCGCGGTCGCGGGCTCGGGTCTGCTGCCTTTTGATCGCGTGTATTGCGAGGCCGCGATCCGGGCCTCGGGCAAGGGCGTCGATGCGAGCCTCGATGGCTTCGAACGCGGTTTCTCGCGAGCGTCAGCGCGGCCCGATCTGGTGGAAGCGGTTCCGATTGCGGCGCCAGCATCCACAGCCAACGCGGCTTGGCCGATCGAAGTCCGCGACATGGTCGGCCACGGCATCGATCGGCTGGTCGACTACCAGGATCGTCGCTACGCCGATCTCTTCGTCGAGCGTCTTCGTCGCGTGCTCGCGCTCGAGGACCGCATCGATCCGTCGGGTGTCCACGGCCACGCGCTGACGCGCGAGACGGCGCGCTTCCTGGCGTTGTGGATGGCGTTCGACGACGTGGTACGGGTCGCCGACCTGAAGACGCGTTCGGCGCGTTATGCACGCATCCGCGCCGAAGTCGGCGCCCGCGACGACGAACTCGTCACCGTGCACGACTTCTTCAAGCCCCGGGTCGCCGAGGTCGCGGGCGCATTGCCCAGCGGTCTGTCGAAGCGCGTCCTCGCGTGGGAAGCGGCACGCTCGAAGCAGGGCAAGCCGGCGCTCGCGTTCCCGTTGAAACTGCGCAGCGACTCGCGCATCGGGTATCTCGCGTTGCGCGCGGTCGCGTCGCTGCGTCGCTGGCGGCCGTCGAGTACGCGTTATGCGAGTGAGCAGGTGGTCATCGAGCGCTGGCTCGCTGCCATCGAGCGCGTCGCGACGATCGGCTGGGCGCCGGCGCATGCGCTCGCGTTGTGTGGACGACTGATCAAGGGCTATGGCGACACGCACGCCCGCGGTCACGAGAACCTGGCCCGCGTCCTCGATACGCTGACCAGCGATGCGGCGACATCACGCTTCACGCAGGCCAGCCTGACGACGGCGCTGGATTCGGCGCGAGACGCGGCGCTGGCGGACCCGGACGGCAAGGCGCTCGACCGCGACATCGCGCGTCACGGTGCGCTGCCGCGACCGATCGTCGCGAAGCCGCTGGTATTCGTGAGGCCGAAGCGCGCCCGCTGATTTCACAGATCGCAGAAATATCACTGCGACTCCAAAAAAGCCGCGAGGCATCTGTAGTCCAACGAGGAGGAGACATCATGATCAGTCCCAGAAACATCCTGTGTTCCATGCTCGCCGGGGCGGCGATGGTCGCCAGCCACGCAGCCGAAGCGCAGATCAAGGTCGGCATCGTCGTCTCTGCCACCGGACCCGCCGCATCGCTCGGCATTCCGCAGA
Organism: Betaproteobacteria bacterium; assembly: GCA_025356395.1. Classification (GTDB taxonomy): domain Bacteria; phylum Pseudomonadota; class Gammaproteobacteria; order Burkholderiales; family Burkholderiaceae_D; genus CAHJXF01. The sequence continues at coordinate 28,146 of JANXTA010000058.1, forward strand.
AGAACACCGCGGCACTGCTGCACAAGGAGATGTCGGGCCAGAAGATCGAGTACATCGTGCTCGACGACGCGTCGGACACGACCACGGCCGTCAAGAACATCAAGAAGCTGATCGACGAGGAACATGTGGACGTCGTCATCGGACCGTCGACGACGCCGAACGCGATCGCGATGACCGACCCCGCGGTCGAGTCCGAGACGCCGGTCATCAGCATGGCTGCCGCTGCCGCTTTGATCACGCCGATGGACGCGCGCAAGCGGTGGATCTTCAAGACGCCGCAGAATGATTCGCTGATGGCGGGTGCCGTGGTCGACAGCATGGTCGCCGCCAGGATCACCACCATCGCGATCATTGCTTTGTCCGACAGCTACGGACAGAACTGGATCAACGAGGCGTCGCGTCTCGCGGCCGAGAAGAACATCAAGATCGTCGCGACCGAGTCGTACCAGCCGACCGACGCGAGCGTGACCGGCCAGGTCCTGCGCGCCATCGCCGCGAAGCCCGACGCAATCCTGATCGCGAGCCGCGGCACGCCGGCCGTGTTGCCGGCCAAGGCGCTGAAGGAGCGTGGCTACAAGGGCACGATCTATCAGACCCACGGCGTGGCCAACAACGACTTCCTGCGCGTCGGTGGCAAGGACGTCGAAGGCAGCATCGTGCCGGTCGGCCCTGTGCTGGTCGCCAGCCAGCTGCCCGACAGCAACACCAGCAAGAAGCTCGCGCTCGAATACACGAAGCTCTACGAAGCAGCCTACGGTCCGGGCAGCGTCGCGACCTTCGGTGCGCATCTGTGGGATGCCGGACTGCTGCTGCAGGCCGCGTTGCCGGGCGCGCTGGCGAAAGCCAAGCCGGGCACGAAGGAATTCCGCGTGGCGTTGCGCGACTCGATCGAGAACGTGAAGAACCTGACGATCACGCAGGGTGTGATGAACATGACGGCGACGGACCACAGCGGGCTGGACCAGCGCTCGCGGGTGCTGGTGGTGGTGGACGACGGCAAGTGGAAGCTGATGCCTTGAGCACTCTTTGCATCGACCCTCTCTCCTCCTTTGGGGAAGGGTCGGGCAGGGGGAGAGCGAAGCGAGCGTCGGTGGAGGCGCCTTGTTGATCGCTCGCCTTCGGCGAGCCCCCATCCCAACCTTCGCCCAGAGGGCGAAGGGGTCTTTCAGCGCCGCTGTTTCAACACCTCCGCATTCACCACATTCGTCGGCGCCCCGTCGACGTAGGCCAGGATGTTCCTGAACGCCCCCGAGAACATCGCCTCGTAGCTCGTCTTCTCCACGAAGCCGATGTGCGGCGTGCACACCACGTTCTCCATCCGCAACATCGGGTTGCCCGCCAGCGGCGGCTCGGTCTCGAACACGTCGACGGCGGCCAGGCCGGGACGTGAATTGTTGAGGGCCTTGATCAGTGCGCCCGGCGCGATCAGCTCGGCGCGACTGGTGTTGACCAGCATCGCGGTCGGCTTCATCGCCTGCAGGTCCTCGAGCGTGACGATGCCGCGCGTGTCGTCGTTCAGGCGCAGGTGCAACGTCACGATGTCGGACTTCGCGAAGAACGCGTTGCGGTCGGTCGCGACGTCGAAGAGTTGCTCGCGCGCCATCGCAAGGGTCGGCTCGCGCCCCCAGACGAGGACGTTCATCCCGAAAGCAGTGCCATAGCCGGCCACCATGCGACCGATCTTCCCGAAGCCCCAGATACCGAGCGTCTTGCCCGACAGCAGGTCGCCGACGCCGTGGTTGAGCGGATCGTGCGAGCTCTTCAGGCCGCTCTGCTGCCACACGCCGTGCTTGAGGTTCGAGATGTACTGCGGCAGGCGACGGGACGCGGCCATCAGCAAGGCCCAGGTCAGTTCGGCGGCTGCGTGCGGCGACCCGACGCCGTCGACCACCAGGACGCCGCGCTCGGTGCAGGCGTCGAGGTCGATGTGCGAACCGGCCTTGCCGGTCTGCGCGATCAGCTTGAGTTTCGGCAGCTTGCCGAGCAGGTCCTTGTTGATGCGCGTGCGTTCACGGATCAGGACCAGCGCCTCGGAGTCCGAGAGCCGCACGCCGAGTTGCCCGGCGCCCTTGACGGTGTTGTTGAACACCTTGACTTCATGTCCGGCGAGGAGCGAGAAGCAGTCGAGCTTCCGCACCGCATCCTGATAATCATCGAGGATCGAAATCTTCATCGGTCTGGACCCGGGATTCTTGCCGATCCGGGCCCGCGTGAACGGGGTCTGCGCGAGGCCGGATCCGACGTTTCGAGGCCGCCAAGACGGGCGGAAGGCTATGGTACATTGCACGCCCCCCGAGCGACCCGACCGTCCGCGAAGCCTGAAACACAGGGCGTCGCGAGGGAGCGCAGGACAGGTTCTTGATTCTTGCCACCCCTCTTTCATGTCCCGTCCGAGGACGGGGTCGGCGCGGTTCTTGCAACACGTTCGCGACCCGGTCGGTATCGTGCGGCCGGATTGGGTACCGGGTTCGTTATCACTCGCGGCAATCGCTCCGCGACGCGTGGGAGATCGAAGATGAATGCAGTGCTGTCGCCATCGGCCGGCTCGACCGCGCCTTCCTGGGTCAAGAATCAGAAGTTGATCGGCTGGGTCGACGACATCACCCGCCTGACCGAACCCGAGCAGGTGGTGTGGTGCGACGGGTCCGATGCCGAGTACGACCGGCTCTGCGCGCTGATGGTCGTGGGCGGCACGATGCGGCCCCTCAATGCCGCCAAGCGTCCCAATTCCTTCCTCGCGCTGTCGGACCCCAGCGATGTCGCGCGCGTCGAGGATCGCACCTTCATCTGCTCCGAGCAGAAGGAAGACGCTGGCCCGACCAATCACTGGATCGCGCCCGCCGAGATGCGCAACACGCTCGACGATTTGTTCACGGGATCGATGCGCGGCCGCACGATGTATGTGGTCGCTTTCTCGATGGGCCCCCTGGGCTCGCCGATTGCGCACATCGGCGTCGAGCTGTCCGACTCGCCTTACGTCGCCGTCAACATGCAGCTGATGACCCGCATGGGGCGCGCCGTGTACGACGTGCTCGGCAGCAACGGTCACTTCGTGCCCTGCGTCCATTCGGTCGGCAAGCCACTCGGCGTCGGCGAGAAGGATGTCGCATGGCCTTGCAACGCGACCAAGTACATCGTGCACTTCCCCGAGACCCGCGAGATCTGGAGCTACGGCTCGGGCTACGGCGGCAACGCGCTGTTGGGCAAGAAGTGCTTCGCGCTGCGCATCGCCTCGACCATGGGTCGCGACGAAGGCTGGCTGGCCGAGCACATGCTAATCCTCGGCGTGGAGAACCCACAGGGCGTGAAGCACTACGTCGCCGCCGCGTTCCCGTCGGCCTGCGGCAAGACCAACTTCGCGATGCTGATTCCGCCGAAGGGTTTCGAGGGCTGGAAGGTCACCACGATCGGCGACGACATCGCCTGGATCAAGCCGGGAAGTGACGGAAAACTTTACGCCATCAATCCCGAAGCGGGCTATTTCGGCGTTGCGCCCGGCACCAACGAAAAAACAAATTTCAACTGCATGGCGTCGATGCGGTCTAACACCCTCTTCACCAACGTCGCGTTGACCGACGACGGCGACGTGTGGTGGGAAGGCCTGACCAAGGAAGCGCCGGCGCACCTGATCGACTGGCAGGGCAAGGACTGGACGCCGGCGATCGCCAGGGAGACCGGCGCCAAGGCCGCGCATCCCAACGCCCGTTTCACGGTGGCCGCCACGCAGAATCCCGTGCTCGATGCCGACTGGGACAACCCGGCCGGCGTGCCGATCTCCGCATTCATCTTCGGCGGCCGTCGTTCGACGACCGTGCCGCTGGTGACCGAGGCGCGCAACTGGGTCGAAGGTGTCTACATGGCCGCGACGATGGGCTCGGAGACGACCGCTGCCGCCGCCGGCCAGCAAGGCATCGTGCGTCGCGACCCGTTCGCGATGTTGCCGTTCTGCGGCTACAACATGGCCGACTACTTCGGTCACTGGCTGACGCTGGGCGACAAGCTGCAGGCGTCGGGCAGCAAGCTGCCCGCGATCTTCACGGTCAACTGGTTCCGCACGGACGCCGACGGCAAGTTCGTCTGGCCCGGCTTCGGCGAGAACATGCGTGTGCTGAAATGGATGCTCGACCGGATCGATGGCAAGGCGAACGGTGTCGAACACATCTTCGGCGTGACGCCGCGCTACGAGGACCTGTCGTGGGACGGCGCCGACTTCACGCGGGCCCAGTTCGACACGATCACGTCGATCGACACGGCGGCGTGGCGGGCGGAGATCGAGCTGCACACCGAGCTCTTCACCAAGCTCGCGCATCACTTGCCGCAGGCGTTGTCCGAAGTGAAGGAACAGCTCGCGAATCGCCTTGCGGCCTGATCGAGTCGTTGATGATGATCATCGAGGGGCGCTGCGGCGCCCCTCGTGCTTTCCGACGTCGGTATCGACTGGGCTGGCTGCCGGTGTTCAGTTCCGGTTGGCCGCTGATCTGAAGCGCCTTCGACTGGAAGGCGCTGCCGTATCGATGATCTTCTCGCGTCTTGCAACGCCCGTTCCGCACTCCCCGTCGTGGGGTCAGCTATCAACAAAACCGATGCAAACTTCGAGTCCGCTGGATGGAAGCGTCAGGCCGCTGATGCGGGATGCGGTGTTGAATCGAATTCGGTAACTCGGGTATAAGGCAAGAAAGATTCGCTTCGCCGTCAATAAGATGCAGCCTGACTTAAAGAGCTGATTAAAGATGGTGGGAGCTTGGCAATCAGCTTCATGGCACGTGCTTCCAAAGTGTCGACTCGCTACGACTTCTAAAAGATCTGACGAGTCTGTTGATCGAATCTGGTGACGTTACTTTTTTGTTCCAAGACGAGCCGAACATCAATGTCCTCACCCATCAAGATCTCTTGGTCGCCACAGGCACGACGAAAAATCTGACCGACCGCGTCAGCATGCGATGCGTGCTCCAGCAATCAAATCCAGCGACGACGTAGTGGTCCATCAAGACGATCGATCAGGTCACTTTCGTCGTGGGTCTCCATGAAACGAAAACACGCGTCGTCGCGTGCCATGCGCGCAAATCTAACGATCAAAGGCCACCATCAGAGACTGAACAATTCATGAACGAACACGACCAACCCGCCTACCAGTGCAACTCCGAGTGCGAAACTCCAAGTCGAGAAGAATCCGCTTGGCATTGCAGCAAAAAGGAACTCTTCCGTAGACCTCGCGTCTTGATAATGGCGCCTCTGCCGAGAATTCGGATTCTTCGCCATGAACTCCCTGCGCTTCCTCTTCGCCCACTTCCACGCACCAATAAAAAATACGATCACCGGGGCCGTATAGACCACGAACGCCAAGACGAGAAATACACCCTCGGTAAAGATCGAGGCGAAAAGCGAATCCATAAAAACTCGAGGTACCCGACTAGTTGCAGGCCGGACTGGAAGCAAACTCCGCACTTTGCGTTCATTTCCGTGTATGGCGCAACGCCAGAAAATCCGCTGACGCGACGAAGCGCAGCGGTTCGAAGTGTTTTACCGAAACCCCTACGGCTTCAGGTCCACGTTGCCCGGCATCTCGCGCTGCACCGCATTGTTGGCCCGCACCGCGGCCACGTCGGGCAACGCGCCCGGTCCCGCGAACACATTGCCGTTGATGAGCGTCGACTGGATGCCCGGCGCAATGAACAGGAAGCGCGTTCCGTTCGGCCGCTGGCTGATGAACGTGTTGCCCTTAGCGACGAGTTCGTGCGTGCCGTCGCTGGCCAGCCCTTCCGCGCCATAGGACACCAGCGTCGGGTTCTCTGCGGCGATGCCCTTCTGAAAGATGTTGAAGGCCAGGGTGACCCGACCTCCATTCGGGAAGTCGGCTTCATAGCTCGCGCGTCCGTCGACCTCGTCGGCGAGTCGGTTGTCGCTCAGGATCGTGACCTTCGCGCGGCTCTTGAGGTTGTGGCCGACGACGGCGTGATGCAGGTAGCTGTTGCTGACGGTGAGCTTCGCGACGTTGCCGACGTAGAGGTTGTGCGTCATGCCGTCGCCGCTGCCGTTGCGGGCGAACTCACAACGATCGATGGTGATCTCGCTGGTCGCATTGGCGCCGGCGAGCAGGCCGTTCTGGTTGTCGTGCAGGTAGCTGTTGCGCAGCGTGAAGTTACGACCCTCCACGCGCAGCGCCGCGCCGTTGCGATCGGGTACGCGGGCCCCCGACATCTCGACGTTCTCGACCACGATGTCGTCGCCGCGGATCACCCAGATGCCCTTGCCCTGCGCGTCCTTGCCCTCGGCGCGCATGTGCGGACGCGGATCGGCGCCGACGATGCGCAGGCGGTTCGCGTTCCACAGGGCGACGTCGGCCCGGTACTCGCCGCTCGCGATCTCCACCGTGTCGCCGTCGCGCGCCACCGCGGCCGCGGCGCTCGGGGTCGTGTACTCCTCGGTCGGTCCCACGCGCAGCGTGCGCGCCGTTGCATCGAGCGAGCCCTGCGGGACCGGCAGCACCGGCACACCGGCAACGCCACCCGACGACGGAACCGGTGCCCGCATGGGCATGGACGGCAGATCACGCGCGTCAGCTCGATCGACGAAGGTCTGCGCGATCAACAGGCTGGCGGCGAGGACGAGCGTAGAAGGGCGCTTCATGCGGAGTCGCTCCAGAACTCGGGACGGTCGAACGGACTTCGACCGCGATGCGAAAGTATCGCGCAGTCAGCGAAGCCAGCGGCAATCGCGCGCACATCATCTCCGCGGGAGCACGCCTGCAATCAGGGTTTGCGCGCATCGAGACGCCGCATGAACCCTGCTACGCTGCCCTCGCACGATCACACGGCTTCATCGATCCTTCGTTGCGCTTCCGCGCAATTTTTATTTGAAGCCCGCGACAGAATCGTGCTTCACCCTGTTGTTCACCCACACGCCAGCGTCTTCATCACCGCCCATGGTCCTGCCATCGCATGTCGCATTCGATTCGAACGCGCGCGGACCTGACGATGGGTCGGCCGCCAGGACCTCATCGTGCTGAGCCCTTTTGCGGAGGGCGGCGCGTCGAGTAACACAGGCAGCGTCATCATCGAGACGCGCGGGCTTCGCAAGGAGTTCAAGGGCTTCGTCGCGGTCAACGACGTGTCGGTGTCGGTCAAGCGCGGCGAGATCCACGCGCTGATCGGACCCAACGGCGCGGGCAAGACCACCTTCTTCAACCTGCTCACCAAGTTCCTGCCGCCGACGGCGGGCCAGATCATCTTCAACGGCGAGGACATCACCGCCGAGAAGCCGGCCCAGACGGCACGGCGGGGCATCGTGCGTTCGTTTCAGATCTCAGCCGTGTTCCCGCACATGACGGTGATGGAGAACGTGCGTGTCGCGCTGCAGAGGAACCTCGGCACGTCGTTCTATTTCTGGAAGCCCGAGAGCTCGCTGTCGCTGCTCAACGATCGCGCGCTGCAGCTGCTGGCCGAGGTCGGCCTCGAGGACTACGCCGACACGGCAACGGTGGAATTGCCCTACGGTCGCAAGCGCGCGCTCGAGATCGCGACGACGCTGGCGCTCGAGCCCGAGCTGATGCTGCTCGACGAGCCCACGCAGGGCATGGGCCATGAGGACGTCGGTCGCGTAACCGAGCTGATCCGCAAGGTTTCGGCCAACCGCACCATCCTGATGGTCGAACACAACATGAGCGTGGTCTCGTCGATTGCCGACACGATCACCGTGCTCGCGCGCGGCGCGGTGCTGGCCGAAGGGCCCTATGCGGTGGTCTCGAAGCATCCGAAGGTGGTCGAGGCCTACATGGGTACGGCCGACGCGGCGTCGCAGGGGGCGCATTGACTGCTGCAGCTTCCACGGCCGACGTGCTGTCGGTGGGCGGTCTCCACGCGTGGTACGGCGAGTCGCACATCCTGCACGGCGTCGACTTCTCGGTCCGCGCGGGCGAGGTCGTGACGCTGCTCGGACGCAACGGCTCGGGCCGCACCACGACTCTGCGATCGATCATGGGCCTCGTCGGTCGACGCTCGGGGTCCATCAAGGTCGGCGGCAGCGAGACCGTCAAGCTCGCAGCGCACCGCGTCGCGCAGTCGGGCATCGGCTATTGCCCTGAGGAACGCGGCATCTTCTCGTCGCTGTCGGCCGAAGAAAATCTGCGCCTGCCGCCGGTGTTGAAGTTCAACGCCAATGGTCTGGTCGGCGAGCCGATGCCGGTGTCCGAGATCTACGAGATGTTCCCCAACCTGAAGGAGCGCGCCAGCAGTCCCGGTACACGCCTGTCCGGTGGTGAGCAGCAGATGCTCGCCGTCGCGCGCATCCTGCGCACCGGCGCGCGGCTGCTGCTGCTCGACGAGATTTCCGAAGGCCTCGCGCCGGTGATCGTGCAGAAGCTGGGCGAGGTGATCCGGATGCTGAAGCAGAAGGGCTACACGATCGTGCTGGTGGAGCAGAACTTCCGCTTCGCCGCGCCTTTGGCCGATCGTTTCTGCGTGATGGAGCACGGCAAGATCGTGAAGTCGTTCGTGCAGTCCGAGTTGCAAGGGAACATGGGCATGTTGCAGGAGTACCTCGGCGTCTGACGCCGACGGCATCGCCCCTACGAAATTTTCGAAACAGGAGAGACACCTATGAAGTTCACCAGAATCGCCGGCGCCATGGCCGTCGCGAGCATCTTCGCCGCCAGTGGCGCTCAAGCACAGATTTCGGGCGACACGATCAAGATCGGCTTCATCACCGACATGTCGGGTCTGTACTCCGACATCGACGGACCCGGCGGGGCCGAGGCGATCCGCATGGCGATCGCCGACATGGGCGGCAGCATCAACGGCAAGAAGATCGAGCTGCTCGTCGCCGATCACCAGAACAAGGCCGACGTCGCGGCCAGCAAGCTGCGCGAGTGGATCGACACGCAGGGCCTCGACATGATCATCGGCGGCACCAACTCGGGCACCAACCTGGCGATGGCGAAGGTCGCACTCGAGAAGAAGAAGCCGCTGATCTCGATCGGTGCCGGCACCAACAGGATGACCAACGAGGAGTGCACGCCGTACACGATCCACTACGCCTACGACACAGTCGCGCTCGCGCAGGTGACGGGCTCGCAGATCGTCAAGAACGGCGGCAAGAGCTGGTACTTCCTGACGGCCGACTACGCGTTCGGCGCATCGCTCGAGAAGGACACGTCGGACGTGGTGAAGGCCAATGGCGGCACGGTCGTCGGCGCAGTCCGGCATCCGCTGGCCGCGTCGGATTTCTCCGCGTTCCTGTTGCAGGCGCAAGCCTCGAAGGCCCAGATCCTCGGTTTGGCCAATGCGGGTGGCGACACGATCAACGCGATCAAGGCCGCCAAGGAATTCGGCATCAACAAGACCATGAAGGTCGCCGGCCTGCTGGTCTTCATCAACGACGTTCACAGCCTCGGCCTGCCGACCGCCCAGGGGCTGCTCGTCACCGATAGCTGGTACTGGGACAAGGACGATGCCTCGCGCGGCTGGTCGAAGAGATTCTTCGAGAAGATCAAGAAGGAGCCGTCGAGCCTGCAGGCCGCCGACTACTCGGCCACGATGTTCTATCTCAACGCCGTCAAGGCCATCGGCACCGACGACGCGGACAAGGTCATGGCGCAGATGCGCAAGACCAGGATCAACGACTTCTATGCCAACGACGGCTACATCCGCGAAGACGGCCGGATGATCCACGAGATGTACCTGCTCGAAGTCAAGGCGCAGAGCGAATCCAAGTACCCGTGGGATTACTACAAGCTGGTCGCCAAGGTCCCGGGCGAGCAGGCGTTTCTTTCGCCGGCCAAGTCGGTGTGTTCGCTGATCAAGAAGTCGTCCTGAGTAAGATCGTCGCCTTCGTCGCTGGCGTCATTGCGACGCCGGTGACGACGCGCATCAATCGCTCGCTGAGCGTTTCCATTCCTTCATGACCGAAATCCTCGGTATTCCGCTCCAGGCCTTGTTCGGCCAGCTGCTGCTCGGGCTGGTGAACGGATCGTTTTATGCGTTGTTGTCGCTCGGTCTGGCCGTGATCTTCGGCCTGCTCGGCATCGTCAACTTCGCGCACGGCGCGCTGTACATGATGGGCGCGTATGCCGCCTGGATCATGCTGGAGAAATTCGGCATCAATTATTGGTTTGCACTGGTCCTCTCGCCCCTGCTGATCGGTGCGCTCGGCATCGTCATCGAGCGGCTGCTGCTCAAGCGCCTCTACAAGCTCGACCCTGTCTACGGACTCTTGCTGACCTTCGGCCTCGCATTGATCGCCGAGGGCATCTTCCGCTATCGGTACGGCGTCTCGGGACAGTCGTACAGCGTGCCCGACGCGTTGCAGGGCGCCACCGACATCGGTTTCATGGTGCTGCCCAACTATCGCGCGTGGGTCGTGGTCGCGTCGCTGGTGATCTGCTTCACGACCTGGTTCCTGATCGAGAAGACGCGGCTCGGATCGACGTTGCGCGCGGCCACCGAGAACGCGCCGCTGGTGCAGGCGTTCGGCGTCAACGTGCCGGTCATGGTGATGTTTACGTACGGCGCAGGCGCGGGCCTCGCGGCGCTGGCAGGCGTGCTGGCCGCGCCGGTGATCCAGGTGACGCCGCTGATGGGATCCAACCTGATCATCGTGGTCTTCGCGGTCGTGGTGATCGGCGGCATGGGCTCGATCCTCGGGTCGATCCTGACCGGACTGCTGCTCGGTCTGATCGAAGGCCTGACGCGCGCCGGCTTCTTCTCGACCATCTTCTCGATACCTTTCGATGCCTTGTTCGGGCCGGGGAACGACGCGAGTTCGCTCGTCAGCGTCCTGGTCGGTCCGGTCGCTTCGAACGTCGTGGTCTTCATCATCATGATCATCGTGCTGATCCTGCGACCCACCGGCCTATTCGGGAAGGGGGCCTGACGTGCAGCGTAAAAGCTCTTCGCTGGTTCTCGTCGCCTACGCGCTGCTGATCGTCATCCTGCTGGCCGTACCCTTCATCGGGGTGTACCCGGTGTTGGTGATGAAGGTGCTGTGCTTCGCGATCTTCGCGTGCGCGTTCAACCTGCTGTTCGGCTACACCGGCCTGCTGTCCTTCGGGCACGCGGCCTTCTTCGGCAGCGCGGCCTACGCGACCGGATGGATCGTGCGCGCGCTCAACGTGTCGCCCGAGGTGGGCGTGCTGTTCGGCATGCTGGTGGCCGCGGCGATCGGACTGGTCGTGGGAGCGATCGCTATCCGGCGCCAGGGCATCTACTTCGCGATGATCACGCTGGCACTCGCGCAGATGGTGTACTTCGCCTGCCTGCAGATGCCGTTCACGCACGGCGAGGACGGACTGCAGGGCGTGCCACGCGGCCGCCTGTTCGGCGCGCTGTCGCTCGAGTCGGACCTCGCGATGTATTACTTCGTGGTGGCCGTGGCGATCGCTGTGTTCATCGTCATTCGTCGCATCGTCCATTCGCCTTACGGTCAGGTGCTCAAGGCGATCCGCGAGAACGAACCACGCGCGATCTCGCTCGGATACGCGGTCGACCGCTACAAGCTGCTCGCCTTCGTGCTGTCGGCGGCGCTGGCGGGACTCGCCGGCTCGATGAAGACGCTGGTTCTCGGCTTCGCCACGTTGTCCGACGTGCATTGGTCGATGTCGGGCGAGGTGATCCTGATGACGCTGCTGGGCGGGCTCAGCACCTTTTTCGGTCCGGTCCTCGGCGCGGGGATCGTGATCTCGCTGCAGGACGGTCTTGCCGATCGCGCCGGGTCCTGGGTGACGGTGATTATCGGGGTGATCTTCGTCGTCTGCGTGCTGCTGTTCCGCAAGGGCATCGTCGGCGAATTCGTCGCCTATCGAGCGCGTCGCAACGCGAAGGCCAGGATTCAAGCCTAGCGCTTGCTGCAACGTGAGTGTGCACACACTTGCGGCATCTGCGATCATGTTCCACGTGGAACCGCCGTCTGGCGGTCAATGGCGGATGCGGGGATAATCCGCCTCTTCCGACGAGCGGGTCTGCCATGCAATTCTCCAAGCATTTCGATGTGATCGTGATCGGTGGCGGCCATGCCGGCACCGAGGCGGCGCTCGTCGCTGCGCGCATGGGCGCGAGCACTTTGCTCCTGACCCACAACATCGAGACCCTCGGCGCGATGAGCTGCAATCCCTCGATCGGTGGGATCGGCAAAGGTCATCTGGTCAAGGAAATCGACGCGATGGGTGGGGTGATGGCGCTGGCGGCCGACGAGGCAGGCATTCAGTTCCGCATCCTCAATCGCAGCAAGGGGCCGGCGGTCAGGGCCACGCGCGTGCAGGCGGATCGGTTGATCTACAAAGCTGCGATCCGCAAACGCCTCGAGAACCAGCCGGGACTGTCTCTGTTCCAGCAGGCCGCCGACGACCTGATCATCAGCGGTGGTCGGATCGGGGGAGTGGTCGCCCAATCGGGGATCCGCTTCACGGCGGCGACTGTCGTGTTGACCGCGGGCACCTTCCTCAATGGCAAGGTGCACGTCGGACTCGAAAGTCATCGGGCGGGTCGGGCCGGTGATCCTGCTTCCGTATCCTTGGCCGCCCGGCTAGCCGACCTCGATTTGCCGGTCGGACGGCTCAAGACCGGCACCCCGCCGCGTATCGACGGCAGAACCATCGACTTTTCCAGTCTGGATGTGCAGCACGGTGACTTGGGTCCGATCCCGACTTTCTCGTTCATGGGCAGTCCGGACATGCATCCCGCACAGCTACCGTGCTGGACGACGCATACCAACGAGAGGACGCACGAGATCATCCGCGGCGGGCTCGATCGCTCGCCCATGTACAGCGGCATCATCGAAGGCGTCGGGCCGCGCTACTGCCCGAGCATCGAGGACAAGATTCATCGGTTCGCCTCCAAGGACTCGCATCAGATTTTTCTGGAGCCGGAGGGGCTGACGACGCACGACTATTACCCGAACGGCATCTCGACGAGCCTGCCCTTTGACGTGCAGTGCGATCTGGTGCGTAGCATCCGCGGCCTCGAGAACGCGCATCTGACTCGTCCCGGCTACGCCATCGAATACGATTATTTCGATCCACGCTGCCTGAAGAAGACACTCGAGGTGAAGGCCATCCCCGGGCTGTTTTTCGCCGGGCAGATCAATGGAACGACGGGGTACGAAGAAGCGGCAGCGCAGGGCTTGCTGGCGGGCATCAATGCCGCACTCGTGACGAGAGGTCAGGAAGGCTGGTACCCGAAGCGCGACGAGGCCTACCTCGGTGTTCTCGTGGATGACCTCACGACGAGCGGGGTGCTGGAGCCTTATCGGATGTTCACAAGCCGCGCGGAGTACCGGCTGAGCCTGCGTGAAGACAACGCGGACGAACGGTTGACGCCGATCGCGCAGAGCTTGGGCTGTATCGACGCTGACCGCTGGAACGCGTTCAACGCGAAGCGCGACGTTGTTTCACGTGAAACAAACCGGCTGCAGACGACCTGGGTATCGCCGAAGACCATCTCGCAGGCCGAGATGCTGCGGGTTTTTGGCCAGACCATAGAACGTGAGTACCGCTTGCTCGACTTGCTGCGACGTCCGGACATCGACTACCGAATCTTGATGACGCTGCGTGACCAGGCCGATCAGCCGATCTCGCTGGCTCCTTCGCTGGACGATCAATCGGCCGCGCAGGTCGAGGTCAATGTGAAATACGCGGGTTATGTCGATCGCCAGCGAGACGAGGTGGAGCGCATCAGCGGTCTCGAGAACATGGTTCTCCCCGAGGGAGTTGACTACCAGGAGGTGCGCGGCTTGTCATTTGAGGCGCGCCAGAAGCTCCAAACGCAGAGGCCCTGCACGCTCGGTGACGCGTCGCGTATCGCAGGCGTCACCCCGGCGACGATTTCCTTGCTGCTGGTGCACCTCAAACGCGGGCTCGGACGTCGCGCCGTCGAAGCGGTTGAGAGTTGACCGTTGTCTGATGCATCGTCGCTGCAGCGGCAACTCGAAGACGGCCTGACCCGACTTCGAATCGAGAAGACTGACGGGCAGGTGCTGCGACTGATGGACTTTCTCGCTTTGCTCGGCAAATGGAATCAGGTCTACAACCTGACTGCCATCCGCGATCCGCGCGACATGCTCGTGGTTCATCTGCTCGATTCGCTCTCGATACTTCACCTGGTAGATGCATACGCGCGAGAAACGGTGCTTGATGTGGGAAGCGGGGCGGGGCTTCCGGCCATCCCGCTGGCCATCATGCGACCCTTTTCGGTTTGGTCCGTCGACGCGGTGGCCAAGAAAGTCAGTTTTCAGCTACAGGCCAAGGGCGCATTGGCGCTCACCAACCTCCATCCCGTCCATGCCCGGATCGAAGCGGTTAACATTGAGCGGCCCGTTTCGGTCATCGTCTCGCGTGCCTTTTCAGAGATTTCGAAGATGCTCGAATCGGTCGATCGCCTCGCTGACGCCACGACGACGATCATCGCCATGAAGGGCATCGCACCGACTGTCGAACTGGCCGCGCTGCCTGCGGGATGGCAAGTCCGCGAGATCGTGTCGCTCGAAGTCCCTTTCCTGGGCGCAGAGCGTTGCGCCGTCGTTCTCCAACGCGCCACCTGACGCATCCCACTTCTCTCGATGGCCAAGATTTTCGCAATCGCGAACCAGAAAGGCGGCGTCGGCAAGACGACAACCACCGTCAACCTCGCCGCGGCTCTCGCTGCGTTGTCGCGTCGCGTCCTGCTGATCGACCTCGATCCACAAGGCAATGCCACGATGGGTTCGGGCATCGACAAGCGATCGCTGCCCGGCAGCGTCTACCAGTTGTTGCTCGGGTTGAGCCCCATGCCATCTGTCCTGCGGCGCTCGGAGACCGGGCGCTACGACGTCATTCCGGCCAATCGCGAACTCGCCGGCGCCGAGCTCGACCTCGTGGAGCTCGAACGCCGCGAGACGCGTCTGAAGGGCGCCATCGCGCCGTATCTGAAGGACTATGACTTCGTCCTGATCGACTGTCCGCCGGCGCTGTCGCTGCTGACGCTCAACGGGCTGACCGCCGCGCATGGCGTGATCATTCCGATGCAGTGCGAGTACTACGCGCTCGAGGGCCTGTCGGACCTCGTCAACACGATTAAGCAGGTCCATCGCAACCTCAATCACGATCTCGAGATCATCGGGCTGCTGCGCGTGATGTTCGACCCGCGCTCGACGCTGGCCAACCAGGTGTCGGCGCAACTCGAGTCGCACTTCGGCGACAAGGTCTTCAAGACGCTCGTGCCACGCAATATCCGGCTCGCCGAAGCGCCTTCCTACGGGATGCCGGGCGTGGTGTTCGACAAGTCCAGCAAGGGCGCCCAGGCCTACGTGGCGTTCGCCGCCGAAATGGTCGAGCGCTTCTCGGGCGATGTGCCTGCCACCGCGGCACCGCTATTAGCTATCGAACCCGAACCCATGATCGAGCCTGCCGCATGAACAAGAGAAAAGGCGGCCTCGGCCGCGGACTCGAGACCCTGCTCGGCATGTCGGAAGCGTCCGCACAGGCCGACGCGGCTGCGCTACCGCACGTCCTGCCGCTGGCCGTCCTGCAGACGGGGCGGTATCAGCCCCGCACGCGCATGGACGAGGGCGCGCTCGCCGAACTGGCCGAGTCCATCAAGGTCCAGGGCATCATGCAGCCCGTCCTGGTCCGTGCGATCGGTGAAGGACGCTACGAGATCATCGCAGGCGAGCGGCGCGTGAAGGCGGCTGCGATCGCCGGGCTGACCGAGGTGCCGGTCCTGGTGCGCGATGTGCCCGATGAGTCGGCTGCCGCGATGTCGCTGATCGAGAACATCCAGCGCGAGGACCTCAATCCGCTGGAGGAGGCACAGGGCGTCCAGCGCCTGATCACCGAATTCCACCTGACGCACGAGGATGCTGCCCGTGCGATCGGCCGCTCGCGGAGCGCGACGTCCAACCTGCTCCGCCTGATCAACCTCGCGAAGCCCGTGCAGACGATGTTGATGGCCGGCGACATCGACATGGGCCATGCCCGTGCATTGCTGGCGGTCGACGCGGCGAACCAGATCACGCTGGCCAATCAGATCGTGGGCAAGCGCATGTCGGTGCGCGACGCCGAGCGTCTCGTGGCACGCGTCGGCGCCGATTTCGCACTCGCTTCGCAGCCTTCGCGTGCGACGGCGGACACGCATCACAGTGCGGATCTGACCCGGCTCGAAACCGAATTGTCGGATTCTCTGGCGACGAAAGTCGAGATCAAAATGCGAGGAAAAAGCCGAGGGCAGGTGGTGATCGACTTCGCCAGCCTGGACCAATTGGAAGGTGTACTCGCAGCCGTGCGCAGCACGACAGGATAGCGACCGCTTACTTCACTAGTCTTTCTGGAGGCGGATGCGGGTCGTCCGCTGTCCGTTCTTCGATTCGACGTGGATGTCGAGCGTGCCGCCGCTCTCCACCGCCATCAGCGTCCGCTCGATCGCCTCGATCAGATGCGGATCCGTCTGGCCTTCGAGGGATTCCTGGAAACGCTGTCCCTCGTCGGAGAGGGGATCGTCGTCGGGCGCATCGACCTCGATGACCTCCATGCCTTCGAAGCGGATAGCGGAGGCATCCGACAGCTTCTCGCCGGTCAATTCGCCGTAGGCTTCCGCGCGCCGCGCCTTGATCTCCTGCCCGGAGGCCAGGACTTGCACGACCCGCATGCGCGACAGCAGCGTGAGTTCGTTGAGCGCCGCGGGATCGAGCTGGCTCTCCGCCGCGACGATCAGGTCGCCGTGTTCGATCGACAGCGGCACGATGCGCAGGCGCTGCGCCACGCTCGCCGACACGGCCTCGATGGCTTCGATGGAGATCGTGAACTTCGCCAGCGAGACGAAGTGGTGGCCCATCTTCTTCGCGTGGATCTTGTTGAGCGTGTCGGCGTCGACCACGCCCATGTCGATCAGGATCTGGCCGAGCGGGCGACCGCGGTTGGCGCGCTGGCGCGACAGCGCGATCTGCAGGGCCTCGGGTTGCACCGCGCCGAGTTCGATCAGGGCCTCGCCGACTCGCAGGCTGGGCTTGGTCTTCTGATGCGCGAGCGCCTCCGCGAGCTGCTGCGCGGTGATCAGGCCTTCCTCGATCAGGTAGTCGCCCAGCACCAGCTTGCGCATCTCCTGCTGCTTGTCGACCGCGGCCTGGAGCTGTTCCTCGCTGACCGCGTTCTCTTCGACGAGGACACGGCCGATCGGGTCGCCGGCCTGGAAGTACGCGATGGCCGCTTCTGGAATGAACGTGCGTTCGAGCGTGTCACCGGGCCTGGCGAAGTAGAGGAACAAGCCGATGTTGTTGCGCACGTAGCCCGACGTGTCGCCGGACTCGATCTCGTGGTCGGCGAACTCGACGTTGTAGACGTGCACCCGCGACGACGACAGTGTGGTCCCGACGTCGCCCAGTACCGCAGCGTCGATGAGGCGAGCACGAACGGGATCGCTGAGCCGCAGCCGCTTGAAGCGCGAATTGCGAACGACGATCTTCGATGGATAGCGCGGGTGGTCCGGATGCGGGCGAAAGACCAGGTGCTCGTCGCGCCCGGTGAAGCGCAGCAGCTCCCCGTGTTCGATGGTGCCGTCGTTGAACTCGATCTCACAGGCTTCGGAAGAACCCTCCTTTGTGTCGAGCCGCAGATGCGCCGGCTCGGGCCAGTAGATCGTCAGGTTTTCGGGCAACGGTACGCGCGCTTGGGTCATGAGCAGGAATCGATAAGGGCCCGAGGACGAGCGTCGCGGGTATATGTGACAGGAGGTTAGCGTGGAAATCAACCTTCAGCCATCGGTCCAACACCGACGGCGGGCGGGGGATTACTCCCGGGCCGCCGGTCTTTCCGCCGCGCCGTTGTCCCGCAGAGTTGTTCGCGTTTGACGCAGAGGGGGTTAAAAAAGTATCATGCTGCGGCTTCGGATTTGACGTTTGAAGCGCTGACCCGAGTTCTTCCTTTGTCCCGAGGAGTTGTTCCGGAGACGGTGCCGATGTCCGCGAAGCAGTGGTGAGATCCGCGAAGCAGTGGTGAGATGCAATGGCTAAAGCGGTCTATCTGCAAACGGCACTGACCCTCATGGTCGCTGGCCTTGCAGCAATACTCGGAGGGAATAACGCAGCGCTGTCCGTGGCACTTGGCGGATTGGCTTGTGTTCTGCCGAATGCGTTGTTCGCGGCGCGACTGTTCGCAGACAGCCGGCGTCCCGGCGGCGCCACGTTTCACGGTTTGTTCATCGGTGAGCTGGTAAAGCTCGCCGCGACGGTCGTCCTGCTTTTTCTTATCGCGCGGGTGTACCGCGACGTGAATTGGCCGGCACTGATCGTCGGCATCATCGCGGCACAAAGTTATTTTTTGGCTTTCATCTTCGGGCGCTTTCGCACATGACCCGAGTCCGGTCGACGACGTTTAACGAGCACAACAAGCATGGCTAGCGAAAGCACAGTGGCGGAGCACGCCCCAACCGCGTCCGAATACATCATTCATCACCTGACGTTTCTGACCAACAAAAAGCAGACATCGGTCGTCGATTTTTCGGTCATCAACTACGACTCGGTCTTCTTCACGCTCGTCCTCGGCGTGGTCGCGTCGATCGTGTTGTGGCTTGCGGCCCGCAAGGCTACGTCGGGCACTCCGGGCCGTCTGCTGGTCGCGGTCGAGATGCTGGTCGAGATGGTCGACGATCAGGCCAAGAGCATCGTGCACAACGGGCGCAGTCGCCGCCTGGTCGTGCCGCTGGCGATGACGATCTACATCTGGGTCATTCTGATGAACGCGATGGACTTCTTGCCCGTCGACCTGCTGCCGTGGATCGGCGAGCACTTCCTTGGTCTCGAGCATCTGCGCGTCGTGCCGACGGCCGACCTGTCGGTCACGATGGCGATGTCGATCGGCGTGTTGCTGCTGTGCCTGTTCTACAACATCAAGATCAAGGGCGCCGGTGGTTGGGGCCATGAGCTGATCACGGCTCCGTTCGGCGACAAAGTCTGGCTTTATCCGATCAACTTCGCGATGCAGATCGTGGAGTTCGTCGCCAAGACCGTGTCCCACGGCATGCGGCTGTTCGGCAACATGTACGCCGGTGAGTTGATTTTCTTGCTGATCGCATTGATGGGCGGCGCGTTCGCGCTCACCGCGACCGGCATCACGCTGTTCATCGGTCACATCGTGGCCGGTACCGTCTGGGCGGTCTTCCACTTGCTGATCGTCTGGCTGCAAGCGTTCGTCTTCATGATGTTGACGCTCGTCTATCTCGGTCAGGCCCACGACGCCCACTGAGCACGCATCACCCCCCCTGCATTCGTTTTGTCCTGCGCTTTTGTTCGTACAACTTTAAGGGAGTCACCATGGAAGTCATTAGTTTCGTTGCCATCGCCGTCGGCCTGATCATTGGCTTGGGTGCTATGGGCGCCTGTATTGGCATCGGCCTGATGGGCAGCAAGTATCTCGAAGCGGCAGCACGTCAACCCGAACTGATGAATACGTTGCAGACCAAGATGTTCCTGCTCGTCGGCCTGATCGATGCGTCGTTCATCATTGGTACCGGCGTCGCGCTCTGGTTCGCCACGGCCAATCCGTTCCTGGCTCAAATCGCCAACCTGCCGAAGTAATGCGCGTGGCGCACGCCGCCAACCGCACTTTCTGACCTCGTCATTTCGTTTTAGAGGCAACAACGTGAGCATCAACGCTACGCTGATCGCGCAGTTGATCGAGTTCCTGATCTTCGTGGGGTTCACGATGAAGTTCGTCGTGCCGCCCATCATGTCAGCGCTCGAGGAACGCGCCAAGAAAATCGCCAATGGCTTGGCATATGCCGATCGCGCCAAGCTCGAGCTGAACGAGGCGCACAAGCGCGTCGATGCCGAGCTGTCGCAGTCGCGGACCGACAATCAGGTCCGTCTCGCGGAAGCCGAGAAGCAGGGCGCTGCGTTGATCGTCGAGGCCCGCAAGTCGGCCGAGGCCGAGAAGACGCGCATCCTCGCCGAGGCCAAGGCCGAAGCGGACCAGGAAGTGCAGCGGGCGCGCGATGCCCTGCGCGACCAGGTCGCCGCGCTTGCGGTCCAGGGCGCCGAGCAGATCCTCAAGAAGGAGATCGATCCCGCGCGTCATGCGGCGTTGCTCACCGAATTGAAGGCTCAGCTGTAAGCGACCATGGCCGAGATCTCCACCATTGCCCGTCCCTACGCAGAAGCGCTGTTTCGCGTCGCGTGCGAGGACACCGGCGCGAACGCGCTGAAGGACTGGTCGTCGCTGGTCGTGAACATGGGCGCGGTCGCTTCCGACCCGGACATGGGCCGCGTGATGAACGATCCGCGTGTGACCGACGACCAGATCTACAGCATCTTCGTGGCAGCCCTCGGCAGCGAGCCGAACACGCATGCGCAGAACTTCGTGCGTGCGCTGATCGACAACGATCGCCTGGGCGCGATGCCCGAGATCGCCACGCAGTTCCGACTGCTGGTCGACGCCAAGCAGGGCAGTGCCGAAGCGCGGATCACCAGCGCGTTCCCGATGAACGACGCCGACGTCGCCGACCTGGTCGCGGCGCTCGAGAAGAAGTTCGCGATCAAGCTGAAGCCGGTGGTCGAGGTCGATGCGGGATTGATCGGCGGCGTGCGCGTCGTGGTCGGTGACCGCGTGCTCGATACGTCGGTGCGCTCGCGCCTCGATGCGATGAAGGCCGTACTAGTAGCCTGACCCAACAATTCGTCGCGGCCTTCTCGGCCGCGACTGTGAATCTTCCGGAGCGTATCCATGCATCTCAATCCTTCCGAAATCAGCGAGCTGATCAAGAGCCGCATCGAAGGCCTCGGCGCTTCGACCGAAGTCCGCAACCAGGGCACGGTCGTCTCGGTCACCGACGGCATCGTCCGCATCCACGGCCTGTCCGACGCGATGCAGGGCGAGATGCTGGAGTTCTCGCCGGACTCGCAGGGCAACCCCACCTTCGGCCTCGCGCTGAACCTCGAGCGCGATTCGGTCGGCGCCGTGATCCTTGGCGAGTACGAGCACATCTCCGAAGGCGAGATCGTCAAGACCACGGGCCGCATACTGGAAGTGCCGGTCGGTCCCGAGCTGATCGGACGCGTCGTCAACGCACTGGGCGCGCCCATCGACGGCAAGGGCCCGATCAACGCGAAGATGACCGACGTCATCGAGAAGGTCGCGCCGGGCGTAATCGCCCGTCAGTCGGTGTCGCAGCCGATGCAGACCGGCCTCAAGGCCATTGACTCGATGGTGCCGGTCGGTCGCGGCCAGCGCGAGCTGATCATCGGCGACCGCCAGACCGGCAAGACCGCGGTAGCGCTCGACGCGATCATCAATCAGAAGGGCCAGGACTGCGTCTGCATCTACGTTGCGATTGGCCAGAAGGCGTCGTCGGTCAAGAACGTCGTGCGTGCCCTCGAGCAGCATGGCGCGATGGAATACACCATCGTCGTCGCGGCCACGGCTTCCGAGTCGGCAGCCATGCAGTACGTGTCGGCCTATTCGGGCTGCACGATGGGCGAGTACTTCCGCGACCGCGGCCAGGACGCGTTGATCGTCTATGACGACCTGTCCAAGCAGGCCGTCGCGTATCGCCAGGTATCGCTGCTGCTGCGCCGTCCGCCCGGCCGCGAGGCGTATCCCGGCGACGTGTTCTATCTCCACTCGCGCCTGCTCGAGCGTGCGGCGCGTGTCAACGCCGAATACGTCGAGGCCTTCACCAAGGGCGAAGTCAAGGGCAAGACGGGTTCGCTGACGGCGCTGCCGATCATCGAGACGCAGGCCGGCGACGTGTCCGCGTTCGTGCCGACCAACGTGATCTCGATCACCGACGGCCAGATCTTTCTCGAGACCAACCTGTTCAACGCCGGTATCCGTCCCGCTATCAACGCCGGTATCTCGGTGTCACGGGTTGGTGGTGCGGCGCAGACCAAGGTCATCAAGAACCTGTCGGGCGGCATCCGGACCAACCTCGCGCAGTATCGCGAGCTGGCGGCGTTCGCGCAGTTCGCTTCCGACCTCGACGAAGCGACCCGCAAGCAGCTCGACCGCGGCGCGCGCGTCACCGAATTGCTCAAGCAGGCGCAGTACTCGCCGCTGCCGGTGTCGCTGATGGCGGTGTCGCTGTTCGCCGTCAACAACGGCTACTTTGACGACCTCGAGATCAAGCAGGTCCTGCCGTTTGAGAGCGGCCTGCACAAGTCGCTGAGGGCCAAGAACGGCGCGCTGCTCGACAAGATCGACTCGACCAAGGTGCTCGACAAGGACGCCGAGAAGGAACTGTCCGAAGCGATCGCGGTTTTTAAAAAGTCGGGCTCCTACTAAGGAAGACAGATGGCAGCCGGTAAAGAGATCCGCGGCAAGATCAAGTCCGTCGAGAACACCAAAAAGATCACGAAGGCGATGGAAATGGTCGCCGCGTCCAAGATGCGCAAGGCCCAGGACCGCATGCGCAAGGCCCGCCCGTACGCGGACAAGGTCCGCAACATCGCGGCGCACCTGGGCCAGGCCAATCCGGAGTTCACGCACCCGTTCATGGTCGGTCACGACGACGCGAAGGCGGTCGGCTTCATCGTCGTCACGACCGACAAGGGCCTGTGCGGTGGTCTCAACACCAACGTGTTGCGCGCGGTGACCGCGAAGATCCGCGAGTTCCACGGCCAGGGCATCGAGCCACAGGCGGTCGCGATCGGCAACAAGGGCCTGGGCTTCCTCGGCCGCGTCGGCGTCAAGGTGGTGGCCAACGCCACGCATCTGGGCGACGCGCCGCATCTCGAGAAACTGATCGGTCCGGTCAAGGTGTTGCTCGACGCGTATGCCGACGGCAAGCTGAAGGCGGTCTACCTCTGCTACAACAAGTTCGTCAGCGCGATCGCCCAACAGCCGATCGTGGAGCAGTTGCTGCCGTTGTCGAGCGAGCACATGCAGCAAAGCGCCGAAGAGAAGAAAGCTTACGCGTGGGATTACCTGTACGAGCCCGATGCGCAGACCGTGATCGAGTTCCTGATGGTCCGCTACGTCGAGGCGCTGGTATTCACGGCCGTGTCCGAGAACATGGCGTCGGAACAGTCGGCGCGGATGGTGGCCATGAAGGCCGCGACCGACAACGCGGGCAACGTGATCGGCGAGCTCAAGCTGGTCTACAACAAGACGCGGCAGGCTGCGATCACGACGGAGCTCAGCGAGATCGTTGCTGGTGCCGCTGCGGTCTGAGGGCTGCGAAACGAACTAGGTCCCGGCCTTCGCCGGGATGACATGAATGGCGCAGGCCGCGCCCGCGATACGGAGAGATGATGAACGCAGCAGTGATGGAAACGAAGGCTCTAACCGAAGGCAAGATCGTCCAGTGCATCGGCGCCGTGGTCGACGTGGAGTTTCCGCGCAGCTCGATGCCGCGCGTGTACGACGCGTTGAAAATGGATGGCTCGGCTCTCACGCTCGAAGTGCAGCAGCAGCTCGGTGACGGCGTGGTCCGCTGCATCGCGCTCGGCTCGTCCGACGGCCTGCGTCGCGGCATGATGGTCCGCAACACCGGCGAGGGCATCTCGGTGCCGGTCGGCCTCGGTACCCTCGGTCGCATCATGGACGTGCTCGGCAGCCCGATCGACGAAGTCGGCCCGATCGACTCGACGACCTTCGCACCGATCCACCGTCGCGCCCCCGCCTACGATGAGCTGTCGCCGTCGCAGGAACTGCACGAGACCGGCATCAAGGTCATCGACCTGATTTGTCCGTTCGCCAAGGGCGGCAAGGTCGGCCTGTTCGGCGGCGCCGGCGTGGGCAAGACCGTCAACATGCTCGAGCTGATCAACAACATCGCCAAGGAGCACTCGGGCCTGTCCGTGTTCGCCGGTGTCGGCGAGCGCACGCGCGAGGGCAACGACTTCTATCACGAGATGAAGGACGCCGGCGTCATCGACGCCAACGACTTCAAGAACTCGAAGGTCGCGATGGTCTACGGCCAGATGAACGAACCGCCGGGCAACCGCCTGCGCGTCGCGTTGACCGGCCTGACGATGGCGGAGCACTTCCGCGACGAAGGCCGCGACGTGCTGTTCTTCGTCGACAACATCTACCGCTACACGCTGGCCGGCACCGAAGTGTCCGCACTGCTGGGCCGCATGCCGTCGGCTGTCGGGTATCAGCCTACCTTGGCCGAAGAGATGGGGCGTCTGCAGGAACGCATCACGTCGACCAAGACCGGCTCCATCACGTCGATCCAGGCCGTGTACGTGCCTGCGGACGACCTGACCGACCCGTCGCCCGCGACCACCTTCGCTCACCTGGACTCCACCGTGAACCTGTCGCGCGACATCGCGGCGCTGGGCATCTATCCGGCCGTGGACCCGCTCGACTCGACCTCGCGTCAGCTCGACCCGAACGTCGTCGGCGAAGACCACTACAACACGGCTCGCGCCGTGCAGGGCACGCTGCAGCGCTACAAGGAACTGCGCGACATCATCGCCATCCTAGGCATGGACGAGCTGGCACCGGAAGACAAGCTGATCGTCGCGCGCGCGCGGAAGATTCAGCGTTTCTTGTCGCAGCCTTTCCACGTGGCCGAGACGTTCACGGGGGCCCCGGGCAAGTACGTGCCGCTGGCCGAGACCATCCGCGGCTTCAAGATGATCGTGGCCGGCGAGCTCGACGCGTTGCCCGAGCAGGCCTTCTACATGGTCGGCACGATCGACGAAGCGATCGAGAAGTCGAAGAAGGTCAGCTGATGGCCAACACCTTCCACGTCGACGTCGTGTCGGCCGAGGAGTCGATCTTCTCGGGCGAGGCGGAGTTCGTCGCGTTGCCCGGCGAAGCGGGAGAGCTCGGGATCTATCCGAAGCACACGCCGCTGATCACGCGCATCAAGCCGGGTGCGGTCCGCATCCGCGTGCCCGGCAAGTCCGAGGACGAGTTCGTGTTCGTCGCGGGCGGCATCCTTGAAGTGCAGCCCGATCTCGTGACCGTGCTGGCCGACACCGCGATCCGCGGTGCCGACCTCGACGAGAGCAAGGCGGCCGAGGCCAAGAAGAGCGCCGAGGAGGCCATGGTCAACGCCAAGAGCGACCTCGACCTGGCGCGCGCGCAATCGGAACTCTCGATCATGGCGGCGCAGCTCGCGGCGATCCAGAGGCTGCGTCACAAGCGGTAGATCGTCACGATCGGCTTCGAGACTCCGCTCTCGAACACGTCCGGCGACACGAAGGATTCCGGGACGCGCGATGCCTCGTGTCCCGGCTCGATGCGCTTCAGGGGCGCATCGTCATTTGTAAGCCTCGCCTTCGCACTGGTCCTGACGGCCTGCTCGACGAAGACCGGTCCTGGCCCGTCCATCGCCACCGAATCACCGGTGGCCGAAGCGAAAGCTGCAGCCACCGGCAAGGCACCCGAAGCCGAGCCGCCGCGTGAGTCGCAGGCCCGCAACGTCGACGGCTACAAGCGCGATGCAGCCCGTCGCATCTACTTCCGGAATGCTGCCCGACTCTTCGACGGCGCGCCGCCGCCGGTCCTGAAGTCGATCGTGGTGCTTACGATCCGCACCGACGCCAAGGGCATGCCGACCCGCGTCCAGGTGATGCGCTCGAACGGCTATCGCGACCTCGAACAGGTGGCGATCCAGAGCGTGCACGAGGCATCGCCGTTGCCGATCCCGCACGTCGCGGTGCTGAAGAAGGGCGGCGTCGAATACGTGGAGACCTGGCTGTTCCGGGACGACGGTCGCTATCAGATCCGCTCGCTCGCCGACGCGCAGCAGAGTATCGGCGACTGAGTTCCTCGCCTCGGGAATAAGTAGCCACCACGCGCGTATCTTCTCCCGCTCATCAAGGCGCAGTACATTGCCTCCCGGGACCGCCCTCCACAGAAGCGGTCCATCCACAGGAGACTCGCATGACCCTACGCGCCGTGTTCGCGTCGCTGTTGCTGCTGGCCTCGACGCTCGTCGAAGCGAAGACCGTCAAGACCGATACCGTCATCGACGGTGCCGACCCCGGTGTCAGGCTGTTCGTGCGCAGCAAGATGAGCGACGGACAGAGCCGCTTCACCGACGACAACATCGTGTTGTTCGTCCATGGCGCGACCTACTCGTCCACGCCCGACTTCGACCTCGACTACAAAGACTATTCGTGGGCCGACTGGATGGTCGACAAGGGCTACGTCGTCTATCTGTTCGACAAGCGCAATTACGGCTATTCGTCACGCGAGAAGGCGATGGACGAGCCGGCCGCGAATAACAAACCGGTCACGCGCTCGTACCTCGCGATCCGCGACATCGGGACCGTCGTCGACTATCTGCGGAAGAAGCACAACGTCAAGCGCATCACGCTGATCGGCTGGTCGTGGGGTGCGACGACCGCGGGCATGTACACCTCGCTCAACAGCGAGAAGGTCAAGACGCTGGTCCTGTATGCGCCGGCCTACGCGTTGCCGACCCACACCAATCTCGGCTCGGGCAGCGGTTCGCAGAACAAACGCAAGCCTTTCGAGTTCAACTACGCGCTCGGTGCCTATCGCCTCAGTCCGAAGGCCGCCAACGACGCGCGCTGGGACGGCGAGATCCCGGTCGACGACAAGAACCAGTATCGCGAGGAAGGCGTGCGCGACGCGTTCGCGCTCGAGGCGTTGAAGACGGATCCGACCAGCAACGCGCGCAGCCCCGCCAGCCTGCGCGCGCCCAACGGTGTGCTGGAGGACAGCTTCATGCAGGCTACCGGCCGGCGTATCTGGAACGCGTCGTCGATCTCCGTGCCGACCCTCGTCATCGGCGGCGACTACGACACCTGGTCGTACGTCGAGGATCGCGAGTTGCTGATGCGTGACCTCACGAACGCGCCGGTGAAGAAGAACGTGCTGATCAAGGACGCGACGCACTTCGTGCTGTTCGAGAAGCACCGCTTCGACTTCTTCAACGAGATCGCCAACTTCCTGAAGGAACAGCCATGAAGTGCCCGGGTTTCGTCACCGCGGCTCTGATTGCCGCATGCGTTTCATCGGCGAGCTTCGCCCATGGTCCGAACGACCCGCCGCACCAGACCTATGCGATGGGCGACTTCAAGCTTGAGAGCGGCGAGGCGATCCGCGACTTCCAGATGTCGTACGTGACGCACGGCACGTTGAACGCGAAGAAGTCGAATGCCATCCTGATGACGGCATCGATCGGTGGCAACCATCACCGCATCGACTACCTGATCGGCCCGGGTCGAGCGCTCGACCCGGCCAGGTATTTCATCGTCTGCACCGACGCGATCGGCAACGGCCTCACCACGTCGCCGTCGAACAGCAAGGCGCAGCCGGGCATGGCGTTCCCGAAGTTCAACATCCGCGACATGGTCAACTCGTCGGCGCAACTCGCGCGGGACAAGTTCGGTATCGAGAAACTCGTCGCGGTCGTCGGCGCCTCGATGGGCGGCATGCAGACGCTGCAGTACGGCGTCAGCTATCCGACCGGCGCGCAGAGCCTGATCGCCATCATTCCGCTGGGCCGCGCCACACCCTGGACCACCAACGCGCTCGAGCTGACGCGTCAGGCGATCACGAGCGATCCGGCCTGGAACAATGGCAACTATCCCGCCAGCGCACCGCCCGAGAAGGGCATGCGACTGTGGGCTCGGATCCTGTTCAGTTCGATCACCCGAACGCCCGAGTCGCTGCAGACCGATCTTCCGAACAACATGGATGCGATCGCGTGGCAGGCCGGCATCGCCGATGCGTCGTGGAAGCGGATGGACGCACGCGACTGGATGTACCAGAGCTGGGCCTACGACCAGCACGACGTCGGCAAGACGCCGGGCTTCGACGGCGATTACTTCAAGGCGCTGCGATCGATCAAGGCCAAGACGCTGGTGCTCGCGGGCGAAGGCGACCTCTTCAATCCCGAGGCCAATGCCTTTGAGGCGGCGCAGTACATCCCCGATGCGCGCTACGTGAAGATCAAGACCCGGACTGCGCTGGGTCACACGTCGGGCGCAGGCGCCACGGCCCCGGAGAACGAGTTACAAAACAGGGAGATCGCGGCGTTCCTCGAGATCGTCACGGATCACGGCCGCAAGCTGCAGTAGCCGTCAGCAGGCGCCCGTATAGAAGCGCAACGGGCAAACGGCCTCGTAGCGTTCGTTGCCACCGATCACGACCTGGGCGCCTTCCGTGATGCGACGACCTTCGTCGTCGACGCGCATGTTGAAGGTCGCCTTGCGGCCGCAGCGGCAGACCGTCTTCATCTCCTCGAGGTCGTCGGCGAGCGTCAGCAAGGCGCGTGAGCCGGGGAAGGCGACGCCCTGGAAGTCGCTGCGGATGCCGTAGCAGATCACCGGCACCCGCTCGACGTGCGCGAAGCGATGCAAGTCGGCGACTTGCATCTCGTTGAGGAACTGAGCTTCGTCGATCAGCACGCACGACGGCAGTGGACGCGACATCAGCAACGCCGAGAAGTCGGTCGTCGCGTCGAACAGTTCGGCGGGCCGTTCGACCCCGAGTCGAGACACGATGCGTCCGTTGCCGTAGCGCGTGTCGATCGCCGAAGTGAACAGCGCGACGGTCTGGTCGCGCTCCTCGTAGTTGTGGGCCACCTGCAGCAGCGCGGTCGACTTGCCGGCGTTCATCGCCGCGTAACGGAAGTAGAGCTTGGCCATCATCCGAAGCGTGAAGGAGAGGCGCGGCGGCTACCGTGGACGACGAGGGCGTACAGCTCTTACCCGGATCAACGCTGGTCCCGGTCGGCACGGGCCGTGCCCGCACGCAAAAAGTCATCGAGACTGCGCGCCGCGGAGACGAAGTCGGACGGGATCATCAGGATCGTGGTGCTGTTGTTCTCCGCGCCGACTTCCGAAACCATCTGCATCCTCCGCAGTTCGATCGCGACCGGGTTGTTGGCCATCTGCTGCGCTGCCTCCGCCAGCTTGCAGGAGGCCTCGAGTTCGGCCTCCGCCTTGATGATCCGTGCCCGCTTCTCACGGACCGCCTGTGCCTGCATCGCCATCACTTCCTGCATCGCACCCGGCAGTTCGACGTCCTTCATCTCGAAGCGCTCGACCTCGATACCCCATTGCCCGGTGAGCCCGGCGATGTTGTTGCGCAGTAGTTGGTTGATCTTGTCGCGTTCCTGCAGGACTTCGTCGAGGTCGTGCCGCCCGATCGAATTGCGCAAGCTCGTCATCGCCAGTTGATAGACGGCGGAGGAAGCATCGGCGACCGCGATGACCGACTTGGTCGCGTCGACGATCCGGTACCACAACACCGCATTGAGCTTCACCGTCACGCTGTCGCGCGTGATCGTTTCCTGCTGCTCGGCCGACACCGTGCGCGTGCGGATGTCGACCCGCACCGTCCGCTCGACCCCGAGAGGGATGATCCAGTACAGGCCGGGTCCGCGCAGCCCCGCGAAGCGACCGAGACGGAAAACCACGCCGCGTTCGTACTCCTGGGCGACGCGGAAGCCGCTGAGCAACAGGGCGACGAGAAGGACGACGGCGATCAACCATTCCATAGTGTTCCCCGCAGGCCCTGCATCGAAAAAAAAGGGAAACCGGGCTATCGTGGCCGGACCCTACCGAAACGTCGATGGGCGATTCGGTCGGCGTCGCGGATCATAGCTCGCCGCAATTGGCGGCAGCAAACGCGAGCCCATTAGAATGCGTGACTTCCGACGCACCACCCATGCCATGACCGGCCTCGCCAACGACACCTTCATCCGCGCCCTGCTTCGCCAACCGACCCCGCATACGCCGGTCTGGTTGATGCGTCAGGCGGGCCGCTATCTGCCCGAGTACCTCGCCACGCGCAAGAAAGCCGGATCGTTTCTCAACCTCGCGAAGACGCCGGACTACGCGACCGAGGTCACGCTGCAGCCGCTCGATCGCTACGACCTCGACGCGGCCATCCTCTTCTCGGACATCCTGACCGTACCTGACGCGATGGGACTCGGCCTGCGCTTCGTCGAGGGCGAAGGCCCGGTCTTCGACCGGCCGATCCGCGACGAGGCCGACGTGGCCAAGCTGCGCGTGCCGTCGCGCGAAAGCCTGCAGTACGTCTACGACGCGACCACTCAGATCCGGCGTTCACTGGTCCGCGGCGACGGCCTGCAGCGCGTGCCGCTGATCGGCTTCTCGGGCAGTCCGTGGACGCTCGCCTGCTACATGATCGAAGGCGGGTCGTCGCGCGACTTCCTCAAGATCAAGACCATGCTCTACCGGCGGCCCGACCTGCTGCATCAGTTGCTCGAAGTCACGACCTGCGCCGTCATCGACTATCTGACGGCGCAGATCGAGGCCGGCGCGCAGGCCGTGATGGTGTTCGACACCTGGGGCGGCACGCTCGCTCACGGTGCGTATCAGAAGTGGTCGCTCGCTTTCATGGAGCGGATGGTCAGGAGCCTGCCGCGCGAGCACGACGGCTTCCGAGTCCCGAGCATCATCTTCACCAAAGGTGGCGGTGGCTGGATCTCCGACATCGCCGCGACCGGCGTGGACGCGATCGGCCTCGACTGGACGATGGACCCCGCCGTCGCCCGCGCGGTGGTGGGCCAGCGTTGCGCGCTGCAGGGCAATGTCGATCCGAGCATCCTCTTCGGTACTGACGACGCGATCCGCGCCGAAGTCGCCGCCGCGCTGGCGGCTTTCGATAGTCCGCGATTGCCGGGCCACGTCTTCAATCTGGGTCACGGGATCTCGCAGTTCACCCCGCCGGCCGCGGTCACGACCCTGATCGAAGCGGTGCACGAGATGACGCGCGCAGATGCGCCCGTTGCAATGACCTAGTCGTTCAGGGTATTTGCGGATGCGGCAGGCCACGTCCAAATCGTTGCAAAACCGCCTCGAATGTCCTTGACTTATGCACAAACTCAGGTCGCTCCGAACTTCGAGGCTTGCCACAAGTCAAGAGGCTGGCGCTCAACGCAAGGCCTTGTTTATTATATATTTAGTGATTGCACAATGTTTCGGCAATTTGACAAAAAGCCTTTGGACTCCGACAGTTAGCCGTACTGCTGGCGCTTTCTTCACAAAGTTGTCCACAGCATCTGTGCAAACAAAAAAAGCGTCGTAGTCACAATCACTTACTGCAACTATCTGCCGTGCTCCCACGGATTTGCAGCGAATCGAAAGCGCGATGGTCTTGTTCGTTCGCGTCGCCGTCGACCAGCCGGCTGCCGTCGCAGCTTCGGCCGGAACCGGTGACGGCCTCTACGATTACCGATGGAAAGGCGGTGCCATCGAGGTCGGCCGCTTCGTCCTCGTGCCTTTCGGCGCCCGCAAGATGGTCGGGCTGGTGGTCGAGGTCAACGAGACGGCGATGGTCGATGCGGAGCGGATCCGCGACGTGATCGCGCGGGTCGACGGCCTCTCACCCCTTTCGAAAGACTGGCTCGCGCTGACGCGTTTCGCGGCCCGCTACTACCACCGTCCGCTCGGCGAAGTCGCCCTGCCGTCGTTGCCGCCGCCGCTGCGCGACGCGGCGCGCTACGCGCTGTCCGAGCTGCTTGACGAAGACACGCCGCAGGTCGCGACGCTGCCGTCCATCGCGCGCGCAATCAAGCGAGCCGCCAGGACGGCCGTCGTGAAAGAGCCGGCCGAGAAGCCCGCCGTCGAGCTGAACTCGATGCAGGCGGCGGCGCTGGATGCGATTGTCACGGCCCGACAATCGGCGAACACGCAGAAGCCGATCCTGCTCTACGGCATCACAGGCAGCGGCAAGACCGAGGTGTACCTGCGCGCCATCGCGGAGGCGGTCGCCGCCAATCTGCAGGCGCTGGTGCTGGTGCCGGAGATCAACCTGACGCCACAACTGGCCGAGACTTTCCGGCGCGGCTTGCCGGGTGTTCGCATCGGCACCCTGCACAGCGGCCACGCTGCAGGCGAGCGTCTGCATCAGTGGGTACTCGCTCACGAGGGCCAGGTCGACGTGCTGCTCGGTACCCGGCTCGCCGTCCTGGCCTCGCTGCCGCGCCTTGGGCTGATCGTCGTCGACGAGGAACACGACGCGTCCTACAAGCAGCAGGAAGGGCTGCGCTATTCCGCGCGCGACCTCGCGATCGTCCGTGCGCGACAGGGCCGCGATGGCAAGTCCATCCCGGTCGTGCTGGCGTCGGCCACGCCGTCGATGGAGAGCTGGGCGCACGTTGAGAGCGGGCGTTACCGCAAGCTCGTCCTGACTGAACGCGCCATGCCCGAGGCGAGCCTGCCGACGATCCGCCTGGTGCCTACCCAGCGGGTCGAAGCCCTGCACGGCCTGACCGAACCGCTGCGCGCCGCGATTGTCGACCGCATCGAGCGACACGAACCGGTGCTGGTCTTCCATAACCGGCGCGGCTACGCGCCGGTCCTCGCGTGCGGGGCCTGCGGCTGGCTGAGCGCGTGTCCGCGCTGCAGTGTCAACGCCGTCTTCCACAAGGCCGACCGCCATCTGCATTGCCACCATTGCGGCTGGCAGAACCGCGTGCCGCGCGCGTGTCCGGCGTGCGGCAACGCCGATCTGGCCGCCGTCGGACGTGGCACGCAGCGCGTCGAAGAAAGCCTGGCAAGCCTGTTCCCGGAGGCACGCGTCGCGCGCATCGATCGCGACAGCACCCGTCGCAAGGGCGCTGCGGCGAGCCTGCTCGAGGCGGTCCACGTCGGCGACCTCGACATCCTGGTCGGGACCCAGATGCTGGCCAAGGGCCACGACTTCCGCAACGTCACGCTGGTGTGCGTGCTGGATGCGGACAGCGCGCTTTACTCGCACGACTTCCGCGCGGCGGAGCGCCTGTTCTCCAACCTCATGCAGGTCGCGGGTCGCGCGGGTCGGGGCGGCGCCCGTTCGCGCGGCGCCGAGGTGCTGATCCAGACGCGCGCACCCGAGCATCCCTTGTTTGCGGCACTGCTCGCCCACGACTTCGATGGCTTCGCGGCAAGCCAGTTGGCGGAACGTCGCGCCGCCGGCCTGCCGCCCTTCTCGCATCAGGCCGTGTTGCGCGCCGAGGCGCCGCTCGCGGCCGATGCGATCGCGTTCCTCGCAGCGGCGCGCGCGGACGGCATCGCGATCCTCGAAGGCAGGCACGCCGAACACGGCATCGAGTTATACGACCCCGTGCCGATGACAGTGGCGCGGATCGCGAACGTGGAGCGTGCTCAACTGCTGATCGAAGCGCGGTCGCGTCCGCCGTTGCACGCGTTCCTCGACGCCTGGCTCGCGTCGTTGCAGGCGCGCCGATCGCGCTTGCGCTGGCACGTGGAAATCGACCCGCTGGACATCTGACGAGTCCGAGCCGACGCACTCCGGGATTCCTACAGATTGATCAGGACGCCGCTGAAATGCCCGCTTTTACGCGCGGTGCAGACTAAGTCTGCGGTTAAGCAGTGCGTGTTGAACCAGATCCGCGCCTTCCCTCTTAAACCAACGTAGCGAGGTTTTTATGAACACGGAACAAGTCAAGGGTCGTGCCGAAGAAGCGGTTGGCAAGCTGAAGGAAGTAGCCGGCCACGTCACGGGCGACAAGTCGCTGGAAGCGAAGGGCCTCGCCGAGCAGGTCATCGGCAAGACGCGCTCGACCGCAGGCGACATCGTCGAAGACGTCAAGGACGTCGCGAAGGGCCGCTGATCGACGCTCCCTGATCGAAGAATAAAGGGGCGCGAGCCCCTTTTTTATCACCACGAGAGTCCTTATGCCTGATATCTATTCGATGCACATCACGCCCAATCCCGAGCCTGGTGCGCCACCTTCCACGATTCCCACGGATCCTGTCCCGGGCCCCTCGCCGGTCACCGATCCGCCCGCCGAAGTGCCCGAGCCGATGGGCGTCCCGCCTGTCATGCCGCCGCCGATCATCGATCCGCCGGTGATCAGTCCCATGGCCTGACGGACGCGTTGGGGGGGCGGGCGTCGTGTAGGATCGCGATCGCAATGCGTCGCACGTCGTCGATGCAGCTCCGCATCGATGTCTGTGTCCGATACCCTCAACGCCCCGCAACGTGCCGCCGTTCTCCATGTCGACGGTCCCTGCCTCGTCCTCGCGGGAGCGGGTAGCGGCAAGACTCGTGTCATCACGCACAAGATCGCCCACCTCGTCACGCACGGGATGTTCCAGGCCCGTCAGATCGCGGCGCTGACATTCACCAACAAGGCCGCGAGCGAGATGCGGCAACGCGTGGGCACGCTGCTCGACGCGAAGGCGGCGCGCGGGCTTACGGTGTCGACCTTTCACGCGCTCGGCCTCCAAATTCTCCGCCAGGAGGCGGACAGCATCGGTCTCCGGCCACGCTTCTCGATCCTCTCGGCCGATGACGGCCGCGGCATCCTGCAGGACCTCAGCGCCAGCACCGACCCCAGTGCCGTGAAGCGTCTGCAAGGACGCATCTCGTTGTGGAAGAACGCGATGCTCACGCCCGACGCGGTGGAGAGCACGTCGCCGGATCCCGAGGCCGTGTTGGATGCGCGCGTCTACCGCAGTTACCAGGCCACGTTGCGCGCGTATCACGCGGTCGACTTCGACGACCTGATCGGTCGCGCGGTGACGCTCTTCGACGAGCATCAGGACGTGCTGTATCGATGGCAGTCGAAGCTGCGCTACCTGCTGGTCGACGAGGTGCAGGACACCAACGCGTGCCAGTACCAGTTGCTCCGTCAACTCGCGGGCGAACGGGCTGCGCTTACCGCGGTCGGCGACGACGACCAGGCGATCTATGCGTGGCGTGGCGCGACCCTCGACAACCTCGCAAGCCTGCAGACCGACTATCCGAACCTGCGCGTCATCAAGCTCGAGCAGAACTATCGATCGAGCGGCCGCATCCTCTCTGCGGCCAACTCGCTGATCGCGGCCAACCCCAAGCTGTTCGAGAAGAAGCTGTGGAGCGAGCTCGGGCCGGGCGATGCCGTGACCATCAGTCCGATGGACGACGACCTGCATGAAGCCGAGTCGATCGCGATCCGCGTGAGCGCGCATCGCTTCGAACGCGAGACCAAGTGGTCCGACTACGCGGTGCTC
Source organism: Betaproteobacteria bacterium (assembly GCA_025356395.1). Taxonomy (GTDB): domain Bacteria; phylum Pseudomonadota; class Gammaproteobacteria; order Burkholderiales; family Burkholderiaceae_D; genus CAHJXF01. The sequence goes on from JANXTA010000058.1 coordinate 62,997, forward strand.
TATCGCGGCAATCACCAGGCACGCGTTTTCGAGGAAGCCCTGCGCAAGGAGAAGATCCCTTACGTGCTGTCGGGCGGGCAGTCGTTCTTCGAGCGCGCCGAGATCCGCGACCTGATGTCGTGGATGCGCCTGTTCTCCAACGTCGACGACGACCCCGCGTTCATCCGTGCGATCACGGTGCCCAAGCGCGGCGTCGGCACCGCGACGCTCGAGGCGCTTGGCCAGTATGCGGGCCAGCGCAACGTGTCGCTGTTCGAGGCCGCGTGCGAGTCGGCGTTCTCGATGCGGGTCGCGGCGCGACAACTGGAGCCGATCGAACAGTTCACGGCGTTCGTCAATCGCTACCGGGACCGGGCCGAGCGCGAGCCGGGCGGGCGCGTGCTCGACGAGCTGCTGGGGGCGATCGACTATCGCGCCCATCTGTTCGATGCCGCCGACGAACGTGGTGCGCAGAAGCGCTGGCAGAACGTGCTCGACTTCGCGGCGTGGATCGGCAAGCGCTGCGAGGAGGACGGCAAGAACCTGATCGAGGTCGGTCAGTCGATCGCGTTGCTCAGCATGCTCGAGGACAAGAGCGAAGAGGTCGACGCGGTGCGCCTGTCCACGCTGCATGCCGCGAAAGGGCTCGAGTTCGGCCATGTTTTCCTCGTGGGCATCGAGGAAGGCGTGTTGCCGCACAAGGGCCACGAGGGCGACGATCCGGCGCTGCAGCCGCAACGCATCGAGGAAGAGCGTCGCCTGATGTATGTCGGCGTAACGCGGGCACGTCGCAGCCTGTCGATCAGCTGGTGTCGCAAGCGTCGCCGGGCGCGCGAACACCAGAGCTGCGAGCCGTCGCGCTTCATCGCCGAGCTCGGGCTCGAGCAGGCGCCCAAGGTGGCGGACGAGGACACCATTTCGCCGCGGCAGCGGATGGCCAGTCTCAGCGCCTTGCTGATGAAGACACGACCCCCCAAAATCTGAGCGCTGCAGGGTCGGGGGTTGTGCGATTCTCCGCGCTTCACTTTCGACGGGTTCTCCGATGACAGCTGACGCCACTCCCGCCACGCGGACCTACCGCTACTACGACTTCGTCATGGCGGCTTTCGTCTGCGTGCTGCTGTGCTCCAACTTCATCGGCGCGGCCAAGCAGGCCGTGGTCGATCTGCCATTCTTCGGCCCGACGCCCTTCGGCGCCGGCATCCTGTTCTTTCCGATCAGCTACTTCTTCGGCGACATCCTGACCGAAGTCTACGGCTACGGCCGCGACCGGCGCGTGGTGTGGGCCGGCTTCTTCGCGATCGCGTTCGCGTCGTTCATGGCGTGGGTCGTCGTGCATCTGCCACCGGGTCCGTCCGAGTACATGAAGGGCTACCAGCCCGCGCTCGAGATGGTGTTCGGCAACGCGTGGCGGATCGCGGCCGCGTCGATGATCGCGTTCTGGTCCGGCAGCTTCGCGAACAGCTACGTGCTGGCGCGCATGAAGCTGCTGACCCGAGGGCGCATGTTGTGGACCAGAACGATCGGCTCGACGGTCGTCGGCGAGGCGGTGGACTCGTCGCTGTTCTATGTGATTGCGTTCTACGGCATCTGGGAGAACGGCGACATCGTCAAGGTCGCGCTGATCCAGTACGTGCTCAAGACCGGTTGGGAAGTCGTCTCGACGCCGTTGACCTACTGGGTCGTCAACTTCCTGAAACGCGCCGAGAACGAGGACTACTACGACCGGGGTACGAACTTCAATCCGTTCAAGCTGGGCACTTGAGTCGTTCAACCGGCTAGCCAAGATGAGTTCGCTCGAAGGCCCTGCATTCCTGCCGGCCGCAGCCGCGGCCGCCATCGCGATCGTCGGACTGATCGTCCTGATCGCGCTTCAAGGTCCATCCGTTCATCGCTCTCATCCTCGCGTCCGGCTTCCTCGGGCTCGTCACCGGGCTTCCGGTTGGCAAGGTCGCGAAGGAATTCCAGGACGGCTTCGGTGGCACGCTCGGCTTCGTCGGCGTGCTGCTCGGCCTCGGCACGATGCTCGGCAAGCTGATGGCCGAGTCGGGTGGTGCCGACCGCATCGCGCGCACGCTGATCGATGCGTTCGGCTAGGCGAAGGTCCACTGGGCCATGATGATCGCGGCCTTCCTGGTGGGCATCCCGCTCTTCTTCGAGATCGGCTTCGTGCTCGTCGCGCCGCTGGTGTTCATCGTCGCGCGGCGGACCGGCGTGTCGCTGGTCAAGATCGGCCTCCCGCTGCTCGCAGGTCTGTCGGTCGTGCACGGACTGGTGCCGCCGCATCCGGGACCGCTGCTCGCGATCGGCGCGTTCGGCGCCGACATCGGCTCGACCATCTTCACGGCCTGCCGACCGCGATCATCGCGGGTCCGGTCTACGGCGCGCGGATCGCGAAGACGGTGCCCGGTTCGGCCAGCCACGAACTGGCGGAGACGCTCGCTCGTGATCGCGGAGACGAGCGCGACAACATGGCGGGCTTCGGCATCACGCTGTTCACGATCCTGCTGCCGGTCGCGCTGATGCCTGCCAAGACACTGGCCGACATCACCACGCCCGATACGAGTCCGGTGCGCGCGTGGATGGACTTCATCGGCAATCCGATCGTCGCGTTGCTCGCCGCATTGCTGATCGGCATCTGGACCTTCGGCTTCGCACGCGGTCTCGACGCGAAGGGCGTGGCCAAGCAGCTCGATGCGAGCCTGCTGCCCGTCGCGGCCATCCTGCTGATCATCGGCGCCGGCGGCGGCTTCAAGCAGATGCTGATCGCGACCGGCGTCGACAAGACGATCGGCGAGATGGCCGTCCACGCGCAGCTCTCGCCGACCCTGCTCGCGTGGCTGGTCGCCGCGCTGATCCGCATCGCGACGGGCTCGGCCACCGTGGCGACCGTCACCGGCGCGAGCATCGTCGCGCCGATCCGCACGCTCGTGCCCGGCGTCAATCGCGCGCTGCTGGTACTCGCGACCGGTGCCGGCTCGCTGATCCTCTCGCACGTCAACGACGCGGGCTTCTGGCTGGTGAAGCAGTACTTCGGCATGACGCTGGCCGAGACCTTCAAGACCTGGACCGCGATGGAAACGATCATCTCGGTCGTCGGCATCGTCTTGATCATGCTGCTCTCGCTGGTGGTCTGATGACCCGTTGCGCGATCGGCGTCGACATCGGCACCACCAGCACCAAGGCGGTCGTCTACGGATCGCACGGCAAGCTGCGCGGCAAGGTCCTCGGCGATCACGCGGTCGAGTACCCGCTGGACACGCCGGTGCCGGGTGCGGCCGAGCAGGATCCCGAGCGCATCCACCAGGCCGTCGTCGCCGCGCTCCATGGCGCGGTGATCGATGCGCAGGTCGCCGGCAAGGACGTCGTCTGCGTCGCGTTCAGCGCCGCGATGCACAGCCTGATCGCGGTCGATGCGCACGATGCGCCGTTGACCCCGAGCTACACGTGGGCCGATAACCGCGCGGCGCCATGGGCCGAGCGGGTCAATGCCGAGCACGACGGGCTCGGCATCTATCGCCGCACCGGCACGCCGATCCATCCGATGTCGCCGCTGATCAAGCTGCTGTGGCTGCGGCACGAGCATCCGCAGATCTGGAAGCGTGCGCGACGTTTCATCGGCATCAAGGAGTACGTGCTCAAGCGGCTCTGCGGCGAGTACGTGGTCGACCACTCGATCGCGTCGGCGACCGGCCTCTTCAACCTCGCCTCGCTCGATTGGGATGCCGGCGCTCTGGCGTTGGCCGAGATCGATCCTTCACGGCTCTCGACGCTGGTGCCGACCACGCACCGCATGAAGCTGATGGATGCGGCGCAGGCCCATGCGCTCGGTCTCGTGGCCGACACGCCGATCGTCGTCGGTGCCAACGACGGTGTGCTGTCGAACCTCGGCGTAGGTGCGATCGAGCGCGGATCGGTCGCGTTGACGATCGGCACCAGCGGGGCGATGCGGACCGTGGTGGATGCGCCGCAGACCGATCCAGAAGGACGCACCTTCTGCTATGCGCTGACCGACAAGCACTGGGTCGTCGGGGGTCCGGTCAACAACGGCGGCATCGTGCTGCGCTGGGTCCGCGACGAGTTCGCGGCGGCCGAGACCGAGACCGCGAAGCGCCTCGGTCTCGATCCGTACGATGTGCTGACGCACATCGCGCAACGCATCAGGCCCGGCGCCGCCGGTCTGCTGTTCCATCCCTATCTCGCCGGCGAGCGCGCGCCGCTGTGGAACGCCGATCTGCGCGGATCGTTCTTCGGCCTCGCGATGCATCACCGCAAGGAGCACATGATCCGCGCGGTGCTTGAGGGCGTGGTGATGAACCTGCACACGATCCTGCCCGCCGTCGAAGCACTGATCGGCCGCACGCACGTCATCAAGGCGACCGGCGGCTTCGCCCGTTCGCCGATGTGGCGGCAGATGCTGGCCGACGTCTTTGATCGCGAGGTCATCGTGCCGGAGAGCATCGAGAGCTCGTGCTTCGGCGCGGCCATGCTCGGCCTGTACGCGATCGGAACGCTGAAGTCGCTGGACGAGGTGGCACCCCTGATCGGGGCGACCTACACGCATCGGCCGGAGCCTGCGGCCGCGGTGGTCTACGCGCGACTCGCGCCGATCTTCGCGTCGCTGCCGCGCCAGCTCGAGGCGCAGTACCGCGCAATCGCCGCGTTCCAGCGCGAAGCGATCTAGGTGTGATGTTGCAATAGGTTGTTCATCCGGAAGGTTCTGGGAGACTGGAGTTGTCGACGCCCCAGCAACCTCAGGAGACCAACCGGATGAACAGCCACAAGAATGCCAGAACGACTTATGAAGGACGCAAGTTGCTG
>JANXTA010000076.1 GCA_025356395.1 Betaproteobacteria bacterium
GTCTACGAGACCAGCAGCGAGGACTTCCTCTCCAACGGCCTGCTCGAAGCCGTCCTGATGCGCCGGGTGTTCCGCCTGCGCCTCGGTTCTTCGGAAGCCACCGCCGACGCGCGTTTCCACGGCTGGTGGGACGGCTTCATGCCCGATGTCGCCAGCGTGGTCCACTGGCTGACACCGCTGCGACCCGGCGACCGCAGCGATGCGCGCCTGACCCACATCGACGGGCTCAACCTCAGTCGCGCATGGTGCTGGGTACAGCTGGTCGATGTCCTGCCCGATGCACTGCAGACCTCGGTGCGACGCGCGATCCACGCTCACCGTAGCGAGTCGCTGCCGCATGTGGCCGATGGCGACTACGTCGGCACGCACTGGCTGGCGTCGTTCGCCTTGCTGGCACTCGGGGCGGACTAACGACGCAGCGGGTCGACCGCCACGGTCGCAGGGATCCGCACCTCCAGCCGCTCCAGCGCCTGGTCCAGCTTGAGTTCGATCTGCGGGATCTCGCGGTCGAGATAGGCGCGCAGGTCCGCGAAGCGCGAAGTCTCGGCGGCATCGGCCGTGCGCCGCGCCTTGTCGAGTTCGCGATGCAGGTCACGCGACTCGATCGCCGACTGCATGCGGATGCGACCCATCGTCGCGAAGTAGAAGATCGCGACCACGACCATCCCGATCAGCAGCAGCAACGACATCGATACGTCGACCGTCGTCACGAACAGGTCGACCGGTGTTGGTTGCGTCACCAGCCCCCAGTTGCGCAAGGCCACCGCGAAAATCAGCAGGACGATCACGGCGATGATGGTGGTGATGATTTTCATGGACGTGCTCTCCGCGTTGTTGGGGGCTTGTGGTCCGCACCTTAGTGCAACGCGCCTGTCCGCATGGGTCGGCTACCCACGGATTCGTGAGTGATCCGTAAACGCATCCCTCGAATACTGGGTTCGCGACGCCGCCTGCGAGGCTGCCGCGACGATTCGGACGGAGATGGCGATGTCGCCCATGCCAGCACCGCCGCCTATGACTTCGAGATGCGCAGCGGCTCGATGCTGGCCTGCTACGGCGTCGCCAACCTGACGCTGAGTCTGGTGATCGCAGGGCTCGCGGCGCACTGCCAGTCGAAAACACGCCTCGCATCCGCGGCCATGCCGCCGCGGCGCAAGACGCCCTTCTTCAGCGCGGACCAAGTCGCGAGGTCAGGCCGCAGTTCAGGCCGCGATGACGGACTCGGCCACCGCGTCGATGCGCCCTTCCTCGACCCCGTGGCAGGCGACCAGCGTCACGCCGATCGGCTTCAGTTCCGGCCGTTCGATCTTGCAGCGGGCATCGGCATAGGGGCAGCGCGGATGGAACGTGCAGCCTGACGGCGGGTTCAGGGGGTTGGGCACTTCGCCGGCCACGGCCACGCGCGAAGTGCCCGTCTTTTCCAGGTCGGGAATCGCATCGAGCAGCATCCGCGTGTACGGGTGTCGCGGCCGCGCGAACAGCTCGTTCTTCGGTGCGAGTTCGGCCAGGCGACCGAGATACATCACGCCGACGCGATCGGCGATGTAGCGCACCACCGCGAGGTTGTGCGAAATGAAAAGATAGGTGAGCCCCAGATCCCGCTGCAAGTTCTTCATCAGGTTCAGCACTTGGGCCTGCACCGAGACGTCGAGCGCCGAGGTCGGTTCGTCACACACCAGGAAGTCGGGCTGCGTGGCCAGCGCACGCGCGATCGAGATGCGCTGGCGCTGTCCGCCCGAGAACTGGTGCGGATACTTGACCCGGTCGGCGGGCGAGAGTCCGACCTGCCGCAGCAGCGCATCGACGCGTGCATCGATGCGTCGATCGGCGATGTCGCCGGCCGTCACCGGCTCGGTCACCCGCGACGTCATGCCCCGGTCGACCACGGCCGCGCGATGCAGCCGCAGCGGCTCGGCGATGATGCGGCCGACGCGCCAGCGCGGATTGAGGCTGGCGTACGGATCCTGGAAGATCATCTGCGCGCGGCGGCGCATCGCCTGCGATTTCGCGAAGCGCGCGACCGGCTCGCCGTCGAAAAAAATGCTGCCCGAGGTCGGCGCGTAGAGCCCGACCAGCAGACGCGCGATGGTGGACTTGCCGCAGCCCGACTCGCCGACCAGACCTAGCGTCTCGCCCTGCGCGATCGTGAACGACACGTCGTCGACGGCCTTCAGGATGGTG
>JANXTA010000085.1 GCA_025356395.1 Betaproteobacteria bacterium
TGGGCGGCGGTCTCCGCACATCCGTTGCAAAAGAGGGACAGCCGGCCGGCAGGTCGAGAGGCGGTTCCTCTAAGACGGCCGGTGTCCATCCATGCCGATCGAACGGGAAAGCGACGGCCCGGCATGGTCACCGGGCTCGCACCACGCGACCGTCTGTGGCCGCTTGCCTCGACGTGCAACGAACACGGCGGTCAACCCCAGCAACACGAGTGCGCCCGATGCCGGCTCGGGAATCGGAGCGACGGCAACGCCGCCGAACCGCTGGCCGGCGACGGACGTGTCCAGCACGTTGAAGAACGTGTTGGAAGCCGTCGAATTCGCGCCGATGCGTATCGACACCAGCTCGTTCGGATCGGCGCCCAGATCGTGCGTCGATTCGTTGCTGACGGTCGACGTCGTTCCGAAGATCGTGAACGATCCGTCGGCATCGACCTCGCCGGTGATGTTGCGCAGGCCGTCTTCCTCGACCTGCCAGGTCAACCCGTCCGGCGTGTAGGTCTGACCGACCAGTCCTCCCTGGAACGTCTGGAACAGCGACCACATCCCGTTGCCCAGCTTCCACTCCTGGAGTCCGGCGAAGACCGTGCTCTTGCCGGCCACGCCAAGGCGGACACCATCGCCTTCGTCGGCGACGAAGATCGTGCTCGCATCGCCGAACCAGATCCCGAACGGATGCGGCGTCGCGATCGGATTCGTGCTCGATTCCGCGACCTTCTCCGACAGCGTGTTGAAGCCCGGCAGGATCGTGACGGCCGCCTGGTCGATGCTGCCGCCGTTCGCGAGGGCGCCCGCCGCGCCGACCTGATAGACGCTGTTCACGCCGTTGCTGCCGCTGCCCTTGGTGACATACAACGTGTTGTTGAAGATCGTTTCACCGCGAAAGTTGTCGTCCTTGCCGGTCTTGTCCGCCGCGTAGTGTTGCGACGGATTGGCTTGATCCGGCAACTGCGCGAGCGAGAAGCCACGCTGATAGCCGGTGGTGGCGCCGAACGTGCCTTGCGCCGCGCCCACGGCCGTCGTGTTGCCCGACGCGTTCGCCGAGATGCTCTGCACACCCGTGTCGTCGCTCAGCTGACTCAGCGTGGTCCCGTTGCCGCTGCCGTTGCCGGCATTGCCGACCAGGTAATAGCGGCCGTTCGCCAGCACCGCTGCCCGTCCGTTATTGCCGCTGTAGGCGTTGATGTCGGTGACCTGCAACGCGCCGGTCGCCAGGTTGATCTGCCCGATCGCTCGCGCGTACGTGGAGGCCACCGGATTGGTCGGATCGAAAACGGCCGCGGTGTTCGAGTTCGAAACGTCCAGTGTGTTGGCCGGTGCGGCATAACCTACGAACGAAATCGACGATCGATCGGTCGATACGTTGATCGCCAGCTCCGACTTGGACGCGAAGCTGGACGTGATCAGCGTCGAGTCGATGGCGCGCGAGTTGACGAGACTGCCGGCGGTCGTCAACTGATCGATGAAGATCGGCGAGGTCACACCGAAAGACGGGTCGGCAGTCTCGTTCTTGAAGACGTTCGGAAAACTGCCGTCGGCGACCGCATGCCCGCCTCCGGGCAGCGCCTGTCCGACGGTGACCGTTCCCGCATTGCCGACGTAGACCGTGCGCGAAACGATGAGATTGCCCGGTTGAAACGATTGGGCGGAAGTGACCGGCGCGATGAAACTCAAAACGGATAAGACGAATATCTTCCGACGAGACACGATTGACTCCCTGATTGATGGTTGATTCTCTTTTCAGGGTGTTGTCGAAGAATGGCAGACGCGTGACAGACTCGACTTCAAACTTGTCGATTAGTGCCGTATACCTTTCTTTAAGAAAGCTGTAAGTTTTTAAAGCAGCAAAGCATGTCGATTCTCTTTACATTTTATTCGATCGTGAATGGAGCCTTTTATCGCAAATATATGACGATAAAGCCAAATCCAATTCAGGAACACTTAATGCTAGTTCGCTGTTCCCGTCGGCCCTGCGCGAGTTCGACCGTTTGACAACAGGTGCATCAGCGCCGATCGGAGACCCAGCATGACCCCATCCCCATCGTCCAGTCGCGGACTAATCCGCAAGCGTCTGCCGGGTGCGGCGCTCGTCATCGCCGCGGCGCTTTCCCAATTGCCCTCCGAGGCAGCGGCGTCGGCCACGTACGTCTACCAGCAGACGATCGCCATCCCAGGCGCGACCGTCACGAACCCGTTCACCGGTTACGACCTCGCGACTTTCGATGCCACGTCGCAGTTGTACTACCTGACCGATCGTTCGAATAACGGGATCGACGTCTTCTCGTCGATCACCAATCAATACGTCAGGCAGATCGGCCCCGGTTCGTTCGCGGGGACCCAAGGCGGGAACAACAATATCGCGGGTCCCAACGGCATCAGCCTGACGACCCTCAGCGGCGGCGGGCGATTGCTGATCGCTGGCAACGGCCCGAGCAACCTGATCACCTTCACGCTGGACTCCACGGGCCTGAATGTCGTCGGAGCGCCGAGAACGATCTCGACGGCAGTGGCCGGCACACCGATTCCCCCGAATCGCGTCGATGGCGTGGCCTATGCGCCGACGAGCAACACGATCCTGGCAGCCAACAACGCGTCCAACCCGGGTTTCGTCACGCTGATCAACAACGCCGATGGCTCGGTGATCCGTTCGATCCTGCTGAACGGGACGAACGGCTACCCCAACGTCGGCGGCAACGGGGTCGAGGCGACCATCTTCAATACGGCAAGGGGCACGTTTTTCATCGCAGTCCCCGCACTGAACGCGGCCGGAACGGGTGCCGGCGGAGTCATCGAGCTCGACGCGATGACCGGAGCACTTCTGCACACCTACGACTTCAACGCGATGGGGCTCGCCGGCGTCTGCAGTCCGACCGGACTGGCGCAGGGTGGAGGCGCGTCGATGTTCGTGGCCTGCAGCGACGCGACTGCCGGTCACAGCCTCCTGTTGAATCCGGCCGGCATGGGCTCATACACGCTGGTCAACGGCATCAGTGGTGGCGACCAGACCGCTTACGACCCCACGACCAATCTGTTTTTCGAAGCAGCTCGCTTCCAGATCGGCGGTCCGGTCCTGGGCATCATCGACGCGCAGTCGCTCGCGCTACAAACCCTCGCGATCGGCGGCAACGACCATTCCGTGGCGGTCGACCCGATCAGTGGCGAAGTCTTCGTCGCCACCGCGGCGACCACCGCGTTCGCGAACTGCGCCAACGGATGCATCGGCGTGTTCGCGTTGCGGCAAGTCCCCGAGCCGGATGTCCTTGCACTCGTGGCGCTCGGCAGCGTCGGCGTCATCGCGACGCGCAGGCGCCGGCGTCGCTGATCGGCGGATGACTCGCGACGCGTGACCCGCGTCAGCGAGCCTCGGGTTCGAGCAGGATGCCGCGGGTGTCGAGCGAATAGCCCAGGCCGCTCGAGCTGCGGATCGCGATGCGGGCGCCGGCCAGCTTCTTGCGCAGTCGGCAGATGTAGACGTAGAGCCGATTGCGGGTCGCGTCCCGGTTGCCGCCTTCGATTCGTCGAGCGAGCGTCGACGTCGCGACGATCCGGTCAGGCGACTTCAGCAAGGCTTCGAGCAGGCTCGTCTCGCAAGGCGACAACTGCAACGGTGCGGATCCGATCGACGCCTGACGATGGTTCCAGTGCCACACGAATGCACCGAGCTGCAGTCTCTGCTCCCGGCGACGGCGCGACAACGCGTCGAGCCTGGCGCGCAACTCCTCGGGGTCGAAGGGCCTCGACAGGCAATCGTCGGCGCCTGCATCGAGCGCTTCGATGCGATCTTTCGCGTTCGAGTCAGGCAACACGACGAGTACCGGGATGGCACGGACTGCGCAACGCAAACGCTCCAGCTCGGCGAAACTGCGGGCACCCGATGGGCCGACGTCGACCACCACCAGATCAGCTTGCTCGATCCCCAGCGCTGCGGTGGCATACCTGTCGCTGGACCACCCCGTCGTGACGTAGCCCGCATGCCCTAGCGCTTCCAGCAACGCGCCGTCATCGGGCTTGCCGGGACTCACCAACAACAGATGCTTGGACATCGTCGACATTCAGGTCCGATTGAACACCCCTGACTTGCGCGGGGCCGTCTGCGTGTGAGGCGGTGCACTGCCTCCGCTACACGCGGAGACACGGAAGGGCATGATTTTTTAATTGCATCTTCCGGTTTTAGGGTGCGATGCGAAGCTGAAGGGAAGCTGAACGATCGGTCAACGTGCGGTGCACGGCACGTTGCGGAGCGCACTCACGGACGATGCAGAAGGTCGTGCCGCGGAGTCGCCGCCTCGAACATCGCCGCGAGAGCCATCGACGGCAGATCGAGCCCGCCGTTTTTGGATGGCGAACCCTGAGCGACCGAGGTCACCAGCGATCGCTGGCTTCGACCCTCAGTTCTCGTGAGGCCACTCACAGCGAACCGGGGTGTGCGATGCACGAATTGCTGAGTGATCCCGCCACGAGCGGCAATCGTGACTGGATTGCCGGCGGTGGCGGAATGGGCGCACTGGTCCGCTCGACGAACTGGTCGCAAACCCCTCTCGGCGCGCTCGACGCGTGGCCCCAGTCGCCCGCACGATCATCAGCACCTGTCTCAGTTCACGGTTCCCAATCCTGATCTGGTGGGGAGCGACACTGAACCGCCCCGGGAATCTCGGAGGCTCGTTGGTATGAGTCATGCCGTTGCCGGCGACTCGGTGATGTGACGATAGTAAGTGGCCTCGGCTTTGGCGGGCGGGATGTCGCCGATCGGTTCGAGCCGTCGATGATGGTTGGACCAGGCGACCCATTCGAGCGTGGCCAATTCGACCGCCTCCTCGGCCTTGTAGAGTCCGTTGATGGTTTCGGCCATCGCATTGTCGGAGGAGTCGCCCACGCTGCCCACGGACGGCGCGATGTCGGCCTCGGCCAGACGCTCGGAGTAGCGGATGCTGACGGATTGAACGCCCCTGTCCGAGTGATGAATCAATCCGGCCTGCTCAGCCGGCCGGCGCTCGTAAAGGGCCTGTTCGAGCGCATCCAGAACGAAGTCCGTGCGTGCCGAACTCGACACGTGCCAGCCGACGATCCGCCGAGCGAACACGTCGATGACGAAGGCAACGAACACGAAGCCTTGCCAGGTCGAGACGTAGGTGAAGTCCGAGACCCACAGCTGGTTGGGCCTATCTGCCTTGAATTGCCGGTTGCCGCGATCGGCCGGGCACGGCAGCGCCGGGTTGCTGATCGTCGTGCGCAGCGACTTGCCGCGGATCACCCCGCGCAAGCCCCGTCGACGCATCAATCGTTCGGCCGTGCAACGTGCCACCGGGACGCCTTCGCGGTGAAGTTGACACCACACCTTGCGAGCGCCGTAGACCTGTGGGTTGGCTTGCCAGACCGGCTCGATCCGGCCGACCAGTCGCTCGTCGATGAACGCCTTCACGGCTTGAAGCGGCGGTCGAGCTTCGCGCGGGCGAAATAGACGCTGGCCTTGCGCAGGATCTCGTTGGCCTGACGCAGTTCATGCACCTCGCGCTCGAGTGCCTTGATGCGTTCGTGCTCGGCGGTGGTCATGCCGTCGCGCTTGCCCGTATCGCGTTCCCGTTGGCGGACCCAGCAGCGCAGCGTCTCGGCCGTGCAGCCGATCTTCGCTGCGATCGACTCGATCGCAGCCCACTGCGATGCGTGCTCGGCCCCGTGCTCAGGTCATCAGCACTGTGATCCTTTGCCAGCGGTAGTGCTCGGCGGTACATGGTCGAAGAGTGCTTCATCGCCTCCAAGGAAAATGGGTAGGCGTCCTAGTGGGTGACGCTCGCCGTGTGGAACGATGCATCGAATCTTGGTGCACTCTCGCATGACGCCGGGTTTTCTCATCCCACCGCACACTCTCCACGATTCAGCAATGGACGGAATTACAAAAACCGCGATGCGCGACGCGCGAGCGGTGCAACGGGCCGAGCCAACCGGTCGCAACGCAGCGTTCGGTGCGCTGTGCGCCCTGGGCGTGGTCTATGGCGATATCGGCACGAGTCCGCTCTACGCCTTCAAGACGGCGGTGCAAGCGGCCGGGGGATCCGCGTCGACCGCGGCTATCGGCATCGCATCGCTGATCATCTGGTCACTGCTCGTGATCGTGTCGCTGAAGTATGCGTTGTTGATCCTTCGTGCCGACAATCACGGCGAGGGTGGCGTCGTGGCGATGCTCGCTCTGCTCGGTGCGCGCGATGCGCCCCCGCGGACCTGGCGTCATGGACTGCTGGTCATTGGCTTGGTCGGCGCGGCGCTGCTGTATGGCGACGGCGCGATCACGCCGGCTATCTCCGTATTGAGCGCGGTCGAAGGACTGCAGCTTGGCGCACCGGCACTCGCACCGTTCGTCCTGCCTTTAACGATCGCGATACTGGTCGGCCTCTTCATTGTTCAGGCCAAGGGCACCGGCTTCATGGGCCGCCTGTTCGGTCCCGTGATGGTGGCCTGGTTCCTGACCATCGGCATCCTCGGAACGGTCGCTTTGATCCGCGCCCCCGCGGTCCTCGCGGCGTTGACACCGTGGCCCGCGATCCATCTGATCCTGCATGCACCGAAGACCGTGATCCTTGCCATCCTCGGTGCGGTGTTCCTCGCGGTCACCGGGGGTGAGGCGATGTATGCCGACATGGGCCACTTCGGCCGATTCCCGATCCGGGCCGCATGGTTTTTCGTGGCGTTGCCGGCGCTGGTGCTCAACTATCTTGGCCAGGCGGCGCTGGTCGTCAACGACCCGCACAGCATCGAGAATCCGTTCTACAGTCTCGCGCCGGCGTGGGCGCATTACCCGCTCGTCGCGTTTGCAACCGTGGCGACGGTGATTGCGAGTCAGGCAATCATCTCCGGCGTGTTCTCACTCACACGTCAGTCGATCCAGTTGGGCTTTCTTCCGCGGCTTCAAATCCGGCATACCGCCGCGAACGAGCAGGGCCAGGTCTATCTCCCGCTCGCGAACTGGTTGCTCGCGGCCGCGACTCTGGCTGCAGTGCTGATCTTTCGGTCTTCCGATGCTTTGGCGGGAGCCTATGGCATCGCGGTTTCGGGATTGATGGCCATCTCGACGTTGCTCGCTGCGCTGATCGCGCTGAAGTGGGGTTTCAACCCGGCGCTTGTCCTGATCGTCAACGGTGCCTTTCTCCTGATCGATCTGTTGTTCTTTTCTGCCAACGCCGAGAAGTTGCTGGACGGAGGCTGGTTCCCGCTGTTGCTCGCCGGTGCGATAGCGTTCCTGATGCTGACCTGGCGCAAAGGGGTGGAACTGGTCCGGCAGGCTCGGGCAAGGCGGAGCGAGGACGAAGCGGAATTCGTCAGACGACTGGATTCGGATGCGGTCTATCGCACCCCAGGGATTGGTGCGTTTCTCAGTGCCGCGACTTCGGGCATTCCCCTGTCGTTGTCGCATCATCTTCGACACAACGGCGCGCTGCAGCAGCGCCTGCTGCTCGTGTCGGTGGTGACGCTCGAAATCCCCTTCATCGATGACGCGAGCCGGGCGACGGTCACACGAATAGCCGAGAATTTCGACCGTGTGTTGCTGCGCTTCGGCTTCATGGAGGACCTCGACATCCCGCGTGGGTTGCGTTGTCCGCAGCTTGGCTTCAGTGAAGGTGACCTGGGCCGGATGAGCTACTACATCGGTCGCGAAACCGTGATCGCCGATCGCGACATCGATGGCATGGCGGGCTGGCGGGAATCCTTTTTCATTTCGATGCAGCGGAACACGACCCCGACCGGCACGCAATTCTGCGTGCCGTCCGATCAGGTCGTCGAAGTCGGCACCGAAGTACGGATTTGACGACTCGAAACAGCTCAGCCGAGCGTACGACGGCAGGGCCTTCAGCCAGGGCACCCGGCACAAAGTGATCCAGTCGGGACGACCGATGCACAACGAATGCATTTAGAGCTTCAACGGCGGCTTCCGGGACGAGTGCCTCAGCGACAACGTTCAAGAGGAACAGTCACTCGCGCAGGCGCTTTCCCCTGCATTGACAGGCATCGCCCTATTCATTACTAATTTGGTTCCTTGATGGGAAGTGGGCTCGAACACCGCGTTGTCCGCTAGCTTGCCCGGTGGACTGAAGGCCGTTGCGACGTTCCGTTCCTGAGACCGGCGGTTCTTTTCTCAGGCGGTGAACTCGCTGCCGCTGTGGTCTCGATCGTCGCTGGCAGGCCGCGATCAAAGCGCGGAGCGGCGCGGGATCTCGATGACCATCCGAAGCCCGCGTCCCCGTCACCGGCCAATGCGACGATCGTCCCGCGATGGAGGGTGACGATAATGGTGAAATCGCGAGCCCCAATCCGCTTCCCTTGTCGTTGCACGATGGCTTGAACCGCACGAACCGATCGAAGATCTTTTCGCGCTGGTCCGCCGTGAGGCCAAGCCCGTCGTCTTCCACCGTTAGCTGCCAGATGCTGTCCGAGACCAGCGACTCCACACGGATGTGGCCTGTTGCTCCCATTGCGTTGATGGCATTCACGGTCAGGTTCAACAGCACTTGTCGGATGCGATTGGCCTCGAAGGCGACCGATCCCCGCCCATGATGTTTCCAGTGCCGTTACTTGCCGTGGTATTCGGCGAGAGTGATGTCTGCCCCAAATTCCAAGGCAGTTTAAGCTGGAGGTAAGGTGGCTTCTCGGTCTGCCCGCAATGGCCGGAAGGAGAAGCGATGAAGAGATCGAGGTTTTCCGAAGAGCAGATCGCGTAGGCGTTGCGGCTTGCTGATTCGGGGACGCCGGTGGTCGACGTCTGTCGGCAGATCGGCGTATCCGAGGCGACGCACCACACGGGGCAGAAGAAGTACGGCGACCTCGGTATGACCGAGCTCAGGCGGCTCAAGGTGCTCGAGGACGAGAGCGCGCGCTTGAAGCGGATCGTGGCCGACCTGACGCTGGATAAACACATCCTGTCGGAGGTGATCCGAAAAATCTCTGAAGGCTGCCAAGCGGCGTGAGCTGACAGCCTGGATGCAAGAGCGCTTCAAGATCAGCGTGCAGCGGTCCTGTCGGCTGTCGCTGCTGCAACCGTCGGTGTGGTACGCCAAGAGCTAGGCGCGCGATCAGAGCGCCTGGCCGCCGCGCATCCGGGAGATCGCGATGGGTCGGCTTCGCTTCGGCGATCTTCGCGTACACGTGATGCTCAAGCGCGAAGGATGGGCGGTCGACAAGAAGCGCGTCTATCGACTGTATCGTCTCGAAAGACTATCGCTGCGAGTGAAGACCAAGCGTCGCAAGCGAATCAGTCTGCTGCGCGGCAAGGCGGTGCCAGCGACAGGTCCGAATCAACGTTGGAGCATGGACTTTGAGCACGATCAAATGTTCGACGGACGGGCGTTTCGGATCCTGACAGTGATCGATCAGTGGAGTCGCGAGAGTGCGTTGCTAGAGGTCAACTTCCGGCTCACTGGCCGGTGCGTCGGGCGCGCCCCGGACCAAGCCGCAACGGTGTGCGGATGGCCGCAGTCGATCACGGTCGACAACGGCACCGAGTCTACGTCCAAGGCGCTCGACGAATGGGCCTACCGGCGCGGCGTCAAGCTCGACTACACGCGGCCCGGCAAGCCTGCTGACAACGGGCTGATCGCGTCTTTCAACGGACGCCTGCGCGACGCGTTCTTGAACGGCCACGAGTTCATCACGATGCACGACATGCGTGAGCGACTTCGCGCCTGGCAGCACGATTACAACGTGCATCGTCCACACGGTTCGCTCGGCCACCTGACCCCGAGCGAATTCGTCAAATTACGGTCAGGCCAACAAACGAAAAGCCACCCCGTCTACGGTTAAAAACCGTCTGGAAAAGGGGAAAGGGTCAGGCAGGCCATCCGGGAGAATCGGGTGTCCGTGAAAACGGGTCATCTCCGTTCCCGCACTGACCCCGCACTCGTCTCAGGACCGCCCAGCAATAGAATTTCACGGCTGTCGTGTGTGTTAATAATCGCGTATGACGCAATGGTGCGTCGACCATCTGGAGGCACTGACATGTTGACAAAGGCGGTACTGATCGCGCTCGCCGCGGCCACCTTCACGATCTCGCCGGCGGAAGCGGCCACCACGGTCAAGGTAAGCCGAACACTTGTCGTGCACGTCGCGCCGGACCAGACCTTCGACGCAATCAAGGACTTCGGCGGCTGGCAGTCGTGGCATCCGGCTATCGAGAAGACCGACATCAAAAGTGGCGGTGCGAACAAGGTGGGCACCGTGCGCGTGCTCTCGCTGAAAGGCGGCGGCACCATCACCGAGACGCTCACCGCCTTCTCCGCGCGCGGCAAGTCCTACAGCTACCGCATCGACGAAAGCCCGCTGCCGGTGACAAACTATCGGTCCACGCTTGCGGTGAAGTCGGGCAAAGCGGGCGGGTCGACGCTCACCTGGTCGTCCACCTTCAAGGCCAAGCAAGGCGTGACGGATGCCGAGGCCAAGAAAGCGATCGAAGGCGTCTATGACACGGGACTGGACAACCTCAAGACGCAGCTCGGCGGTTGAGCGTTGCCGATGCGGCCGCCGCAGGGTTGACGCCGTGGAGTTAGCGGACCCGCAGTCGGAATTGCTGAGGCCTCGCTTCCAATTCGGGCAGCGGGTCTCCGCAATCCTTCGTGAAACCGTGGCGAGTTTGACGACTTTCGGCGTTTTTCATTTTTGACTGGGCGCTTGTCGTGCAGCATCACGCCCCCTGAGAAATGCTCCAGCGCAACGGCAATCGCTGCGGCGTTTGATGCTTCCATTTCGCTTCGGCAACAACGCAAAGGACGCATGGGTGCAACGGCGGCGTGTCATGAAATTTCCTTTCGATGGGAGGTGAAAAGCATTTGCGTGCGATCACCCGTTGGCGTGTTTGGCAGCGGCAGCGGGCGACCGATGTCGGAGTGTCATGACCATCACGAGCGTGACGATGACCGCGAGGAAGATGACGCTCGTCCACGCGCTGCCCAGGCCGAGGCCGCCGTAGGTCTTTGCCTGAGACAGCAAGTCGCCGAACGACGCGCCCAGTGGTCGTGTGAGGATGTAGGCGATCCAGAACGTGAGGACCGGATTGGCGCCCAGACGCCATGCGATGACGATCACCGCGATCGCCGCGGCGAAGATCATCGTTCCGGCCGTGAAGCCGATGCCGAGCGCCTCGGTCGCGAGATCGCCGGCAGCCGTACCGAGCGCGAAGGTGAGCAGGATCGCAGCCCAATAGAACAGCTCGCGGCGGGTCGTGACGATCGTATGGATCGACAGCGTCTGCTCGCATGAATACCAGGTCGCGAAGGTCGTATAGAGGGCAATCGCAAACGACGCGGTGCTGATGTACAGGCTGATACCCAGTCCATCGGTCAGCAGGTCGGTGATCTGCGTGCCGACGACGCTGACGAGGACCACGGTGAGCCAATAGATCCACGGAACGTAGCGACCCGCCCGCAGCTGGATGGCGAGCGCGAGGCTCAGCAGCGTGATCGTGATGGCGCAGGTCCAGCCGGTACCGAGTCCGACGTGAATCGCGAGATAGTCGGCGCCGGTCTCGCCGACGGTGGTCGACATGATCTTCACGATCCAGAAGGCGAGCGCCACCGCCGGCACCTTGTTGTCCATCAGCGTCCTGAGCAAGTTGCTCTCCTCGTGTCGATCGTTTGTGCCCCACATCCGGGGTAGCGAGCGGCCGACTCGTCGAGTCGCCATGAACGAGTGTGGGCAGCAAGAGTTAGCCGATGCTTAGTCGTGCCAGAAGATCCGGCCGCTTCAGCCTGCCGCGGCCAGAGTCTTCGACGACCAGGATGCTTATCGCTCTCTGCCTGAAGTGCGACATCCCTGTGCCGATCCTGTCGGCACGCAGCGGCACGGATACGCGGGTCCGCGGACTGGACGGTGGCGCCGCCGACTATCCGGTCAAGCCTTTCGTTCTCGCCGCACGAGAGATTGCCGGTCGAGCATTTGCTGCGTCACCCCGGTCGCATCGTGTCGAAGGCCGAGTTCGGACTTTCCATCAGGCGATCGTCTGCCGGTAGGTGAAGCGCAGGCCACATTGCGGCGGTTCACGATTGCCGAGCTCGATGGCGCCGCCCATCAGGTCGGCGGCTCCCTTGGCGATCGAGAGGCCAAGACCACTGCCGGTTTCTCGCGTGCCTAGCACCCGGACGAATGGATCAAAGACGCGAACGAGATCGTCCGGATCAATGCCTGGTCCGCAGTCCTCGACCACAAAGACGGCGACGGACATCTTCTGTTCGAGTGACACGTCGACGGCACTGCCGGCCGGCGCGTAACGGACCGCGTTGTCGATCGCGTTGCGGACGAGTGCATAGGCATCCGGCTGGGTACCCTGGATCTGCACGGCATGGAGGAGCGTGCAGCCGAGATCGACATGCTTGCTCTTCGCGAGCGGCAGCACCGATTCGACCGCCGCGCGAACGACGGTATCGAGCGCGATTGGTTGCATCTTCCGATGCGATGTTTCCTGCATGCGTGCGAGTCCGAGCAACTGGTCGATCAGCTGGGTCATTCGATCGAGACCACGCCTCAGGGCTGTCACGCGCTCCTGTAGCTCGGACGTGTTCGCGAGGGCGCGAATGTTGTCGGCCTGCACAGTCAGTGCAGCGACGGGCGAGCGCAACTCATGCGCCGCATCAGAAACGAGGCGCCGCTGCTGATCGAAAGCTGTACCGAGACGGTCGAGCAGCCGGTTGACGGCCTGCACGAAAGGTTGCAGCTCGGAGGCCACGTCCTGATCGGGCAACGCTGCGAAGTTCGAGCGGTCGACACGATCTGCTTGCAGCGACAACGCGTGCAGCGGCACGAACCATCGGCGCAATAGAACATGCACCGCCACCAGCAACGCGGGGATCAGCAGGGCCAACGGAATCAGCACGAAGAGGGCGGAGCTGACGGCGTCCTCGTTGCGAGCGCTGAGCGTCTGCGCGACCGCGAATCGCCGACCCTCGGAATCGCGGCCCACCATCACACGCCACTCCTTGCCGTTGCGCGTCGTGGTCTGAAGACCATCGGCGAGGGTCGTCGGCAAGACGAAGTTCAGACGCGGATTGCGGGTTCCGGCCGCGACGCCGAGCGGTGCGATGACGAAGCGGTTCTCCGCTTCCTCGGAGTCCTTGGGTAGACGGTCGGGTGGCACGCTCTCGAACGCCTGCCTCGACAATGCCCCCGCGACCTCGTCGAGCTGTGCGTCCTGCGATTCGGTCGCGTCGTGTAGAGCGAGGAAGCAGGACGCGGTCGCGGCGACCACGCCGAAGACCATGATGAACATCGACAGCCACAGCGACAATCGATGTTGGAGCGAGGCGGTCATCGGGTCGCGGGGATCGTCCATCCAAGGCCGCGAACGTTCTCGATCGCGTCGGCACCGAGCTTCCTGCGCAGCCCATGGATGATGAAGTCGACCACGTTGCTGCCCACCTCTTCGCCCCATCCGTAGATGCGGTCCTCGAGATCCGCGCGCGAGAGAATGGCACCCGGTCGGACCAGCAGCTCACGCAGTACGGCGAACTCGCGCTTGCTCAAGGCAATCTCCGTTTCGTCGACCCGCGCGAGTTTCGTCGAAGGATCGAGGCTCAGCCACTCGTTGCCCATCGTCGGCATGCTGGAACCGCCCCGCCGACGCGACACCGCGCGGATGCGCGCGAGCATCTCCTGGACGTCGAACGGCTTGACGAGATAGTCGTCGGCCCCGAGGTCGAGCCCTTCGATGCGGTCTTCGATGCGATCGCGCGCGGTCATGATGATGATCGGGACGGGGTCACCCTTCGAACGGCTGTCGCGCAACACCGATAATCCATCGCGGTAGGGAAGGTTGAGGTCGAGCAGCACGAGTTCGAAGTGATGATGGTCGAGTGCGCTCGTCGCGAGACGCCCGTCCTCGACCCAGTCGACCGCATAGGCCGCGTCGCGCAGAGCCTGGGCAAGGGCTTCGCCGATCATCCGGTCATCCTCGACAAGCAAAACACGCATGGCCCTTGGCATCCTCTCGATGACATGCAGTTCGATTCGTGGACAGTAGCTCGTCAAGCTCCCGCACGGACCACCGGAACAGAAGGATGCAGTGCCTGTATTAGCGCGGACTTAGGGGTTGCGCGATGGCGAATTGCGCGAGGCTCTAAGTGTCAGCTAACTCACGTTCGTTAGCCTCCGCGGCCTATTCTCGCGTCGATCCGGCACAAAGCGCTCTCAAAATGCATCTCACACCAACCGGCGTCTTTCGTACGGCCCTCATCGTGGCGGCTACCCTGGGTTGCGGGTGCTCGACTTATCAGGCGCGGCCGCTTCCGACAGCCGTCAGCCTGCTGGACCATGTGCCCGACGCGAAGCCGATGTCGTCGCGCATGCCTTCGGTGTCGATGCGGACGCATCGCTTCAATCCGACTGATGGATTCGATCCCGTCGAACTCGCGACGCTCGCCATCCTCAACAACCCCGACCTCAAGCTGGCGCGCGCCGACGCGGGTGTGAGCGAGGCGCAGGCGTTCCAGGCCGGGCTGCTGCCCGATCCCCAGATCGCCCTCACGACGGAACGCGTGCTCGGTTCGCCGGCGGGATTCACCACCGCATTCACGAGCGGGCTCACGATCGACTTCGCCACCTTGCTCGCGCATGGATCGATCGCCGCGGCGTCCGATGCCGATGGTCGCAAGGCGCGGCTGAACCTGCTCTGGCAGGAGTGGCAGATCGTCGCCCAGGCGCAAGTGCTGTTCGCGAAGATCGTGGCGCAGGAGAAGACGCTCGATGCGCTGCGCCAGTATCAAAGTGCGTTCGACGATCGTTGGCGCAGAACGAAAGAGGCCGCGGAGCGCGGCCTGTTGACCAACGATTCGGTGACGCCTTTCCTCACGGCATTGCAGGACGTCAATCGCCAGGTCAGCGACGTCATCCGGCAACGCAACCAGAGCCGACACGATCTCGCCATCCTGGTCGGCGTGTCGCTCGATGTCGAACTCCAGCTCGTCGAGGACGGGTCGCCCGCGCACATCGACGCTGCGCCGGTCCGCGCCGAGCTGACGCAGGTGCTGCTGCAACGCCCCGACTTGGCCGCGCTGCATGCGGGCTACGAGGCCGAGGACGATCGCTACCGCGGCGCGCTGATCGCCCAGTTCCCAGGCTTCACGTTCGGGCCGACGCGTTCTCGCGACACCAGCAATGTCAACACGTCGGGCCTTGCGCTCGGCATCACGCTGCCGATCTTCAATCGCAACCGCGGCAACATCGCGATCGAAAAGGCGACGCGCGAGAAGTTGCGCGTCGAGTTCCAGAATCGACTGGATGCGACGACCGTCGAGGTCGACCGATTGTTCGCTGAACAGGACCTGCTCGAACGTCAGCTCGAGCAGGTCGATCGCGCGCTGAACGATCTCGTCGCGGTCGATCGACGCGCCGAAAGCGCTTTCGCCGCCAGCAACGTCGACGCGCTCGTGATCACCAACGTGCAGACGGCGTTGCTGGCCAAGCGAGTCGAGCGCATCACCACCGAAGAACTGCTCGCCGAGCAACGGATCGCGCTGCGCACCTTGATCACGAACGATCTGTCTGCCTCTCCTCTGGCTTCGCCACCATGAAACGTTCCCATCGCTTGACCGTCGGCCTCGTAATCCTGGTGCCACTCGCATTCGGTGCCTGGCACCTCGTGCGCGCCTCGCAGCCTGCAGCGGCCGCCCCCGCCGCTTCGCCGGTCGCATCGGTGACGACGGCGCCCATCACCCAGACCGTGCTCAAGCGCCGCATCACGACGTTCGGGGAGATCGGATCGGGACAGATCCTCGGCGTCAGTTTCGCGCGTGCAGGGCAGATCACCAAGCTCGTCGCCGTGGGCTACCCGGTACGCAGGGGCGCGGTGCTGGCGACCCTCGCGCCCGATCCAGCGACCTTACAGGGCTATCAGCAGGCGGTGACGACGGCAGAGGTGGCGCGGCGGGAATGGCAGCGCCAGCAGGAACTGCTCAAGCTGCAGCTCGCCACGCAGTCGCAGGTCGATGCCGCGGAAAAGGCCTATCGCGATGCGGCCGGCAACGTCAAGGCGCTCGACCAGACCGGCGGCGGGACGAGGGTGAGTGTCTTCACGGCGCCCTTCGACGGCGTCGTGCTCAGCGTTTCCGGCGCGTTGGGCGATCGCGTGGCGGCGAATGCCCCCATCCTGCAGTTCGGTCATACGGACGTGCTCAAAGTGCTGGTCGGGATCGATCCGGCCGATCGGCGACTGGTGCGCGTGGGAACGCCGGTAGCCCTCACGCCCTTCGTCGGGACGACGATCGACATGCCCCCGATCGCTGCCCGGATCGGCGACGTGCAGGACGCGCTCGATCCGAAGTCCATGCTGGTCACGGCCGTCGTCTATCTGCGAGGCGTCGATGCGAACGGCCTCGTCCCCGGCATGAAAGTACGCGCCACGCTCGACGTCGGCTCGGAAACGGCGACGGCCGTCCCGCGCAGCGCGGTGCTGGTCGACGAGAAAGGGTCCTACGTCTTCCAGGTCGTGGACGGCAAGGCCCGACGGACCGATGTGAAGGAGGGTCTGCAGTCCGACGGGCTCGTGGCGATCTCCGGGATCGAAGACCCCAGGCATCCGATCGTGGTCATGGGCAACTACGAGCTCTCGGACGGCATGGCCGTCAAGGTGGCCGCGCCATGAGTTTCAGCGCCTGGACGGCACGCCATCAGCGATCGCTGCTGTTCTTTCTCGCGGTGATCGCAGCGGTGGGTCTCGCGGCGATGCTCAACCTGCCGTCGTCGCTGTTCCCGACCGTCGACTTCCCACGCGTCGTGGTGTCGATCGAGGCCGGGGATCAACCGCCCGACCAGATGGAAGTCCAGGTGACCCGCACGATCGAGCAGGCGATCCGGCGCGTCCCCGGCGTCGTGACGGTGCGTTCGACGACCAGTCGTGGTTCGGGCGAGGTGTCGGTCAACTTCGCCTGGGGTACCGACATGGCGTCGGCCACGCTGCAGGTCAACGCGGCCACCGCGCAGGTCATGTCGCAGCTGCCCTCCGGCACGCAGCTCAGGACGCGCCGGATGGATCCCACCGTCTTCCCGATCATCGCGTACAGCCTGGTGTCGGACCGCGTGTCCCTCACCAAGCTTCGCGAGATCGCCGATTACCAGCTGGTGCCTCTGCTGTCGGGGGTTGCAGGCGTCTCGCGCGCCGAGGCGACGGGCGGCGCCATCCAGGAGTACCAGGCGCTGATCGACCCGATCCGCCTGCAGGCCTACGGTCTCACGCTCGACGACGTGTCGAAGGCCGTCGCGGCCAGCAACGTCATCAGTGCGACCGGGCGGATCGAGGATCGCTACAAGTTGCTGCTCGTGCTGACCGATGCGCCGCTGCGCGGCATCGACGACCTCGGACAGACCACCGTCGCGCGGGGCGCGAACGGCGTGGTGCGGCTCAAGGACGTCGCCCGCATCCAGCAGGGGGTTGTGCCGCAATGGACGCGGGTCACCGCCGATGGCCACGATGCGGTCCTGCTGTCGATCTATCAGCA
This sequence comes from Betaproteobacteria bacterium, assembly GCA_025356395.1. GTDB lineage: Bacteria > Pseudomonadota > Gammaproteobacteria > Burkholderiales > Burkholderiaceae_D > CAHJXF01. Next base: position 17,460 of record JANXTA010000085.1, read on the forward strand.
GCCCGGCAGCAACAGCGTGCAGATCGCCACCGACGTCAAGACTAGGCTCGCGACCCTGCAGTCGCAATTGCCACCGGGCGTGACAATTGCCAACTGGTACGACCAGAGCGAACTGATCGTGGCGTCGGCCAGCAGCGTGCGAGACGCTATCCTGATCGGCGCCGTCCTGGCCGCGGTGGTCCTGCTGGTCTTCCTGCGCAACCTCAAGGTGACCCTGATCGCGATCGCCGTCGTGCCGACCGTGCTCGCGACGACCGTCGTGTTGCTGACCGCGCTGCACATGAGCTTCAACATCATGACGCTCGGCGGCATGGCCGCAGCCGTTGGCCTGATCATCGACGACGCGATCGTCATGATCGAACACATCGTGCGCCGCCTGCGCGAACGCCGGCGGGGCGACAACGGCGGCGAAGACGTGACCGGCACGGTACGACGCGCCACCAACGAGTTCCTGCGACCGCTGGCCGGTTCGAGCGCCGCGACACTCGTGATCTTCGCGCCGCTCGCGTTCCTCACCGGCGTCACCGGTGCGTTCTTCAAGGCGCTGTCGATCACGATGGCGAGCGGACTCCTGATCTCGTTCGTCGTCACGGCGATCGGCGTCCCGCTGCTTGCGGGTGCTTTCCTCGGCGAGAAAGATGCGTCGCACGATGAGTCCGGTCGGGCGACCGTGTGGTTCAGGACGCGCTACGCCGCGGTCATGGAACGCATCGTGCGACGGCCGTGGCTCGCCCTGCTCGCCGTCCTGCCGCTGGCACTGCTCGGCGCTCTTGCCTATACGCAGGTGGGGTCGGGCTTCATGCCGGCCATCGACGAGGGTGGCTTCGTGCTCGACTATCGCAGCGCGCCGGGTACGGCGTTGTCGGAGACCGACCGGCTCGCGAAGCAGGTCGAGACGCTGATCCAGGCAACGCCCGACGTCCTCAACTATTCGCGGCGTACCGGCACCGGGCTCGGCGGGGGCCTGAGCGAGCCCAATACCGGCGACTTCTTCATTCGCCTGAGGGCGACGGGCCGTCGACCGGTCGACGAAGTGATGGCGGACCTGCGCGGTCGTATCGAGCAGCAGGTTCCCGGACTCCAAGTCGAGATGGCGCAGTTGATGGAGGACCTGATCGGCGATCTCACGGCTGTACCGCAACCGATCGAGATCAAGCTGTTTTCCAACAATCCGGTGCAACTGACCGCCCTGGCGAAAGAGGTCGCCACGCGGCTCACGAAGATCCAGGGCGTCGTCGACGTGAAGGACGGCATCAATCCGGCCGGCGATGCGCTGCAGATCCACATCGATCGATCGGCGGCGGCGCTCGAGGGCATCGATCCGACGGTCGTCAGCAAGCTCGTGAGCGATGTCCTTGCCGGAAACGTCGCGACGCAGTTCCTCGAAGGCGTGAAGACCGTTGGGGTGCGCGTATGGGTTCCTCCGTCGATGCGGCAATCGACCGGCGACGTGGCCGGTCTGATCCTGCATGCACCGGATGGCCATGCTTTTCCGCTCAGCCGGATCGCGACCGTCGACACGCTGATCGGCCAGGCCGAGATCGGCAAGGAGAACCTGAAGCGCCTGATCGGTGTCACGGCGCGACTCGACAATCGCGACCTGGGTTCGGTGATCGCCGACGCGAAGGTCATGCTCGATGCGCCGGGCGTGATGCCGACGGGTACCTACTACGAGCTGGGCGGCCTCTATGACCAGCAGCAGATCGCGTTCAAGGGTCTGATCGTGGTGTTCGTCGCGGCTGCCGCACTGGTATTTGTCCTGCTCCTGTTCCTCTACGAGAGCTTTGCGAAGGCCGCGGCCATCGTGCTGACATCGCTGCTCGCGGTGTCAGCGGTTTTCATCGGCCTCTGGCTCACGCATATCGAGCTGAACATCACGGCGATGATGGGCATGACGATGATCATCGGCATCGTCACCGAAGTCGGCATCTTCTATTTCTCGGAACAGGACGAACTCGCCGGAACCGGAGACCTTCACCGATCACTGGTCGAGGCGGGACAGAATCGCATGCGGCCTATCGCGATGACGACGATCGCCGCGATCCTGACGTTGTTGCCACTGGCCTTCGCGATCGGTGCCGGATCGGAGATGCAGCAGCCGCTGGCGATCGCGATCATCTCGGGACTGGTCGTGCAACTGCCGCTGGTGTTGCTGGCGATGCCGGCTTTCTACTTGATGATGGGTGGCAGCCGACACCAATCGCGCGTCGACGAGGCGCATCGACCCGCGCAACTGGCGCCCGAGCTAGGCGCCTGATCAGGAAGAAGCGAGAGGCGCCCGTGGTTTGCGCTTTCCTTCGAGCCACGACCACGCGAGCAGACCGGGGACGAAGACGATGACGTCGCGCAGGCGACGCGTGGCCGCGAGCGCGAGCGAGGTCGGACCATCGAGTCCGAGGGCGGCGCCGACCAGCAGGAACGCGCCTTCCTGGACGCCGAGGGCGCCCGGGACGACGAACGCCACGCTGCTGACGGTCTGGATCACCGCCTCGATCAGCAGGGCATGTTCGATCGAAGCGGGTTTGCCCAGAACGACCAGCGCGATCAGGATCTCTCCCGCGCCTGCGACCCATGCCGCGAGCTGCCATCCGAGACAAGCCAGGACCGCACCTCGTCGTTCGTAGATGCGCTGGATGCCGTGATCGAGTCGTGCCGACTGGTCGATGATGTGGCGCCATCGACCCGCGAAGCCACGACCGGCCCATCGCAGGGCGCGGGCAGTCAGATCGGATCCCTGGAAGAGCACCAGCAGCACGCCCAGCGCGAACAAGGTTGCGAAACCCGCCGCGAGCTGCCACGCGAGCCGGCTGTCGAGCCCGAGCCCAATCAACAGCCCGAGGCCCAGCAGCGTGAACAGGCTCTGGCTGACCACCGACACCGCGAGATCGGCGATCAAGCTCGCTGCGACCGGCACAGAGCCCGACCCACGACGGATCAGCAGTCGATAGGCCGCGAGTTCACCACCGACGCGTGCAACCGGGAGCAGGCCGTTGACGGACTCGCGCAACCAGTTCGCGAGCACCAGGGGGGGCAGTGCGACGCGCTCCGAAGCTTGCATCAGGGCCTGCCACGCGCGTGCATTGAGCGCCATCGGCACGACATGGAACAGCGCCGCGGCGACGAGTCCGTAGCCACCGACTCGCAACAGGTTCACGACGGCACCGAATCCCTGGCGCTGGAACAGTAGGGCTGCGAGCACGATGCCGAGCAGCGCGATCCAGCGCCCGACGTGCTTCATGCGGTCGTGAGGGTCGATTCGAGGCGGGTTCGCGATGCCGCCATCGCCGCGAGTGTCGTCGGCGACGTGAGTGCGTCGAGCTCGCTCGCATAGGCGTAGCCGGGACACGACCCTGCGAACCGATCGGCGGTCGCCGGATGGAGATAGATCTCGGTGTTTCCCGGTGGCAGGTCTTGGAGGATCGAGACGAGGCGCGGGGTGGTCATCGCCCCCGACCAGGCGAGTCCGTAAACGCGATCGGCCGATGCGATGCCCGACCGGTTGAGCCGACGTCGCAGGAGCGCCGTATGCGGCCACAGACTCGGTGAACTCGGCGTCGTCGGATCGATGCGCCGCACGTGCGCAGACGGCTCGTTGGGAACGCGCACCGTGTGCACGCCGTAGCGCAGGCCGGTTTCGACGATGCAGCGCGCGATCGTCGGGTGCAGATGAAAATGCTTGTGCGCGTTCACGTGATCGAGGGTCAGGCCCGTGGCCGCGAAGGCAGCGAACTGCGCCTCGATCTCGGCAGCCACCTGCCTGCGAACCTTCGGCCTCACGAACATCGCGATGCCGGCGCGCGTCATGCCGTCGTGGAAGGCACCGGTCGCGTCGACCAGGTCCGGCACCTGATCGACAGGCAGGGTCGGTCGTCCATCCACCAGGACCAGATGCAGGCCCACTTTCAAGCTCGGCAGTCGCCTCGCCCTCTCGACGGCATCGAGCGTCGCGGGCGCGCTCACCATCAGGCTCGCCGCGGTGAGGATGCCGCGTGTGTGCGCGATCTCGACCGCCTCGTTGACCTCGAGCGCCATGCCGAAATCATCGGCCGTGACGACCAGCGATCTCATGCCGGTTGCTTCCGGCGTCGCAGGAATTCGAAGAACTCGAGACCTTCGCGAAGCCGGCGCTTGAGCATGTCGAAGTCGCGCAGCATCTCGCCCACGATCGCCTTGATCTTCCGGGGACGAAAGTAGAAGCGCTTGTAGAACTCTTCGACCTTGTCGAAGATCACCGAGGCGGGCAGGTGGGGATAGCTGAGCTGCGCGATCTGGATGCCACCGAGCGTCAGCAGCTTGTCGCTGCCGTCGAACCACTGGTTCTCGATCGCCTGCTTGTAGAGAAAGGTGCCGGGATACGGCGCCGCGAGCGAGACCTGGATCGTATGGGGATCGATCTCCATCGCGTAGCGGATGGTTTCCTCGATCGTTTCCTCGGTTTCGCCCGGCAGTCCCAGGATGAAGGTGCCGTGGATGACGATGCCGAGCTCGTGACAGTCCTTGGTGAACTGGCGAGCGACCTCGACCCGCAGGCCTTTCTTGATGTTGTGCAGGATCTTCTGGTTGCCGCTTTCGTAGCCGACCAGCAGCAGGCGCAGGCCGTTGTTCTTGAGGATCTCGAGCGTCTTGCGGGGAACATTGGCCTTCGCGTTACAGGACCAGACGACGCCGAGTTTCCCGAGCTCGACCGCCAGCGCCTCGATCCGCGGCAGATGATCGGTGAGCGTGTCGTCGTCGAAGAAGATCTCCTTGACCTCCGGCATCTCGCGGACGACGTACTTCACTTCCTCGATCACGTGCGGAATCGAGCGAGTCCGGTAGTTGTGGCCCCCGACGGTCTGTGGCCAGAGACAGAACGTGCAGCGGCTCTTGCAACCACGGCCCGTGTAGAAACTCACGTAGGGATGCTTGAGATAGCCGCCGAAATACTTCGTCAGATCGAGGTCACGACGATAGATCGGCGTCACGAACGGGAGCGAGTCCATGTCCTCGAGGACGGTACGATCGACGTTGTGGACGATCTCACCCGCGTCGTTGCGATAGCTCAGTCCTTCGATCTCGCTCCATGGCCGTCCGTCGGCCACCTCCTTGATCGTGAAGTCGAACTCGTTGCGTGCGACGAAGTCGATCGCGCTGGACGCCTTCATCGATCCCTGTGCATCGACGGCCACCTTGGCGCCGATCAGCCCGATCTTCAACGCGGGGTTGATCGCCTTGAAGCGCTCTGCGGTCTCGACGTCCTGGCGGAACGAGGGCGTCGACGTGTGCATCACGATCAGGTCGCGCTCGAAAGCCTCGTGCCGGATGTCGTCGAAGCTCAGGTCATGCGCAGGCGCATCGATCAGCTTCGAGCCTTCGACAAGGGCCGCGGGCTGGGCCAGCCACGTCGGATACCAGAACGATTTCACTTCGCGTTTCATCTGGTAGCGCGCACCGGCGCCGCCATCGAAGCCGTCGAACGACGGTGCCTGCAGGAAAAGAGTACGCATCACGGTTGGGATCCTTTGAGATCGGTCAGCGAGCCGTCGTCTGCGACACGATACCGATGTCCTCGCCAGACGACATCGGTAATCAGGAAGCTGGTGCAGAAGACGACGAACGACAGGAGGTCGCGCGCCGGCATGAGCAGCCAGCGCGCCGTGCAAATGCCGAGCGTACGCTCGACCTGCCACTGCAACACGCATCGACATGCGACGGTGATGCAGAGCGTGGCGATTCCGATCCAGGCCAAGCCAGGGATCAGATCGGCCGTCAATGCAGCGAGCAGGGCGAACGGAAGAGGATTCGTGAGGAACGAGCCTGCAAAGCCGCGGGGATCTATCGTCCGCAAGGTACGCGCCCAGCGCAGTTCGTGCTGGAAGAGATCAGTCAGAGTTCGCTCGGTGCAGCGATGCACGACGACTTGTCGTCCGACGACGACTCGAAGCCCAGTCGCGCGGACGGCTTCGCCGATCGCGTAGTCATCGGCCAGACATGCGGTGAACGCCTTGAAGCCACCGATCGCGTCCAGCGTTTTTCGTGAGAAGGCCATCGTGGCACCCATGCAGGGACGCGCCTTCTTCAACAGCATACCCAGCAGCACCGACGGCAAGAAGTGGAAGTCGATCGCCATCGACGACAGCATCGCCCACGGTCCGACGTTCGACTCCCCGCGATAGAGGCACGTGACCAGTCCGACATCGGGTTCGGACAACGAGGCCGCAATCTGGCTCAGGTAGTCGCGGCCGACCCGCATGTCGCTGTCGCTGAGGACGATGCAGTCGTGCTTGATCGACGGACTCATTCCTACCAGGTTGAGGATCTTGCCGTTGCCATGGGAGCGAGCGGGGCCGACCACGAGTTCGAGATCGAGCGTCGGATGTTCGGCGATCAGACGTCGCACGATCGGCAGCGCTCCATCGGTGTCACCCGCGACGCCGAAGACGATCTGCACAGCACCCGAAAAATCCTGTCGAAGAAACGATAGGAGATTCTCGTAGAGACCGGGCTCCGCGCCGAACAAGGGCTTGAGCACCGTGATGTCGGGTTCGTCTGTCCTCGCAGCGTCGTTTCGCCGCCATCGAAAGCCGCGAAGCGCAAGCATCGCGCCGAAACCGAGGCCGCAACCGACGATCGAAATTCCAACGCAAAGCAAAGTGAGCAGCAGCAGCAAGGATGACCTCTACAACGCGCAGGACATTGGACACTAGGAAGAAAAGCTTACATGCAGCTTAACGATCATCCCAGATTGGGCCGCGGAGGCTCGTTCTCGCCGGCTATTGCTCAGCTAACTCCCTTGCATTAAGTTGAGGGCCCTGTCGCGACGTGCATCCGCACGAATTGACCTCGTCTGCGTGAAGACCTCCGATCGGCCATGCAAGTCCTGATCTTCAGTTCCGATTCTGGAAGAGACGACGCTTCTGCCCGGACGTTGCGCAATCAGGGTTACGAAGTCGTCGAAGCGCCGCAAGGCGATCTCGAGCAGACGCTGGTCGGGGCGACGCACGATCTCATCATCCTCAACTTCGATCGACCGGGTCCCGAGATCGTGACCACCTTGACGCGCGTCAGAGAACACGCTCCGATCGCTTCGATCCTGATCCTCCTCACGGGGTCGAGCGCCGATCAACGCGTCCGGGCACTCGACGCAGGCGCCGACGACTGTCTGTCGCGTCCGTTCGATGCGATCGAGTTTCACGCGCGTGTCCGCGCGCTTCTCAGGCGCGGTCACGACGATGTGATCCAGATCGGCGGACTGACCTGGAACTGGCAGCATCGTCAGGGCGAAGTCGCTGCCAAGCCACTTGCGCTGTCTCGTAACGAGACGATGTTGATCGAAGCGTTGTTGAAATCACCGAGTCAGATCGTGCCGATGGAGTCGTTGGTTCGACAGATTGAAGCCGGTGGCGGTCCTTTGGCGAACAATCGCCTCTATGTCTACATCTCTCGCCTACGCAAGAAGCTCGTGGCTGCGGACGTTCGCATCCGCAGCGCCAGCGGACTCGGGTATTCGATCGATATCGCCACCAGCCCATCGTTGGTGACGCGCTGAGCGCAACGTCGCGACTCTAACGATGCGCGAGGGCGTGCTTCGCCAGCAGACGTTGCGCCTCTCGATCGTTGCCTTGGGCTTCGCGTGCCGTCTGAGCCGGCGTCTCGATCGCTTCTGCCGCTGCAGCCTTGGCCGCGTTGCTGAGCGTGACGCTCGTCGAAGAGGGTGGGGCAGTGGATGCGCCGCTGTCGCTTTTCTTCGGGTCTGTGGACGCCCGCGTCGCGGGCATGAGCATTACGGGTGCGCTTGACGCGGCAGTGATGGATGTCGTCATGGGATCTTCGGTTCGATGTATTGAGCGGCTGCTCCCTTGGCATGTCGGTTCAAACGACGCTTCATTGATGGCAGAAACCCAGGCTGCGTCAAATAAACAGTGATTGACGCCGGTTTCTTGCGTGGGGCTGAAACCGCGGCCGAAGCGGCAAAGCCTGTCGGAATTTTCGTGGGTGAGGCACAGGATGAAATCGAGGTGAGCGCGTGGCATGACGATGCGCGAGGAACGAAGCTTCCTGCTCGAAAGCTACTAGGTCGATCGAGGCCGCTCGAACTGATGGACCCGGTCGTGTCAAGCCAGAGAATGGAAGGGGGCGATGACCCGGTTCGCGATCCTCTGCGCAGATCTCTTCACGAGGCCGTGTGCGTAACATGCACGATCGACGTGCCAACCGCGTCGGATGTTCGTCTAAGCGACGCTTGCCACCGTCGACAAATTCGATGTGTCCGTACCACCGTGGGAAAACCGGATGACCTCAATGAAAAATCGTTCAGATTGGACAGTGCATCGCATCGCCTCTCATTGCCTCTGCATCCACGAGCTTTCGTGTAGCCCGGGAACGCCCGTGTTGCGGAATCGCTGGAGTTAGACGCTGTGCGTGCCTTCATGCTTCCTCAAGATATTGCGTTGTTCATCCGCAGCGCGAAGACTGATGCGCGTCTCCAGCACCTGCTGCCGAAGCTCGGCGCCGCTGGCGCACTCGAGGCGGTCTATGCCGCGGATCCCGACCCTTGGGCATCTGCTTCCTCAAAGTACCGCTACCAAAGCAGGAAGTACGAAGTTATGGCTTCCCTGTTGCCGGAGAGACAGTTTGCCCGCGCGATCGATGTGGGATGTGGGCCCGGGATGTTGTCGCGGCTTCTTGCCGCCCGTGCGAGCGCCGTCGTCGGTATCGACGTATCGCAGTCTGCAATCGAGTTGGCCCGGGTTCGATGCGCCGACCTCGAGAACGTGTCGTTCGAGGTTCACGATTTGCTCGAGTTACCCGCGTCGCTGAACGGAATGTTCGATCTCGTAGTCGTTGCCGACGTCCTCTACTACCTCGTCGCGCTGGCGCCCGATCAATTAAACGCGATTGCAGGTCGCATCGCGCTGCTGCTCGCTCCAGGCGGCGTGTGCATGCTGGCGAATCACTATGTGATTTGCCTCGATTCCGATTCCCGTCGTTCGCGTCGTATCCACGACGCCTTCCGCAAATTTTCCGGCCTGGTCGTGCTCAAGGAGTACAGGCGGCCGTTCTACCTCGTGACCATCCTTGCGTCACGCGAAAATGAAAGTTCTTGATCGGGGTCTGCTCCTTCAAAGCGCTGGGGCTCCCCAGATCGCTGAATGCCCGTGGTCAGGACGGTGAGTGAACCGCCTCGGGAGCTCGGTGGTCGGCCGGCAGGCCACTCGCTAGAGTCCGCAGCCGAACCTGGTTTCAGCGCAACGTCCGTTCGAACAACGCCAGCACCGTGGCCCAAGCCTCGCGCGCGGCTGACGCATCGAAGCGCGGCGTCGTGTCGTTGTTGAAGCCGTGTTGCGTGCCGGAATAGCGTCGGAC
>JANXTA010000129.1 GCA_025356395.1 Betaproteobacteria bacterium
CGACGTGAAGGCGCCGGTCCACTACCAGATCGAGGGCGAGGGGACCGGCGCCCCGGGGTTCGTCAAGTTGAAGATGGACGTCCAGCTCGAGCGGCTCGCGGCCGGTACGTTGATGAAATGGAAATGCGATTCGGAAGTCGGCGGACTCATCGCCAGCATCGGCGGACGGATCTTGTCCGGCATCTCCAAATTCATGGCCAAGCAGTTCTTTAAGTCGTTCAAGAGCGAGATCGAGAAGAACATGACCGCGAAGGCGGCCTGAGCCGTCACCGGAGATCCCTGATGAAACCACCGGTATTCGAATACCACCGCGCGGATTCGCTTGCGCATGCCTGCGAGCTGCTGACGAGTTGCGGCGACGACGTCAAGATTCTCGCCGGCGGCCAGACGCTGATTCCGATGCTGAACTTCCGGCTTGCACGCCCCAAGGTGCTGGTCGACATCTCGAACGTTCCCGAACGCAATCGGGTCACGGAAGAGGCCGGTGGCATCCGCGTCTTCGCTACGACAGTCCAGCGTTTCGTCGAGAAGTCGGCGGCCGTGCAGCGGCGGTTGCCGCTGCTCTACGAGGCGATCCAGCACATCGCGCATTTCCAGATCCGTAACAAGGGCACGATCGGCGGGAGCATCGTCAACGCCGATCCGGCGTCGGAATTGCCTGCGATGGCGCTCGTCTTCGATGCCGAGCTCGAGGTCATGAGCAGCGGCGACACGCGGGTGATCCCGGCCGCGGAGCTTTTCATCACATACATGACGACGTCGCTCGGCCCCGACGAGGTGCTGTCGTCGATCTTCTTTCCCGAGCCGCCGGCCAACACCGGCTGGGGGTTCCACGAGGTTGCTCGTCGATCCGGCGACTATGCACTCGCCGGCAGCACCGCGCTCGTCACGCTCGACGCCACGGGCGTCTGCACGCAGGCCCGGGTTGCGCTGTTCGGGGTCGCGCCGACGCCGGTCCGCGCGACCGAGGCCGAGGACCTGCTGGTCGGCAACCGGTACTCGGCCGAACTCGCGCGCGAGGCAGCGCACGTGATCCACGACGTGGTGGATCCCGAGAGCGACATCCATTGCACGAAGGAATACCGACGCTCGGTCGTCGAGGCGCTGACCGTGCGCGCGATCGACGACGCGTTCAATCGCCGGTCACCGCACCGGGCGCCGAGCGACCGGCCTCTGCATGCCTGATTCCGGTCGCCAATCTGGTGGCGCCGGATCGATCGCCGGCGCCGCTCGCGCGCCGGTCCCCCATTTGTCGAGGAGTTCCGCATGAAGCCGCTTCCCCGCATGATCGGTGCCACGAAGCACATCGGCGTCAGCCGCAAGCGCAGCGAGGATCCGCAGGTCCTGATGGGCAAGGCGAAGTACGTCGACGACATCTCGTTGCCGGGCATGCTGGAGGTCGCGTTCGTGCGCAGCACGCACGCGCACGCGGACATCGAGCGCATCGACCTGGAACGGGCGCGGGCCCATCCGGGCTGCGTCGCGATCTACACCAGCGCGGACCTGGACGGTGGTACGACGACTTTCCAGGACAGCCAGCCCGGTCTGCTGCCGGTCACGCAGACCTTCTTCGCGGGCGAGAAGGTGCGTCACGTCGGCGAAATCATCGTCGCGGTCGTCGCGTCGAGCCGCTACATCGCCGAGGACATCGTCGACCTGATCGAGGTCGAGTACACGCCATTGCAGGTTCTCACCTCGACCGACGACGCGCAGAAGCCGGGCGCCGAGTGGATCCACGAGGACATCCCGAAGAACGTCTATTTCCACGACCACTTCCTCAAGGGCGACGTGAAGAAGGCCTTCAAGGAGGCCGATCTCGTCATCAAGGAGACCATCCGGACCGGCCGGACGAGCGCGTGCCCGATGGAATGCCGCGGCGTCATCGCGAGCTGGGACTACGAGGACGTACTGACGGTCTGGTCGTCGACCCAGATGCCGTTTCCACTGCGCAGCAACATCGCCCACTGGCTGCACATCGGCGAGCAGAACATCCGCGTCCTGGCGCCGAGCGTCGGTGGTGGATTCGGCCAGAAGGCGCATCTGCACGTCGAGGAATTCATCCTCCCGCACATCGCCCGTGAGCTTCGTGTGCCGATCAAGTGGATCGAGGATCGCCGCGAGCATCTGCTGTCGGCCGCGCAGGCCAAGCAGATGAAGATGGAGATCGAGCTCGCGATGAAGAAGGACGGCACGATCCTCGGCATCAAGTGCAAGACCACCGGCGACACCGGCGCCCACTCGCAGCACCCGTGGGGTGGCCTCATCGATCCGGCGGCCGGCAATTCCGTGCTGCCCGGCGCGTTCACGTTCAAGAACGTGGAGTTCGAAACGGTCGCCGTGCTGACCAACAAGATGGCGACCGGCGCCTATCGCGGGGTCGGCTATTCCGGCACGTCGTTCGCGCGGGAGATGGCGCTGGCGAAGGCGTCCAAGCTGCTCGGCATCGACATCGTCGACATCTACTACCGCAACTTCATCCGGAAGGACCAGTTCCCGTTCACGTCGGCGACCAATCAGACCTACGACAGCGGCGACTATCACAAGGTGCTCGACAAGTGCATCGAGCTGTCCGACTACCGTCGCCTGAAGACGCTGCCGCATCTCTTGCCGAACGGTCGTCTGCGGGGCACGGGCATCGCGTTCTTCGTCGAGCCGACCGCATGGGGCAGCCGCGTGGCCGAAGCGAGCGGATTCCGGGGCGTGACGTCCTTCGATTCCGCGACCGTCGAGATGCATCCGAACGGCAGCGTCACCGTCAAGAGCGGGCAGTTCAGCCATGGCCAGGGCCTGAAGACGACGCTCGCGCAGGTCGCAGCCGAAACGCTGGGGGTCCGCTTCGAGGACGTGCGCGTGCTCGAAGGCGACACCAACGTCTCGGCGTACGGCATGGGGACCTTCGCCAGCCGCAGCGCCGTGATCGGCGGCGGAACGGTCATGCGTGCGGCCAACGACGTGCGCAATCGGCTGCTGAAGATCGCCGCGCACGTGATGGAGGCCAACGTGGGCGACCTGAACATCGACGAAGGCGTGGTGTTCGTCAAGGGCTCGCCGGACCGCCACATGACCGTCAGCGAGCTCGCGCACATCACGTACTTCGACCGCTTCCGCAGACCGGATGAGGACGAGGTCGAACCGGTCCTCACGGCCACGCGTCACTACGACCCGCCCGAGACCTATTCGAACGGCGCGCATTGCGTGCAGATCGAACTGGATCCGCAGACCGGCAAGGTCGAGATCACGCGCATCGTCGCCGTCGAGGACTGCGGCACGATGATCAACCCGAAAGTCGTCGAAGGTCAGATGCGCGGCGGCATCGCGCAGGGCATCGGCATGGCGATGCTCGAGTCGCTCGAATACGACGAGACCGGGCAGCTCAACAACGCGTCGCTGATGGACTTCCTGGTCCCCAACGCGCTGTCGTTGCCCGACATCGAATGTGCACACATCACGACGCCGTCGCCGTTCACGGAGGCCGGCATCAAGGGGTGCGGCGAGGCGGCGATGCTGTCGGTCCACTGCGCGTTCGGCAACGCGGTCGCCGATGCCTTGAGCGATTTCGGCGTGCTGGTCCCGACGAGTCTGCCGATCGGGCCGCAGCAGGTGCTCGACCTGATCGCCACCGCGACCGTGGCCCCGGTCGCCCGGCCGATCGCCAAGGCCGCTTGATGGGTCTCGTGCCCAAGCCGGACCGCCAACCCTCACGTCCCGCGGCGCGCCCGGTCGTTGAAGCAATCGAGGGACCGGACCGAGCGGCCGCAGAGCCGTTGGACGAGCCGGAGGCCGAGCGGGGTGCGATGCACCCCGCGTACCAGCAGATCGTCGATGCGCTGCGCGGACAGGACTACATCGCCGACACGGACATCGCAGCGACGGTCTTCCTGGCCGATCGGCTGGCCAAGCCGATCCTGATCGAGGGCGAGGCGGGTGTGGGCAAGACGGAGATCGCGCGCGTCCTCGCACGTCTGAAAGACACCGAGCTGATCCGCCTTCAATGCTACGAGGGCCTCGACGCGAACGCAGCGCTGTACGAGTGGAACTACCAGAAGCAGATCATTGCAATCCGCCTGCACGAGGCGAACGGGGCCGGCGACCTGTCGCTCGAGAATCTCTACAGCCACGACTATCTCCTGCATCGACCGGTTTTGAAGGCGCTGATGGCGGAGAAGCAGGCGGTGCTGCTCCTCGACGAGATCGATCGGGCCGACGAGGAATTCGAGGCGCTGCTGCTCGAGACGCTGGCCGAGTTCCAGATGTCCATCCCCGAGTTCGGGACGATCAAGGCGAAGCATCCGCCGTTGATCATCCTCACGTCGAACCGGACGCGTGAACTGACCGACGCGCTCCGCCGTCGCTGCCTCTATCTGTGGATCGCCTATCCGAGCTTCCAGAAGGAACTGGAGGTGGTCCGGCTCAAGGTCCCCGCATTGAGCGAGGCGCTCGCGACGCAGGTCACGAGCTTCGTCCAGGCATTGCGCCGCGAGAAGCTCAACAAGGTGCCCGGTCTGGCCGAAGCGATCGACTGGGCCCGGGCGCTTCAGACCACCGGCGTCCGCGTGCTCGCACGTGCCGATGTCGAAAGCACGATCGGGGTGCTGCTGAAGGATCACCAGGACATCCGCTCGTTCCGGAAAGACCTCGTGAAATCGTTGATGGAAAAGGTCGGGCATGGCCACGCCGTTCGATAACCTTCGCATCACGACGGACTTCACGTTGCGCTTGTGCGCGCGGCTTCGCAAGGACGGTGTATCCGTCGGGATGCAGCAAAGCGCGGCCTGCATCGAGGCGATCACGCTGCACGGCGAGGTCGACGAAGACGTGCTGAAGGCGATCTACCGGGTCACGCTGATCAACCGCCGACCGGACCTGCAGGCGCTCGAGTCGGCCTACGACCAGCTGATGCGCGACTACCTCCTGCCACGCCGTGATCGTGGGCCGCGCGATGAAGCGGCGGAGCCCGAATCGATGATCGTCAAGCGTCGTCAGTTCAGCGACGACGAGTCGCAACCGATCGACGACAGCGATGTCGCGCAGACCGAGGGATACTCGGTGCGCGAAGTCGACTACCAGAAGGATTTCCGCCTGACACCGGAAGAAGAGTTTCCGGCGGTCCTGGCGGAACTCGAGAAGATCGCGAAGAAGTACGCGACCATCGCGCGTCGCAAGACACGGCGATCCAAACGTCGCGGCTCCATCGACCTGCGTGCCAGCCTTCGCGACAGCGTTCGTCACGATGGCGAGATCGTCTCGTGGCGCTACAAGCGCAAGATGCCGACGCATTCGCGCTGGGTCGTCGTGTCGGACGTGAGCGGCTCGATGGAGGTCTACAGCGTCTTCCTGCTCAACTTCCTGTTCGTGCTGTCGGAGGGTCGACGCTTCAAGATGGAAGGCTTCGTGTTCAGCACGCGCCTCGAACATCTCGCCCGCTGCTTCGGACTTCGGGACTTCCAGGGGATGCTGGCAGACGTGGCGCGGCGGTTTTCGGGCTGGTCGGGCGGTACGCGGATCGGCGCATCGCTCGAGGCGCTCAACGAAACCTACGGGACGATGATCACGCCAAGGACCAACGTCGTGATCGTCAGCGACGGTTGGGACACGGGTGACATCCCGACGCTCGACCGCGAAATGGCGCGCCTGAGAAGCCGCGCACGGTCGATCACGTGGATCAACCCGTTGAAGGCTTCGCCCGAGTACGAGCCGCTGGCGCTCGGCATGGCAGCGGCGATCCCCTACTGCGATCGCTTCATCACGGGACACTCGATCGAAAGTCTCGCGCGGTTCGCCGACATGATGGATGCCGGCTAGCAGGACGCCACGTTGGTCATGCACTCCGATCAAAGCGAGCAACGAAACGATTGACCATTAATTAGTTATACGTATAATTAATTTATCGCAACGGATGCGCGGGTCCGATCCGGATCTGCTGACCTGGGTTCACGTGACCGAGGCCTACGGGTTCCTGCACGGCTATCGCCGCTACTGTCGCGCAGTCCCTGCGGCGATGGCTGACCTCTACTACGCGGAAGTACGGCGCGTCGCCGAGCGGCGCGGCGCGCGCAACGTGCCAGCGTCGGAGGTCGACGTCACCGACTACTTCCGTCGCGTGCGCGGCGAACTGAGTTTCGATAAGCGCTCGCGCGAAGTGCTGGCCGTACTCGCGCACATCCGGCTGCCGGTGCCTGCGGCAGGCCTTTCGCGCGATCTCTTTCTCGGTGCCGGCACCGCGCTGTTGCCGCAGTGGGCACAGGCGATGCTTGGACTTGGCCCGCTGCAGCGTGCGCAGGCGACCGTGGCCGCGCGGGTTCTGCGCACGCTGGCGCCGCTGTTCCGTGTTGCGTTGCCGGACGGGATTGCACCGCAG
>JANXTA010000139.1 GCA_025356395.1 Betaproteobacteria bacterium
CGGTGGTCTACATGATCGACCGCTACGTCGTCGGTGGCTTCTACCGCGTGCACACCGGGCGCGGCAACGACGAGAACCTCAACGCGCCGGGCATGCAGTTCGTGCCGCTGCCGTTCGCGTCGAGCTGCAACTTCCCCGACCCCGGTCAACGCCCGCAGGCCGCGCCGAACCGCTTCTACGCTTACGGCGTGGTCGCGCGCCTCGCGCTGCTCGCCGCGTCGCTCGAACTCGAGCGCACAGACCCGGCCGCTGAAACGGCCTGACGGTCGGGTCGAAGCGGGGCTACCGCTTCGGACCAATTCATGCACATCGCCTTCATCGCCGATCCTCTGGCGACCTTCAAGATCTACAAGGACTCGACCTTCGCGATGATGGCCGAGGCCGATCGCCGCGGGCACACGCTCGCGTACATCGACCAGTGCGACCTCGCGCACACGGCAGCAGGTTCTGTCGAGGCGAAGGCCTGGCCGCTGCAGCTGACGGGCGACCCCGACATCTGGTACACGCTGGGCGCGTCCGAGGTCGCGCCGCTGTCCTCGTTCGGCGCCGTCGTGATGCGCAAGGACCCGCCGTTCGACATGGAGTACGTGTACTCGACGTACCTGCTCGAACGTGCCGAGCAGCAGGGTGCGCGCGTCTTCAACAGCGGCCGCGCGATCCGCGACCACAACGAGAAGTTCGCGATCACCGAGTTCCCCGACCTGATCGCGCCGACGCTGGTCACCCGCGATGGCGAGCGCGTGCGCGAGTTCCATCGCGAGCACGGCGACATCATCCTGAAGCCGCTCGACGGCATGGGCGGGATGGGCATTTTCCGCGTCAAGGCCGACGGCATGAACCTGGGCTCGATGATCGAGATGCTCGGCGGCGACGAGCAGCGAACCATCATGGCGCAGAAGTTCATCCCGCAGATCGCGGCCGGCGACAAGCGAATCCTCGTCATCGACGGCGCGCCGGTGCCGTTCGCGCTCGCCCGCATCCCGCAGGGCAACGAGGTGCGCGGCAACCTCGCGGCCGGAGGTCTCGGTCGCTCGCAGCCGCTGTCGGCGCGCGATCGCGAGATCGGCACGATCGTCGGCGCGAAGCTTGCGCAGCGCGGCCTGCTGCTGATCGGCGTCGACTCGATCGGTGACTACCTGACCGAGATCAACGTGACCAGCCCGACCTGCTTCGCCGAGATCCGCGCGGGCAGTGGCTTCAACGTCGCCGAGGTCTTCATCGACGGGCTGGAGCGCGCTGTGCAGCGCACCGCGACGTCATGATCGGACTCGTCGTCATCGGCCACAGCCCGTTCGCGACCGCCCTGCACGACTGCGCGCGGCACGTCTACGGCTGTGTGCCCGAACGCTGCGTCGTGATCGACGTGCTGGCCGACGCCGACGTCGAGGCCGAGCTCGCGCGGGCTCGCCAGGCCGTCGTCGATGTCGATAGCGGCGACGGCGTCCTGGTCCTCGTCGACATGGTCGGCGCGACCCCCGGCAACATCGCCACGCAGCTCTCGCAGCCGGGACGCGTCGAGGTCGTGGCCGGCGTCAACCTGCCGATGCTGATGCGGACGCTCTGCTATCGCGACCGGACGAAGCTCGCCGAGCTGCCCGAGAAGGCGTTGGGCGGAGGGGCGTCGGGTATGATCAAAATCGCTTCGGCGGCGCCGCACAACCAGCGCCCCTTTCCGAGCGACCCCAACTCGAACGACGGTGGACCGACCGATGGCAGTTCGCGACTGCAAGATCAGTAACAAGCTCGGTCTGCATGCGCGCGCATCGGCCAAGCTGACGCAGCTCGCTTCGCAATATCCCTGTGAAGTCTGGATGAGTCGTGCGGGTCGGCGCGTCAACGCCAAGAGCATCATGGGCGTGATGATGCTGGCCGCCGGCAAGGGGTCGGCGGTGACCATCGAAACCATCGGCGCGCAGGACGACGTCGCGCTTGACGCGATCGCGGCCCTGATCGACGACAAGTTCGGCGAAGGGCAGTGATTCGAGGCGATCCCCGCCTGACCAGAAGCGCGTCCGTCGCTTCGCAACCGACGGCAGCCTGACATGGCCTTCACGCTTCACGGCATCCCGGTTTCACGCGGCATCGTCATCGGCCGCGTCCACCTGCTGGCCTCCGCCGCGCTCGAGGTCCCGCACTACGTGATGGTGCCCAGCGAGATCGAGTCCGAGGTCTCGCGTCTCGACGAAGCCGTCGCCCACGTCGTCAACGAGCTCTACCAGCTGCAGTCCGAACTGCCGGCCAGCGCGCCCGCCGAGTTCGCCGCCCTGGTCGACCTGCACCGGCTGATCCTCCAGGACCCATTGCTGTCCGAAGAGCCCGCGCGCCTGATCCGTGAACGTCGATACAACGCGGAGTGGGCGCTGACCACCCAGCTGCAGGCTGTGGTGGAGCAGTTCGAGGAGATGGACGACGAGTACATCGCGTCGCGCCGGGCCGACGTCGAGCAGGTCGTCGAGCGCGTCCTCAAGGTTCTCACCGGTAGCGCGCACTCGCTGTCGGCCGTGGCCGACGAGGCCGACGCCGCCCGCAGGAACGGCAGCGGTGACGACTTCGAACCGATGATCGTGATCGCGCACGACATCGCGCCGGCCGACATGCTGCAGTTCAAGAAGAAGGTCTTCGCGGGCTTCGCGACCGACCTCGGCAGCCTGACCGCGCACACCGCCATCCTCGCGAAGAGCCTCGACATCCCGGCCGTGGTCGGCCTCGGGCAGGCGTCGCGGCTGCTGCGCCAGGACGAGTGCGTGATCGTCGACGGCGAGGCCGGCGTGCTGATCGTCGATCCGAGTCCGATCGTGCTCGACGAGTACCGACTCCGCAAACGCGACATCGAGCTCGCCAACGAGAAGCTGAAGCGCCTCGCGCGCATGCAGACCCGCACGCTCGACGACCAGTCGATCGAGTTGTACGCCAACATCGAATTGCCCGACGACTGCGACTTCGCCAACGCGGTCGGCGCCACCGGCATCGGCCTGTTCCGCACCGAGTTCCTGTTCATGACGCGCGACTCGATGCCCAACGAGGACGAGCAGTTCGAGGCCTATCGCCGCGTGGTCACGGCGATGACCGGCCGCCCCGTCACCATCCGCACGCTCGACATCGGCGCCGACAAGACGCCCGATGCGGCGCGCCTCGCCTTCGGCAGCGACATCTTCAACACGACCAATCCGGCGCTCGGCCTGCGGGCGATCCGCTTCTGCCTGGCCGAGCCGCAGATGTTCCTCGTCCAGTTGCGCGCCATCCTGCGGGCGACCGCGTTCGGCCCGGTCAAGCTGCTGATCCCGATGATCGCGCACCCCCAGGAGGTCGACGCGGCGCTGGTGCTGATCGCGACCGCGAAGGGCCAGCTCGACGCCCGCGGCATCGCCTACGACCGTCACATGCCGGTCGGCGGCATGATCGAGATCCCGGCTGCCGCGCTCAGCCTCGGCATCTTCGCCAAGCGCCTCGACTTCTTCTCGATCGGCACCAACGACCTGATCCAGTACACGCTCGCGATCGATCGCACCGACAACGCGGTCGCGCATCTTTACGACCCGCTGCACCCGGCCGTGCTGCAGCTCATCGCGCAGACCATCACGACCGCCAACCGGCTGGGCGTCCCGGTCTCGGTATGCGGCGAGATGGCTGGCGATCCGAAGCTCGCACGACTCCTGCTCGGCCTCGGCCTGCGCCAGTTCTCGATGCATCCGGCACAGCTGCTCGCGGTCAAGTACGAGGTGCTGCGATCCGACATCGTCGCGTGCGAGACGATGGCCAAGAAGATCCTCGCCGCCGGCGAACCCGACCGCATCCGCGTGCTGGTCGATCGGATGCGGGCCGCCTGAGCGGCCGCGTTGTCCTCGGGCGGCTGCCGATGAATCCCGTGCAACAGAGCTTCGATCTCGATCGGCCGTCGCCGGACCGCGCAGCGCTCGCGTGGCTCGACGTCGCGCTCGACGAGGCGGTCCTGCGCTGCGATCACGGGGGCCGCGTGATCGAGACCTTCGGACCGGCACACCTGTTGCCGGTCGATGCCGCCGTGCTGCTCGGCCACGCGGTGGCGGACCTCGCTGCGTTGCCGGCGTCCATGCGCCAGGCCTGGTCGGCTGCATTCGAACGAGCACTCGACACGCAACACGCGCAAATCTGCGGGTATCGGCTGGATCGCGGCGCGGGCATGCGTTCCTTCGAAGCCCGCTTCATGCCGCTCGATCCCACGTCGGTCGCTGTGTCGATCCGCGACGTCGGCGAGCGCGACCTGCTGCGCGAGCATGCCGCGCATCGGGCCCTGCACGACGAGGTCACCGACCTCGGCAACGCACGCAGCCTGCGTGATCGGCTCGATGCCTGGATGCGTCCGGGACAGCCGATCGACCGCGCGACCGTCGCGCCGATCGCCCTGCTGGTGATCGACCTCGATCGTTTCAAGCTCAGCAACGACCTCTACGGACGCGCGATCGGCGACAGCCTGCTGCGTCTGGTGGCGCAACGCATCCGCCGCGAGACGCTGCGCGAACTGCTCGGCCAAGCGTACGAGCCCCACGACGTCGGCAATCCCAACGGCATCGACCAGCGCGATGATCCGCCGACCTCGGCGGCGCTCGCGATCGCGCGACTGGGCGGCGACCAGTTCGCGGTGGCCTGGCGCATCGGCGATCGGCAGGCCGTCGGCACCGCCAACGACGGCGAGGCCAGCGCCACTGGACTCGCGACGCGCCTGATCGCCGCGCTCGGCGCGCCGACCCGCATCGCGGGGCAGACACTGTTCGTGCGCGCGAGCATCGGCGTTTCGCTCTACCCGGCCGACGCGACCACGCCGTCGGCCCTGGTCTCGCAGGCCGAGGCCGCGCTCAAGCGCGCCAAGCTAGCGGGCCGCAACCAGTACCGGCGTCACGGCGACGACCGCGTCCCCGCGGCCCCCGACTCGCGTCTGCCGCAGACCGAGACGGCCCTGCGCGCGGCGCTCGCGGCTGACCAGTTCTTGCTGGTCTATCAACCGAAGTTCCGGCTCTCGACGTCGCTCATCGATCGCTCGAATACGGTCATGCCGGGCGCGATGATCGCGGTCGAGGCGCTGGTGCGCTGGCGCACGCCGGGTGGCGTGCTGCTGATCCCGCACCAGTTCGTCCCGCTGGCCGAAGCGTCGGGGATGATCCGGCCGCTCGGCGACTGGGTGCTGCGGACGGCGCTCGCCGAGGTCTCGCGCTTTGCAATGCATCCTGCGGCGCAGGGCAGGCCGCGGATCGGCGTGGCGATCAACGTGTCGCTGATCCAGTTGCACGACCGCAGCTTCGTGCGCGCGGTCGAGGCGGCCCTGCGCGAGTCGGACGTCGCCGCGCACGAGCTCACCGTCGAGATCGCCGAGACCGCGTTCCTCGAGGACGTCCGCCTCGCGGCCGACGCGCTGGCCGAACTCTCGGCGATGGGCGTGCGGCTCGCGATCGATCACTTCGGCGTCGGCACGGCGGGCCTCGTCGCGCTGAAGGCGCTGCCGATCGACGAGATCAAGATCGATCGCAGCTTCATCGCTGGCGCGGCCATCGACGCGTTCGACGCGACCATCGTGTCCAGCCTGATCGCGATGGCGCACAACCTCGGCAAGACCGTGACCGCCGAAGGCGTGGAGCGCGTCGACCAGATCACCTCGCTGAGCCAGATGCGCTGTGACGCCATCCAGGGTTACTTCTGCGGCCAGCCGATGACCGCGGCGGCGCTGGTGGCGACGCCGTCGCTGTGGCAACAGAAGTCGAACTGAGTCCTTTCATGAGAGCGCCGCGATGCGGGTCCTGCTGGTCGAAGACGACGCGATGATCGGCACGTCCGTGCGGGCCGGCCTGCGGCAGGACGGCTTCGCGATCGACTGGGTCACCGACGGCCAGGCGGCCGAGAACGCGCTCGCGGTGCGCGGCGGCCAGGAAGCCTACGACCTCGTGCTGCTCGACCTCGGGCTACCGAAGAAGGGCGGTCTCGACGTGCTGCGCGGCCTGCGCGCACGCGGTCTCGACGTGCCGGTGCTGATCATGACCGCGCGCGATGCCGTCGCCGATCGCGTGGCCGGGCTCGATGCCGGCGCCGACGACTATCTCGTCAAGCCCTTCGACCTCGACGAGCTCGCCGCCCGCGTGCGGGCCTTGCATCGACGGCGCAGCGGACGGGCCGAGGCATTGCTGCGCCACGAGCACGACAGCGACGTGATCACGCTCGACCCGGCCCGTCGCGAAGTCCGACGCAACGACGTGCCGGTGGCGTTGTCGGCGCGCGAGTTCGCGGTGCTCGAGGCCCTGCTCGAACGGGCGGGCGCGGTGTTGTCGCGCACGCAGCTCGAGGAGAAGCTCTACGGCTGGGATGAGGAGCCGGGCAGCAACACGATCGAGGTCTACATCCACGGCCTGCGCAAGAAGCTCGGCTCCGACCTGATCCGTAACGTGCGCGGCGTCGGCTACACGATCGGCATGCGTTGAACCTGATCCCGCGCTTCTCGTTCGGCGACTCGATCCAGCGACGCCTGCTGCTGTCGATGATCGCCGTGGTCGTCGCGGGCATGCTGGTCACCGGAGCCGTGGTCTACCGACAGGCGCAGGACGAGGTCAACGCCATCTTCGACCTGCAGCTGCGACAGGCCGCCGGCGCCATCCCGGTCCGAACCTATGCGCAGGGCAGGCAGGCCGACGACGACCTCGAGGAACGTGCGCGCGTGGTGGTCCGCATCTCGGACCGCTTCGGTCAGGTGGTTTACGACTCGCATCCCGAAGTGGCACTGCCGCGTAGCGCGCAGCTTGGGCTGACCACCGTCGCGGCGGCGGGCGTCGAATGGCGGGTCTTCGCCGCCGTCGTCGACCTCAACCTGCTCGAGGTCGCGCAGCCGATGAGCGTGCGCCGGGCGTTCGCGGCCGAGGTCGCGTTCCGCACCGTGCTGCCGCTGCTGATCCTGCTGCCGATCCTCGGGCTGCTGCTGTGGTGGCTCGTCGGACGTGGTCTCGCGCCGCTGCGACGCGTGGCCGCCGAGGTCGCGATGCGCCGCCCCGAGGCGCTCGAACACCTGTCCGAGGACGACCTGCCGAAAGAGGTCGCACCGCTGGTCGAGTCGCTCAACCGCCTGCTCACCGACCTGGCGGCCGCGCGCGACGCGCAGCGGGCCTTCATCGCGGATGCGGCCCATGAACTGCGCACGCCGCTGACTGCGCTGCAGCTCCAGTTGCAGGTGCTGGAGCGCGCCGACGACGCCGAGATGCGAACGTCGGCGCTCCACGCGCTGCGCGAAGGACTGCTGCGCGCGTCGCGACTGGTCCAGCAGCTGCTCGCGCTGGCCCGCGTCGAGCCGGATGCGCATGGCGGATCGACGACCGTGCCGATGGCCGGCCCGACCAGCGCGGTCGATCTCGATGCGCTGGCGCGCGAGGCGGTCGCGCTGCAGGCGCAGCTCGCGCACGACCGCGGCGTCGACCTCGGCGTCGGATCGGTAGCGGCGTCGTCGCCTACGGTGATCCAGGCCGATCACGACGCGCTGTTCACGTTGCTCGGCAACTTGATCGACAACGCGTTGCGCTACACGCCGGCCGGAGGACGCGTGGACGTCGTGGTCGAGCAGACCGGTCGCGGCGCGGTGCTGTCCGTGCGCGACGACGGCCCGGGCGTGTCGCCGGCCGAACGCGAGCGCGTCTTCGATCGCTTCCATCGCGGCGACGCGGCCCGCGCGGCGGGGGACACGCGTGGCAGCGGCCTCGGCCTCGCGATCGTCAAGCGCATCGCCGATCGCCACGGCGCGCAGGTGACGCTGGAGCGCGGCATCGATGGCCGTGGGCTCTGGGTGCGGGTCGCGTTTCCTGCGTCGGTCTCTTAAGGCCCGCTTAAGAATGGCCGCCTAGACTCCGTCGGTCCCCAAGGCTTGCCGCAATTCCGCACATCGGCAAGCGCAACCCAACATCCTTCAGGAGTCGCTCGATGCAACTGAATCGAATGGTCAAGAACCTCGTCCTCGCGGGCGTGCTCGGCGGTGCCGGCTTCGCGCTCGCCAAGATCGAGATGCCGATCGTCAATCCCGCCGTCGCGGCCGTCGAAGCGCCGACCGTCCAGCCGATGGTGCCGACCGCGCCCGTGGCCCAGCAGATCTCGTCGCCGCAAGTCGCGCTGCCCAACTTCACCGGCCTGGTCCAGCGCTACGGCCCGGCCGTGGTCAACATCACGGTCACGCAGCGCGCGACCAAGACCAACGCCAACCCGCATCGTCAACTGCAGCCCGGCGGCGACGACGAGAGCGACGACGATCCGTTCAGCCAGTTCTTCCGCGGGCTGCCGTTCGGACCCAACGGTCCGCAGCGCGCGGTGCCTCGCAACGGCATCATCCAGCGTGGCCTCGGCTCGGGCTTCATCGTCAGTCCCGACGGCTACATCATGACCAACGCGCACGTGGTCGACGGCGCGACCGACGTGCTGGTCAAGCTCACCGATCGTCGCGAGTTCAAGGCCAAGGTCATCGGCAGCGACAAGAAGAGCGACATCGCGGTCATTAAGATCGACGCCAAGAACCTGCCGGTGGTCTCGGTGGGCAGCGCCGACCGCGTCCAGGTCGGCGAGTGGGTGGTCGCGATCGGCTCGCCGTTCGGTTTCGACAACACCGTCACGGCCGGCATCGTGTCGGCGAAGGCACGTTCGCTGCCGAGCGACAACTTCACGCCGTTCATCCAGACCGACGTGCCGGTGAACCCGGGCAACTCGGGCGGACCGCTGTTCAACCTCAGTGGCGAGGTGATCGGCATCAACTCGCAGATCTTTTCGGAGTCGGGTGGCTTCCAGGGCATCTCGTTCGCGATTCCGATCGATATTGCGATCAACGTCAAGGACCAGTTGGTCGCGCACGGCAAGGTCACGCGGGCCCGTATCGGCGTCGTGATCCAGGACGTCAACCAGGGCTTCGCCAACACCTTCAAGCTGCCGCGTCCGATGGGTGCACTGGTGTCCGATGTCGAGGCAGACGGTCCCGCGTCGAAGGCCGGCCTGAAGTCGGGTGACGTGATCACCAAGCTCGACGGCAAGGACATCGAGCGCTCGGCCGACCTGCCGGCGCGGGTCGCGACGCTCAAGCCGGGCAGCACGACGCATCTCGAGGTCTATCGCAACGGCAAGCCGATCGACGTCGCGGTGTCGCTGGGCGAGCTGAAGGATACGGTCGCCGTCGCGAAAGCCGACGAGGCCGAGTCCGGTGGTCGCCTCGGCGTCTCGGTGCGCCCGCTGCGTCCCGAAGAAGCCAAGCAGCTGGGCGGCGCGAGCAGCAACGGCCTGCTGGTCGAGGAGTCCAGCGGCGCGGCCGCCGAAGCCGGCATCCAGGCGGGCGACGTCATTCTGTCGTTCAACGGGCAGTCGGTGCAGTCGGCCGACCAGTTGAAGACGCTGATCGCGAAGGCCGGCGGCAATGCCGCGGTGCTGATACAGCGCGGCAAGGCCCGGCTGTTCGTGCCGGTGGAACTGGGCTGATCGAGTCTCGCATCAAGGGGACGCACGCGGCGACGCGGCGTCCTTTTTTTGCGTCCGGACTAGACTTGGCTTCCATAAGGGAGACGCTCATGAAGAACCACCGATGGCCATTGCTCGCGGGCGCGTTGCTGCTGTGCGCCTCTTCGATCGCGAATGCCCAGGCCCCGCTGCCGAAGCCGCAGATACAGGGCGATGTCGCCTTCCTCAATGGCGGCGCCGGCGACGAGGAGGTGCAGTTCATCAAGCAGGCGATGAAGGACTACACGCTCGCGCTGTCCTTCGCGCGGTCGGTGAGTCCGCGCGCCGAGTACATCGCGAGCGTCGCCATCACGATCAAGGACGGCAAGGGCACGACCGTGTTCGAGTCGCCTTCGGTCGGTCCCTACCTGCTGGTGAAGCTGCCGGCCGGCAAGTACTCGGTCGTCGCGACCTATCACGACGAGACGCAGACGCGGCCCGTCTCGGTCGGCAAGTCCGCGGGACCGCTGATGACTTTCGCCTTCAGGTGACCCGCCGCGTTTGACGCTCGCAGCGCCATCCGCTACTGTCCCGCTCCGATTTCATGCAGCACCGATTTGATGCCGACGATCACGGTTTCAGCTTGCGGGCGCTCGGGTCCCGCCTTTCGAGGCGACCCAAATAAATTCGGCTAAAGCGAGCGACCCGACCCGACGCGCCCGTTTCTAGTTTCCCTTCCGCCGTCGGTCGTTCCCTGGTCGATCCTCTTGGATTCCACGCCTCGCGCGGCTTCCCGCCTCGTCGTCCCGCAACGCCATGCGTTCGCCGGGCCGCTGCCGTTGCAGAGCGGCGCGAGCCTGGTCGACTACGAACTCGCGGTCGAGACCTATGGCACGCTCGACGCCGATCGCTCGAACGCGGTGCTGATCTGCCACGCGCTCAACGCATCGCATCATGTCGCGGGCATCCACGTGCTCGACGATGGCCGCGAGGACCCCGGCTGGTGGGACAACATGGTCGGCCCGGGCAAGCCGGTCGACACCGACCGCTTCTTCGTCATCGGCGTCAACAACGCGGGCTCGTGCTTCGGCTCCACCGGACCGTCGTCGATCGATCCGTCGACCGGCCGGCCTTACGGCGCGGCGTTCCCGGTCGTCACCGTCGAGGACTGGGTCGACGCGCAGGCCCGCTTGGCCGACCGGCTCGGCATCGAGCGCTTCGCCGCCGTGATGGGCGGGTCGCTCGGCGGCATGCAGGCGCTGGCCTGGAGCACGCGCTATCCGGAGCGCGTCGCGCACTGCATCTCGATCGCCTCGACCGCCAAGCTGTCGGCGCAGAACATCGCCTTCAACGACGTGGCGCGCCAGGCCATCCTC
This sequence comes from Betaproteobacteria bacterium, assembly GCA_025356395.1. Lineage (GTDB taxonomy): Bacteria > Pseudomonadota > Gammaproteobacteria > Burkholderiales > Burkholderiaceae_D > CAHJXF01. The sequence goes on from JANXTA010000139.1 coordinate 10,788, forward strand.
ACCGACCCCGACTTCCACGGCGGCGACTTCTACGCCCACGGCGTCGTGCCGCGCAACGGCCTGCGGGTCGCGCGGATGATCGGTCACATCACGTACCTGTCCGATGACGACATGGCCGAGAAATTCGGCCGCACGCTGAAGGCCGACGACCTCGCGTTTGGCTACGGCGCCGAATTCGAGATCGAGAGCTACCTGCGCTACCAGGGCGACAAGTTCTCCGACTACTTCGACGCCAACTCCTACCTGTTGATCACGAAGGCGCTCGACTATTTCGACCCGGCGGTAGCCTTCGGCGGCTCGCTGACGCAGGCGCTCGCGGAGGCCACGGCAAGCTTCCTGATCGTGTCGTTCTCGACCGACTGGCGCTTCGCACCCGAGCGCAGCCGCGAGGTCGTCAAGGCGCTGCTCGACAACCGCCACCCGGTGACCTACGCCGAGATCGACGCGCCGCACGGCCACGATGCCTTCCTGCTCGACGATCGCCGCTATCACCGGCTGGTCGCCGCCTACTTCGATCGCATCCACGCCGGGCTCGCGTCATGAGTGCGTCTGCGATGACCCTGCGCCCCGAACTGGCCGCGATCGCCGCGTGGATCGCGCCGGGTTCCTCGGTCCTCGACCTCGGCTGCGGCGACGGCGCGCTGCTCGCGTGGCTGCAACGCGAAAAGGGCTGTCGCTGCGTCGGCGTCGAGATCGACGACGCCAAGGTCCTGGCATGTGCGAAGCAGGGCGTCGAGGTGATCCAGCAGAACCTCGAGGACGGCCTCGCGCTGTTCTCCGACGCGTCCTTCGACACCGTGCTGCAGCTCGAGACGCTGCAGATGGTGGTGCACACCGAAGGCATCCTGCGCGAACTCGGCCGGGTCGGTCGCGAGAGCATCGTCAGCTTCCCGAACTTTGCCTTCTGGACCCATCGCCTCGCGATCCTGCAGGGCCGCATGCCGGTCTCGAAGTCGCTGCCCTACGAGTGGTACGACACGCCGAACCTGCGCTTCGCGACCTTCGCGGATTTCCTCCAGCTCGCGACCCGCAGCGGCTTCACGCTGCGCGACCGTTTCGCGTTGCGCGGCGGTCGCGTCGTCCGCTTCCTGCCCAATCTGTTCGGCAACGTCGCGGTGTTTCGTCTCGCAGGCAATCCGCGCTGACCGGGTCGGGGTTGTATCCGCGAAACACGCGGCTGTAACGCGATGCAAGCGGCGGCAAGCGCAGCGCTGTCCTTCGCTACACTGACACACCCCGTACGCACGACCCACTCCCTCGCTTCGCCGCCCATGCCTGCCGCCAGACATTTCTCCGAGAACTACGCCGAGGCACGCACGCGCTTCACCGACGCGGCAGCGCGTACCGGCGCGCCCCTCGAGACTTTCGAGAATCCCGTCGGCCTCGGGCCGACCGGCGAGACGCTCGCCACCGACGTCGCGTTGTTCGGTCCCGCGGACGCAACGAAGCTGCTGGTCCTGATCGCCGGCACGCACGGCGTCGAAGGCTTCGCCGGTTCGGGCGTCCAGGTCACGATGATGGAGAGCCTGCGCTTCTCGGCCCTGCCGGCGCGCACCGCCGTGCTGCTGGTCCACGCCATCAACCCCTACGGCTTCGCGTGGTTGCGGCGGGTCAACGAGGACAACGTCGATCTGAACCGCAACTCGATCGACTTCCGCCATCTGCCGCCAGCTTCCGAAGACTTCGTGCGCCTCGCCCCGCATCTCGTGCCGCACGTGTGGGCCGAGCTCGCGCCGGCCGAACTCGCGATCAGGGCCTTCATCGGTGCGCACGGCTTCCGCCGTTTCCAGGAGGTCGTCACGGCCGGTCAGTACTCGCATCCGGCAGGGCTCTTCTACGGCGGTGACGGCCCGACCTGGTCGACGCGTACCTTCAAGGACATCGTGACGCGCTACGGCAAGGGCAAGGAAAGCATCGCGCTGATCGACCTCCACACCGGTCTCGGCCCGTCGGGCTACGGCGAGCCGATCTACACCGGCGACAGCGACGTGGAGGCCGCGCGCGTGCGTGAATGGTACGGACCCGACGTCACCGCGATCTACGCGGGCAACTCCAGCTCGGTGATCGTCAACGGTCCGATGATCAACGCGGTGGCGGGCTTCTTCGAAGGCGACGCGAAGAAGCCGGAAATCACGACCCTCGGGCTGGAGTTCGGCACGGTGCCCGAGGAGATCGTGCTCGACGTGCTGCGTGCCGAAGCCTGGATGCACGCGCACGGCGACATCAACTTCGACACGCCGGTTGGCCGCGCGATCAAGCGCCGCTTCCGCGATGCCTTCTACGTCGACACCGATGCGTGGAAGCGCAGCGTCGTCGAGCGGTCCATGGAGATGACGGGGCAGGCGCTCGCCGGGCTGGCGAGCTGATCCGCTTCGTACCTTCTCGTCGTTCCCGCAAACGCGGGAACGATGGATTCATGAGCCCGGACCCTTCGACGACGGCGACCGGCTGGCGGGCCTGGTTCAACCGGCGCATGGCGATCTGCGTCTTCCTCGGCTTCACGTCGGGCCTGCCGCTATACATCCTACTCAGCCTGCTGCAGGCGTGGCTCAAGACCGAAGGCGTCTCGCTGCGCGACATCGGGCTCTTCGCGCTGATCCAGTTCCCCTACACGTGGAAGTTCATCTGGGCGCCACTGATCGATCGCTATCGACTGCCCGGCCTGTCGTGGCTCGGTCGACGGCGCGGCTGGATGCTGGCTACGCAGGTCGTCGTGATGGGGCTCGTCGTGGCGATCGGCCTGCGCGATCCGAAGAGCGACCTGACCACCATCGCCATCCTCTGCGCGGCGCTGGCGTTCTTCTCCGCGAGCCTCGACATCGTGATCGACGCCTTCCGTCGCGAGATCCTGCCCGACGCCGAGCTCGGCCTCGGCACCGCGATCTACGTCAACGCCTACAAGCTCGCGGGGCTGATTCCCGGCTCGCTGTCGCTGATCCTCGCCGACCACCTGCCGTGGGACGCGGTGTTCGCGATCACGGCCGCCTTCATGCTGCCGGGCATCGTGCTGGTGTTTGTGGTCGACGAGCCGCACACGCAAGGCACGCCGCCCAGGTCGCTGCGCGATGCGGTCGTGCTGCCGTTCGCCGAGTTCATCTCGCGCGACGGCTGGTCGCAGGCGCTGCTGGTCCTGCTGTTCATCTTTCTCTACAAGATCGGTGACTCGATGGCCACCGCGCTGTCCACCGCGTTCTATCTTGACATCGGGTTCAGCAAGACCGAGATCGGCCTGATCGCAAAGAACGTCGGGCTGTGGGCGAGCGTCGCGGGTGGCCTCATCGGGGGCGCGTGGATCATGAAGGTCGGCATCAACAAGGGGCTGTGGATCTTCGGCGTGCTGCAACTGGTCGCGGTGTTCGGCTTCGCGTGGCTCGCGAAGGTCGGGCCCGATCGCGTGGTGCTGGCCTTCGCGATCGGCTTCGAGGCGTTCGCGAGCGTGGGGCTCGGCACCGCGGCGTTCACGGCCTTCATCGCGCGCACGACCGACCCGCGCTTCACCGCGACCCAGTTCGCGCTGTTCACCAGTCTCGCGGTCGTGCCGCGCACCTTCGCAAACGCGGGCGCGGGCTTCATCGTCGAAGGCGCGGGCTGGTTCGACTTCTTCCTGATCTGCGGCGCGCTCGGGCTGCCCGGCCTGCTGCTGTTGCCGAAGGTCGCGCCGTGGCGGGAGGATGACAGCCCGCCGAAGAAGGAGACGCCATGAAGGGCCTGATGAAAGGATCGTCGTCCTCGCCGCGGCGACGACCTGCGTTCCCGCCCAGTCGCTCAACGTCCAGCTCGAGCAGCAGGCCAGTCAGCAATATCGCCAGCTGCTCGACCAGGCGCATGCGAAGGGTGCGCTCGCGACCGACGGCAACGCGGACCTGCAGCGGCTGCGGCGCATCCAGCAGCGCATCCTGCCGTTCACGTATGCCGTGAATCCACGGGCGCAGCAGTGGCAGTGGGAGGTCAACCTGCTCGGCAGCACGCAGGTCAACAAGTTCTGCATGCCGGGCGGCAAGATCGCGTTCTACAGCGCGATCATCACGAAGCTGAAGCTGAGCGACGACGAGATCGCCATCGTGATGGGCCACGAGATCACGCATGTGCTGAAGGAGCACGGCGTCGAGCAGACCCGCAACCAGTTCTGCGGCGAGCTCGCGGCGCGGGCCCGGTCCACACCGCATTCGCCGCGAAGACCCGCGACCAGGTCCTGCAATTCCATTCGGCGGCGCTCGCCGCTGTCGCCAGGGACGACGGCGCGCCCGGCCCGCGACCGCAGTACACGCCACCTACTACGGCGCGTTCGTCATCGACCCGCACGGCAACAACGTCGAAGCGGTGTGTCACGCGGCGGGGGAGTAGTCGTCATCTCGTTCGAGATCGATGCTCCTGGGGCTCGGTTCCCTCTCCCGCTGGGGAAGGAGCTTCCCCATCCTGCTCGTCGAATCCCCGTGGACCCCGCGAAGCAAACGTTCACATCGCGAGGATGCGGCGGTTGACGTCTTCCCAGGCAACCGTTGACTCCTGGCCGGAGATAAGGCGCTCGTAGCGTTGCCGCATTTCCCGGCGCCAGGCCTCAGTCGCCCATCTTCGGCCGGCATCTCCAGACTTTCGAGCAATGCGTCCGCCAATGCCGACCGTTGCTCCGGGTCGAGGCCGAGTGCGTCCTGCGGTAGCGATAGGGTTCGTGTGTTCATCGAAGAAGATTGGCAGTTGAGGCTTCGCGGTGGATCGTTGGATTGACCTGCCTCAGATCACCATCAGATCCTTCCCGACGACGATCTTCCCCTCGAAGTTCTTCCGCACGTCGGCGGTCCACATCGCGTCGGTGATCGACGGGTCGCCGCCCGGCACGAAGTGGCTCAGCACCAGCGTTTTCACGCCCGCGGCGGCGGCCACGCGGCCGAGCTGTTCGGTGGTCGTGTGGCTTTTCATCAGGTGCTCGAGCAGCGTCGGCGCATTGTCGATCTTCGCCATCATGGCTTCGAGCGCGGGCAGGTACATCACTTCGTGGACCAGCACGTCCGCGCCTTGCGCAAGCTTGATCAGTTCATCGCTGTAGGTCGTGTCGCCCGAGAACACGACCGATCGCATGCCGGTGGACGACGTGGTGTCGAAGCGATAGGCGAACGACGGCTTGAGCGTGTAGTGATCGACCAGCGCCGCGGTCACGCGCACGCGATCGTCTTCCAGTACGACACCGGGTCCGGTCAGCTCCTCCACGTGGATCAACGGCCGCAGTGGCGGACGTCCTTCCTCCTTCTCGCGCACTGCGAGATCGATCGCGTTCATGTCGAGGAAGTCGTCGATCATCCGGCCGATCGGCGGCGGGCCATGGAGGTGCACCGGCGTCTTCAGGCTGGTGGCCCAAGCGAGGAACACGAGGTTGCCGAAGTCGGCGTTGTGATCCGAATGCTGATGCGTGAGGAAGACGTGGTCGAGGCTGCCGAGCGCCACGCCCGCCTTGACGAGTTGCGTGGCAACGCCGTTGCCGCAATCGATCACGTAAGGCCGACCATCGACCAGCAGCAGGTTGGCGGGCTGCGCACGGAAGGCCGACGGCGTCGGGCCGCCCTTCGTCCCGAGCAGGACAACCTGCGTCCCGGTCTTCGGTGCGGCCGGCGACTGCGCGAAGGCGTGGGGCCACGCCGTCGCGAGGCCCGCTCCGAACGCTGCCTTCAACAAGCGACGACGCGTTTTCGTTTCCATCATCAGGCGTCCCGGTCGAGGTTGGTTTTCACGCGCTTGAGCAATGCGACGAGCTGCGTGTGCTCGGCGGCATCGAGGCCCGCGACGGCCTTCGCGCTCAACCTGCGCGCCTGCGTCTTTAGCGTCTTCTGCACGGCCTTGCCGTCGATCGTGAGCGTCAGTCGCAGGTTGCGGCGGTCGTCCTCATCGGCGACGCCGTCGAGCAGTCCCTGTTCGCGCAGTCCCTTGATGAGTCGCGCGAGCTGGGCCTTGTCACGGCCACTGTGCTGCGCGAGATCGCTCTGCGTCGCACCCGGATGGCGCCCGAAGAACCCCAGCACTTTCGCGTCCATGTGCGTGATGTCGTGCGGCCCGTCGCGCAGGAAGCGGTACTGCAGCGAGCGGTAGTCGTGCATGACCGAATGGACGAGATCGAGCACGTCGCCGTCCGATTGATTGACAATATCTATCTTTTTTTGCATGATGAATGACATTATCAATCAAATATCGAAAATCTGCCATGCGTAGTTTGCCGCTGATCAGCCGCGTTCAGCGCGTCCGCCACGAGATTAGGCGGCGCACTGTCGAAGTGGTCAGGGTCGAGACCATCACGCCGCACTGCCGTAGTGTCACCTTCGGCGACGAATCGTTTGCGGATTTCATCAGTGCGTCGTTCGACGACCATGTCAAGTTCATCCTCGATGCGGACGGCGCGACACCGGTCATGCGCGACTACACGCCCCGTCGCTTCGACGCCGCGAAGCGCGAGCTGACGATCGAATTCGCGCTGCACGGCGATGGTCCGGTGGCCGACTGGGCCGCGCAGGCGAGCCCGGGCCAGCGCGTGACGATCGCCGGCCCACGCGGTTCGATGATCGTGCCGATGGACTACGACTGGCACCTGTTCATCGCCGACGAGACCGGCCTGCCGGCGATCGCGAGACGCCTCGAGGAACTACCGGCCGGCGCGCACGCGCTGGTGTTCGCGCAGGTCGACGATGCTGCCGACCGACGCGCATTCGAAACGAAGGCCGACCTGACGACGCGGTGGTTCGGCGACGCGAGCGCAGTGATCGATGCGGTGCGGGCGATCGACCTGCCGATCGGCGAGGGCTATGCCTGGGGTGCGGGTGAAGCCGGTGCCATGGCCACGCTGCGGCGCGTGCTGGTCGACGAGAAGGGCCACCATCGTCAGGCGATCCGTACCGCGGCCTACTGGAAGCAGGGCGCCATCGCGCACCACGAAAACCTCGAGGGCTGACGAACCGCGCTAGACCAGCCGAGTGATCTTCTTCTTCCGCCACACCAGCCGGTAGTAAGCGGCCTGCAGGATCAGCATCGTGATGAACGTGACCGGGTAGGCCATCCACACGCCCTCGATGCCGAAGCGATCGGCCAGCGCATAGGCCGTCGGGACCTCGACGGCCACGATGCAGAGGATCGAGATGGCCGTGGGGACCAGCACCGTCCCCGACGCCCGCATCACGCCGCTGAGGATCGCCGCACAGCCGTAGACCACGCTGCTCCACAACATGATGTGGAGCAGCGATTGCGCGAGTTCGACGACCGGCTCGCTGGTGATGAAGATACCGACGATGTAGCGCGACAGCAGGTAGCCGAGCACCACCAGGCTGCCGGTCAGCACCAGCGTCATGCGCATCGCCGTCGCGGTGATGGCGCCGAGCCGGTCGTTGCGGCCGGCGCCGATCGCCTGGGCGCAGAGGATCGACGCGGTGATCGCGATCGAGATCGCCGGGAACTGGACGTAATTGACCACCTGGTTGACCGCGCCGTAGGCCGCGGTCGCATCGGCCCCGAAGCGGTTGACGAGCGCCAGCAACGCGATCTCTGCGAGCGACATCACGATCACCTGCATGCCGGTCGGCAGGCCGATGCGCACGACCAGCCGCAGCAGCTTCGGATCGATGTGCAGCGACCGCAACAGTTCGCGGTCGGGTGCGAGCGGATGCTTCGTCCGGCGCATATAGGAGAACAGGAAGCATAGCGAGACGAGGAACGAGCCGATGGTCGCAGTCGCCGCGGACGTGACGCCGAGGCCGGGGAAGCCGAACCAGCCGCGGATCAAGCCGGGCGTCAGCACGCACGAGATCCCGGTCGAGATCAGCAGCGCGTACAGCGGCGTCACGGTGTCGCCGACGCCCCGCATCATCTGCGTCGCGAGCAGGAAGACCAGCAGTCCGGGCATCGCGAACATCATCACGCGGGCATAGGCGATCGCGTCGGGCAACACGGATGGCGGCGTCCGCAACAGGTGCAGCATGTTCTCGGTGAAGATGCCGCCCAGCAACGCGATCGCGATGCCGAAGGCCAGACCGAGCGCCAGCGCGGTACCGGCGATGGCTTTCACCTTGTGGGTCTCGCCGGCGCCCCAGGCCTGGCCGATCAGCACGGACGCGCCGGCCCCGACGCCGATGATCAGCGAGATCAGGAAGAAGACGATCGGGAATACCGAGGCCACGGCCGCCAGCGCATGCGTGCCCAGCATCTGGCCGATGAACACGTTGTTGAACGTGCCCGACAACGACTGCAGCACGTTGCCGAACAGCATCGGACCGAGGAAGGCGAGGAACACGCGCCACAGCGGACGGTCGTCGGACTGGACGTGGGTCTTGTCGGCCGTCGACGTGACGCCTCGATCTTCGAGCGCCAACGGATCAGCTCCCGAGCGCGCCGGAGAGACAGCTCAGGGTCGCGGCGATCGTGAGGCGCAGGCGCAGCGGCAGCCAGCGTTCGACGTGCTCCTTGCGGTATACATTGCGATCGACGACATAGCAGCCGATCAGCATGGCTGCATGGATCGCGAGGCCGACGCGGGGCTGCAGCAGGACCGCGATCCACGCGACGATCGAAGGCACGACGCCCCAAACGAACAGTCGCGTGGCGGGCTCGGCCTGCGGGAACGCGAGCCCCCAGTGAATGGCGCCGATGAACGACAGCACGACCGCGGCATAGACCGTGAGCGACTGCGACGCCAGTGGCCGCCAGTCGGGCTGGGACCACCAGACCAGCACCGCACCGAGCACGAAGGGGAGGACGGCGAGATAGCCCAGGCGAGTCGCGACGAGCGTACGCGGAGAAGGGGAAAGGACGGTCAAGGAAAATCTCCGGGCTCTGAAGTCTGTGTCAGTGGCAGCACGTTCTACGCTTGCGCCTTCCGTCGGTCGCGTGAGCATGCCGCACGACCCTGCTGTCTCGATTGTCTCGCATCGTCATGATCCCGCTCTCCCCGAAACCACGCCGTGTCTTCGTCCTCGGCGTCACCGGCACCCTGGCGCCGGACGACAGCGCGCAACTGCTCGCCGGTGCGACGAAGGATGCGTGGGCGATCGATCACGATGCGCACGTGCTCGCGCTCGCAGCCGCGCGCGACCTCGGCGTGTCGCTCTTCCTGGACGCAGAGGGTGCCGATCTCGCCGAAGGCCATGCTCACCTGCTCGGCCACTTGATCGGCATCGACTGGAAAGAGAGCCGCCACGTCAAGGGCATCGCCGACGATCCGAAGCAGATCCGCAACCGGGCATTCCATGCGGCCGCGCAAGTGTTTCGTCGCGTCAGCATCAGCGATGGCCGGCCGATCGTGTTGCAGCTCGAAGACCTGCACTGGGCTGATGGCGAGAGTCTCGATTTCCTCGCGTATCTGCCCGAGATCGACCGGGACGTGCCGCTCCTGATCCTCGCGTTCAGCCGGCCGGTGCTGTTCGAGCGGCGCGCCGCCCGGTGTGCCGCCGACATCCACCGGCGCATCGATCCCGCGCCGCTCGACCAACGCGCGAGTCGTGACCTGGCCAACGAGATCTTGAAGAAGCTGCCCGAGGCACCGGCTGCGCTTCGCGAGCTCGTCATTGGAGGCGCCGAGGGCAATCCGTTCTACATGCAAGAGCTGGTCAAGATGCTCATCGACCAGAAGGCGATCGAGACGCGGGCCGGCGACGGAGATCGTTGGCGAGTCGATGCCGACCGACTCATCGTCACGACGGTGCCTTCGACCTTGACCGGCGTGCTGCAAGACCGACTCGATGCATTGCCCGCCGTCGAGCGACGGACGCTGCAGCAAGCGAGCGTGATCGGCTTGGTGTTCTGGGACAAGGCGTTGATCGCACTGGACGAGCGGGCGGCCCAGACGCTGCCGTTGCTCGTGATTCGCGAGCTCGCGCTGCCTCGTGGCGACATCGGCGACGACCTCCGCGAATATGCGTTCAAGCACGCGATGCTGCATCAGGTCACCTATGCGATGGTGCTCAAACGGGACCGCTGCGACCTGCGCGGCAAGCTCGCTCGCTGGCGCGCCGCACACACCGGGCTGAGAGCCAATGACTTCCTCGGCACCGCGGCCGAACATTTCGAGGAAGCCGGCGGCGACGCGAATGCGGCCGACTTCCATGCGCGAGCAGCCGAACAGGCCCAGCTGCGGCTCGCGCACGAGTTCGTCCACAAGCACGTTGCCAGGGCGCATGCACTGCTCGACAGCAACCCAGCCATCGACGATCCAGCCCTGCGCTGGCGCCTCCTCCTGAAACGCGAGCTCACGCTCCACCTCGCAGGTAACCGCGTCGAACAGCGACTCGAGATCGAAAGGCTGGAGCGGCTGGTCGAGCAGCGCGACGATGATCGCTGGCGCGCGTACGCGGCGTCGCGACGTGCCCATCTGGGCTTGAGGACGACGCTGCGCGCTTCTGCGATCGGGCCGCGCTGTTCGCAGGACGTACCGGCGACATGGAACTGCAATTGCTGGCCACTCGGCTACGGGCGTACGCCCTGCTGATGCAGGGCGAGTGGGACGACGGCCGGCGCCTTCTCGAGGAGGTGCTCGTGCAAGCGCAGGCGAAGGGATACCAGACGGTCGCGGCAGGGACGTTGCCGTGTCTGGCGATCGCCGCCGAACTGCACGGCGACCTGATGCTCGGGCTGGCCTACGGTGGGCAGCATTTGGCCGCGTGCCGCGCCAGCGGCGACTGGGATGCCGAAGCGCTGGCCCATAGCAACCTCGGACTGGGCTTGCTCGCCGTCGGCGATCTCGTCGGTGCCCGACGTGAACTCGAAGAGGCTTTGCCGCTGAGCCGGGCCAATGCCGAGCGACCGATCGAATGCATGACGCTCTATGTCTTCGAACCGTGTAGCGCCGCGTTGACGGCATCCTCGAACGGTGTGTGCGCTATGCCTCGAGCTGAATGGAATCGCGGTCTCCGGCCCGCTTTCCCCGCATCGCCTGATCTCCCGCTTCAGCGATCAATTGGTCGATCGACCGATCGGTTCCATTCCAGGCGATGCCCATCGTCACGGTCAGCAGCGCGGAAGTCTTCGAACCTGCATGGGGAATGGCCAGGGCTGTCACAGCGGCACGGAAGCGTTCAGCGACCCATCGAGCGGAAGGCAGGTCGACATCTGGCAACACGATGATGAATTCCTCGCCACCCTTGCGAAAGGCGAGGTCGCGCGTACGTCGCGAGGGTCTGACCCACCTTGCGGAGTGCGTGATCGCCATTGCTGTCGCCGTAGCAATGGTTGAATGCGCTGAAGTGATCGATGTCGATGAAGAGGACGGCTGCCTGCTTCCACGGGCATTCCTGCGTCCCGAGCACGAGTCCTTCCAAATCGGCAAGAGCCCTGCGATTACGCAGCCCCGTCAGGACATCCGTGTGGGCTTCGACGGTCAGCGCCTCGACCTCCGAACGCAAGCGAAGGACCGCGTCGGCGAGCTTCGGCTGCCCGTGCAGCGCCTGGCGAATATCGATCCCGAACCGGACCACCTGATCGCCGCCGCGTGACTTCGCTGCATACATCGCGATATCGGCATCGCTCAGACTCCGATTGAGGGGTTGCGACGAGAATTCGGCCAAGCCGGCGGACAGCGTGATGGAGACGGACTGGTCACCGGAGAACATGGGTAGCCGGGTCTACTCGAGCGCGTTCTCGGGCAGTCGCTGCGTATCATCAAGCGACTGGCCCGGAAACAACGCGACGAACTCGCCGCCGTCGCACCGCGCGAGGATCGCCGTGCCGGGCAACGATTGCACGAGACGGTTTGCGATCGTCTTTAAGACCTGGTCTCCCACCGCGTGTCCGTACCTGTCGTTGACATGCTTGAAGCGATCGATGTCGAATATGGCCAAAGCCGCGGTGCTGCCGCCCTGTTGAAGGGTTTTCGCCTCGTCGGCGAACATCGCCCGATTTCCGAGGCCCGTCAGTTGATCGCCGAAGGCCTTTGCGATGAGCTGCTTCTCTCGCCATCTCTGTGCTGTCGTATCGATCGCGGACAAGACGATGGCGTCGAAATCCGCGACGTCCAGAGCATTCACCGCTTCGACCTTCACATGCCTCATGTCGCCGGCGTCGCTCAGGACGTCGCCTTCCAGGGATTGTGACGGCGACGCGGCATGCCCCTCGACGATCGAGCACACGAACGCTTCGCATCGGGCGGGATCGGTAAAGAATCCGGAGAAGGCGACACCAGCACAATGCTCGTTGAAAAGAACTTCGGCAGCCGGGTTGGCGTACAGGATCGTCGCCGATCGATCCACAACGAAGGCTGCGGTCGGCAGCCGGGCGACGATGGTCTGATAGAAATACTCGGGGGTATTCATCGGGTCCACGCAATTCGGGAAGTCGAACTGTTTTCGGCTCGCAGGCAGAGAACTGAACCGGGATGTCGATTCTCTTCGTGCTCCCGTGTCTTTTTCACAGTTCGGCCGCGTAGTCGATGATGAGCGGCGCGTGGTCCGAAAAGCGTTGGTCCTTGTAGATCGCAGTTCGCGTCGCTTGGGCCGCGATCCCCGGCGTCGCGATCTGGTAGTCGATGCGCCATCCCACGTTGTTGGCCCACGCCTGGCCGCGATTGCTCCACCACGTATAGCTCTCGCTCGTCGTCTCGGGATGCAACGTTCGGTAGACGTCGACCCAGCCGAGCTCGTCGAACACGCGCGTCAGCCATGCGCGTTCCTCGGGCAGGAAGCCCGAGTTCTTCTGGTTGCTACGCCAGTTCTTCAGGTCGATCTCGCGATGCGCGATGTTCCAGTCGCCGCAAAGCACGAACTCGCGGCCTGTCGTCTTGCTCTCGGCCACCAACGCGGCCAGATGCGGCATGAACTCTTCGAGGAAACGGAACTTCGCTCCCTGGCGTTCTGGTGAACTCGAGCCCGACGGCATGTAGAGGCTGATGACCGACAGCTTGCGGATGCCCGCCCTGTCGTCGCGATCGAAATCGGCCCGCACGTAGCGGCCCTCGGCATCGAATTCCTGTGACTGGAAGCCCACGTGCGTGCTGGCCGGCGGCATGCGTGCGTACAGCCCAGCGCCGCTATAACCCTTCTTTTCGGCGTAATGGAACCAGCCAGCGTGCGTAGCATTCGCCAGGAGCTCCGCTGTCATGTCCGCCTGCTGGGCCTTCAATTCCTGGACGCAGATGACGTCGGCGTGTTGTGTGGCGAACCACTCGAACGCGCCTTTGCGGGCCGCGGAGCGGATGCCGTTCATGTTCAGCGAGATAATACGCACGGCATTCCGGTTCCCCCTCCGCCACGGGCGCGCAAAAGGTTTCAGGACGCGTCGATGTCGGGAGGCGGCATCAAAGACGCAATGAACGAGAGATCGCTTTGACGAATTATCACCGGCAGTTCATCGACTTCGCACTGAAGGCCCACGCCCTCGCGTTCGGTGAATACACCACCAAGGCGGGCCGCCGCTCGCCCTACTTCTTCAACACCGGGCGCTTCGACAGCGGCGCCTCGGTGGGCGAGCTCGGGCGATTCTATGCGATGACCCTGGTCGCCGCGGAGCGTGAACACGGGCTTGCTTACGACATGCTGTTCGGGCCGGCCTACAAGGGCATCACGCTCGCCGCAGCCACCGCGATGGCGCTGGCCGCGATGCCGGCGAGCGAAGGCGGACGCGACGTCGGCTTCGCCTACAACCGCAAGGAAGCCAAGACCCATGGCGAGAGCGGCATGCTGGTCGGCGCCAAGCTCGCGGGTCGCGTCGTCATCATCGACGACGTGCTGACCGACGGTGCCTCCAAGCGCGAGTCGGTCGACATCATCCGCGCCGCGGGGGCCGAGCCGGTCGCCGTGCTGATCGCGATGGACCGCATGGAACGCAAGGACGACAGCGCCCCGTCGTGCGCCTCTGCCGTCCAGACCTTCGAGGCGGAATACGGTATCCCGGTGTTCGCGATCGCGAACCTCGACGACCTGATGGACTGGTTCAAGAGCGATGCGGCCGAGACGCTGGCCGCCCACGTCGAAGCGGTCGCGGCCTATCGCGAGCGCTACGGCGCGCGGGCCGATGTGCCGGGAACGGCCGGATGAGCGGGCGCATCGCTGGGCTCGTGTGTGGGCTGGGGCTGGTCACGACGTTCGGTGCGTCGGCTCAGAGCATCTACACCTGCAAGGATCATTCGGGTCGAACGATCACCTCCGATCGGCCGATCGCCGAGTGCGCCGGGGTGATGCGGGAGCTGGGCCAGAGCGGCATCGTCAAGCGCGAGATCGCGCCGCCGCTCACTCCCGACCAGCAGCGCCAGAAGGAAGTGGACGACAGGGCCCGGCGCGCCGCCGACGAGATCGCCCGCGAGAAGCATCGTCGCGATTCGGCGTTGCTCGCGGCTTACCAGAGCGAAGACCAGATCGAGGCTGCGCGGAAGCGCGTGCTGTCCGACGCGGACTCGAGCATCAAGACCTCGAACACGCGCCTCGCCGAGCTCGTCAAGGAGAAGAAGGGCCTGGCGGCGGAGGGCGACGCCTTCAAGGGCAAGAACATGCCACCCCTGTTCAAGCGCCGCGTCGACGACAACCAGGCGCTGATCGACGACGAGGAAGCGTCGATGAAGATGCGGCTCAACGACGTCGAGCGGATCAACAATCGCTACGACGACGACCGCATTCGTTATCGCGAACTGTCGAACGCGCGCGGACCTGCCCGCTAGCTGGCAAGTCCGGCGCGTCGATCAGCCTGCGAGCTTCGCCTTCAACAATGCGTTGAGCTGCTGCGGGTTGGCCTTGCCGCCGGTGGCCTTCATCGCCTGGCCGACGAAGTAACCGAACAGCTTGTCCTTGCCCGCGCGATAGTCGGTGAGCTGCGACAGGCTGTTCGCGAGGATGTCGTCGATGGCCGTTTCGAGCGCGCCGCTGTCGGAGATCTGCTCGAGGCCGCGCTCGGTGATCAGCGCATCGATGTCGATGCCGCCTTGTGCGGATGAAGCCAGTTCAGCAAACAGCGCCTTGCCCTGCTTCGCGTTGATCTTTCCGTCCACGACCCGACCGATCAGCGCGCCGAGCGTCGGCGCATCGACAGGCGGTTGCGACCAGTCGCCGCCGCGCTCGTTCACCGCGGCCGACACGTCCCCCATGATCCAGTTGGCTGCCTGCTTGGCGTGCGTGGCCCCGAGCCGCGCGATCACGTCGTCGAAGTAGCGCGCCGTGTCCTTCGACGCGGTGAGCGTCTGCGCGTCGTAGGGCGACAGGCCGTAGTCGGCGATCAGTCGTTCGCGCATGACCGATGGCAGCTCCGGCATCTCGGCCTTGACGCGCGCGATCCAGTCGGCGGCGATCACCAGCGGTGGCAGGTCGGGGTCGGGGAAGTAGCGATAGTCGTGCGCGTCTTCCTTGCTGCGCATCGCCCGGGTTTCGCCGCGATCGGAGTCGAAGAGCCGCGTCTGCTGCATCACCATGCCGCCGTCCTCGATCAACGCGATCTGGCGCTCGACCTCGTAGTCGATCGCCTGTTGCATGAAGCGGAACGAGTTGAGGTTCTTGATCTCGCAACGCGTGCCGAATTCTTTCTGGCCCACCGGCCGTACCGACACGTTGGCATCGCAACGGAACGAGCCTTCCTGCATGTTGCCGTCGCAGATGCCGAGCCACATCACGAGCGAGTGCAGGGCCTTGGCATAGGCCACCGCTTCGGCCGACGACCGCATCTCGGGCTCGGTCACGATCTCGAGCAGCGGTGTGCCGGCGCGGTTGAGGTCGATGCCGGTGCTCTTCTCGCCATGCAGGCCGACGAAGTCCTCGTGCAGCGACTTGCCCGCGTCCTCTTCCAGATGCGCGCGCGTCAGGTTGACGGTCCTGATGGTCGCCTTGCCGGCCTCCTCGACCACGAACGATACGGTGCCGCCGACGACCACCGGCAGCTCGTACTGGCTGATCTGGTAACCCTTCGGAAGGTCGGGATAGAAGTAGTTCTTGCGCGCGAAGATCGACACCGGCGCGATGGTCGCGCCGATCGCGAGCCCGAAGCGGATCGCGCGTTCGACCGCGCCGCGATTGAGGACCGGCAGGCTGCCCGGCAGCGCGAGGTCGACGGGTGCGGTGTGCGAATTCGGCTGTGCACCGAACGCAGTCGACGCGCCGCTGAAGATCTTGGAGGAGGTCGAGAGCTGCGTGTGCGTCTCGAGACCGATGACGACTTCCCAGTTCATGGTGTGCATGGGTTGAGGTGGGTTGAACGCGTTGGAGATCGGTCTCTTTCGTCTTGCAGGGGCTCGAGTCCGATGGCGACTACGTTCGGATTGTAGAAGGCGACAGCACGAGCTTACTTCGTCACGCCGACCGGGATGTGTGAGAACACGGGCGCACTTTAAAGTGGATGGTTCGACGTCGGCCGGGTGTCATCGCCGATCACCGCGTCTAGTTCGCCCGTCGAAACGTCGCTAGCAGCAGCGCCGCCGCGACGAACATCCCGCCGAAGGTCCGATTGATCCAGCGGATGTGATGTGGCTCGCGCAGCGACGCGAACACGCGTGCCGCGAGCAGCGTGTAGCCGCTCATGACGACCGCATCGGTACAGAAGATCGTCGCCGCGCAGATTGCGTACTGCGGCCACTGTGCGACGTGCGGGTCGATGAACTGCGGCAGCACCGCGAGCATGAAGACGATGCCCTTGGGGTTGCTCAGGTTGATCAGCACCGCGCGCGTGAACATCTGCATGCTGGACCGCGCGACCGTGTCGTCTAGCTGTAGCGGCTTCGCTTCGGCGCGCCACTGCGCGATTCCCAGCCACAGCAGGTACGCGACGCCGAACCACTTGATCGCACTGAACGCGACGACACTGGTCGCGAGCACTGCGCCGAGACCCGCGGCGACGATCACGATCAGTAAGGTCGCGCCGATCTGCAAACCGAAGATGTTCGGGATCGATTGCCTGAAGCCATAGCGCATGCCGGCGCTCATGCACGAGATCGCACCGGCACCTGGCGAGAGGCTGATCAGCCAGCTCGCGACGACGAAGGTCAGCCAGGTCGACAGCGTCATGGTTGCAAAGTCAACGAATCACGGCACAACCACCGGAGCTGGGATCGAACGACACGGGCCACGCCTCGTCGTAGATGCCGGCTGTGCAGCGCTGCTCGCAATCCGCGTGCGCGAGCGTGATGCGCCCGGGCTCCTGCCACACAAACAGTCTGCAGCCGCTGCCGTCCTTCGCGAGCAGTTCGACCTGCGGCTTCTCGCGCGTCTGCCTGAAGTCGGCCAGCGAGAAGCGGCAGGTGCCGCGCTGCCCGACCCACAACTGCCAGTCGATCGTGCGCACGCGATTGTCGGTGACCGACAGCCGCGCGTCCTCGCGAAAGCCATCCTCCTCGTGTTGCGCGCAATGCGCGTCTACCGTGATCGGGTGATATGCGATCGGGGTCGGTCGCGACGCGCAACTGCCCAGCACCACGAGCACGCAGGCGATCGAGACGTTGCGGATCGCGCGCATGCACGTCACTCGCAGCCGGGCGGGACGCGCACATGCCAGTCGGTCGCCTGCTGGAAGCGATGCGCGACGGCCAGCATCCGTGCCTCGTCGAAGTAGTTGCCGATCAGTTGCAGGCCGACCGGTCGATCCTGGTCGCCGAAGCCGCACGGAATCGACATGCCCGGCAGGCCGGCGAGGCTGACGGACAGCGTAAAGATGTCGGCGAGATATTCGGCGACGGGGTTGTCGGACTTCGTGCCGATGTTCCAGGCGACCGTGGGGGCGACCGGCGCCATGATCAAGTCGCAAGCCTTGAACGCGACCTGGAAGTCGTCGGCGATCATGCGGCGCAGCTTCTGTGCCTTGATGTAGTACGCGTCGTAGTAACCGTGCGACAGCACGTACGCACCGATCAGGATGCGTCGCTTGACCTCCCAGCCGAAGCCTTCGGCGCGAGTCTTCATGTACATCGATTCGAGGCCGTCGTAGTCGCTCGCGCGATGGCCGTAGCGCACGCCGTCGAAGCGACTCAGGTTCGACGAGGCTTCGGCCGGCGCGATCACGTAGTACGCAGGGATCGACAGCTCGGTGCGCGGCAGCGACAGCTCGACGAGCGTCGCGCCGAGTTGTTCGTATTCGCGCAGCGCGGCACGGACGGCGGTCTCGACATCGGGCGACGTACCCTTGCCGAAGAACTCGCGGGGCAGGCCGATGCGCAGGCCTGCGAGCGGTAGCGAACCCAGCTCGCGAGTGAAGTCTTCGGCCGGTCGATCGACGCTCGTCGAGTCGCGCATGTCGAAGCCGGCCATGTGGTTCAGGAGCAGCGCGCAGTCCTCGGCCGTCTGGGCAATCGGGCCACCCTGATCGAGGCTCGATGCGTACGCGATCATTCCCCAGCGCGACACGCGACCGTAGGTCGGCTTGAGGCCGGTGACGCCGCACATCGAGGCGGGCTGACGGATCGATCCGCCGGTGTCGGTGCCCGTCGCGGCCGGTGCGAGCCTCGCTGCGACGAGGGCCGCGGACCCACCCGACGTGCCGCCCGGAATGGCGCTCTTGTCCCACGGATTCTTCACAGGACCGAAGTACGAATGCTCGTTCGACGAGCCCATCGCGAACTCGTCGCAGTTGGCCTTGCCGATCGTGACGACACCTTGCGCCGCGAGCCGTTCGACGACCGTCGCATCGAAGGGACTCGTGTAGTGCTCGAGCATCCGCGAACCCGCGGTGGAACGGAAGTCGCGAGTGGTGAATATGTCCTTGTGCGCGATCGGCACGCCAGTCAATGCAGGCGCGTCGCCCGCCGCGATGCGAGCATCGGCGGCACGCGCCTGCGCCAAAGAGGCCTCGGCATTGATGTCGATGAATGCGTTGAGATCGCCATGCGCGTTCATGCGGTCGAGGTACATCTGCGTCAGCTCGACGCTCGAGATCTTGCGCTGGGCCAGCGCGGCAGCGAGCTGGACGATGGTGGACTTGTGCATCGTTTACTCGATCACCTTCGGCACGAGGTAGAGGCCGTCCTCGACGCTCGGTGCGGGTTGCTGGAACGCATCGCGCTGCTCGCCTGCGGTCACGGCATCGTCCCGCAGTCGCAGCGGGAACGCGCTGATCGCGGCGAGCGGCGTCGTCAGCGGCTCGATGCCTTCGGTATCGACCGCCTGCATCGTCTCGATCAACGCGAAGATGCCCGCGAGCTGGACGGCGGTCGCCGCGGTCTCGGCGTCGGTCAGCGCGATGCGCGCGAGCTGCGCGATGCGGCTGACGTCGGCGTGCGTGAAGGAAGGGCTGCTCATGGTGAGTCACCTGGATGCGCGACGAGGTGCGCGACGGAAAGACGGTGTGCCGACATCGCATCGTGGGCTTCGACCGAGTCCTCGCGACGCGCGCGACCGGCGACGCCGGTGCGTGCACGACTGACGTGCCTGGCTATAAAACGCGGCAACGTCGGTTAAAAGGCTGGCGATTATAGGGTATTATCCGCTGCCAATTTGAGGTTCTTGCGTCCGAAACAGGCATGACGCACCAAGGCGCGCACCTCGAACCACGACCCTCTCCGGAACGTTCAGGCTGCTTCATCGACGCGGGTACCGCGCGAAGCATCGGCGCACAAGGCGCACTGAGGAAATCCCGGTTCGAGCCAGAATGAAGTTCCGTTGTCGTGCGGACCGATCGGTGAATGTCCCGGTCGCGCTCCGGACCATGACAGCGGTCAGCAGGACAGACCATGTTCGGATTTCTCCGCAGCTACCTGTCGACCGATCTCGCGATCGACCTCGGCACGGCCAACACCCTTATCTACGTGCGCGGCAAGGGCATCGTCCTCGACGAGCCTTCGGTCGTGGCGATCCGCCAGGAAGGCGGCCCCAACGGCAAGAAAGCGATTCAGGCCGTCGGCAGGGAAGCCAAGGCGATGCTGGGCAAGGTGCCGGGCAACATCGAGGCCATTCGCCCGATGAAGGACGGCGTCATTGCCGACTTCGTCGTGACCGAACAGATGATCAAGCAGTTCATCAAGATGGTTCACGAGTCGCGCATTTTCTCGCCATCGCCTCGCATCATCATCTGCGTGCCTTGTGGCTCGACCCAGGTCGAGAAGCGCGCCATCCGCGACGCGGCGCTCGGCGCCGGCGCGTCCAACGTGTACCTGATCGAGGAGCCGATGGCCGCGGCCATCGGTGCCGGCCTGCCGGTGTCCGAAGCCACTGGCTCGATGGTCGTCGACATCGGCGGCGGCACGACCGAGGTCGGCGTCATCTCGCTAGGCGGCATGGTCTACAAGGGCAGCGTGCGCGTCGGCGGCGACAAGTTCGACGAAGCCATCATCAACTACATCCGCCGCAACTACGGGATGTTGATCGGCGAGCAGACCGCCGAGTCCATCAAGAAGCAGATCGGTTCGGCCTTCCCCGGCTCCGAGGTCAAGGAGATGGAGGTCAAGGGTCGCAACCTGTCCGAAGGCGTGCCGCGTTCCTTCACGATCTCGTCCAACGAGATTCTCGAGGCGCTCACCGACCCCATCAACAACATCGTCTCGGCCGTCAAGAGCGCGCTCGAGCAGACGCCGCCCGAACTCGGCGCCGACATCGCCGACAACGGCATGGTGCTGACCGGCGGTGGCGCCTTGCTGCGCGACCTCGATCGGCTGCTGATGGAAGAGACCGGCCTGCCGGTCGTCGTTGCCGAAGAGCCGTTGACGTGCGTGGTACGAGGCTGTGGCATGGCCCTCGAGCGCATGGACAAGCTCGGCAGCATCTTCACCCACGAATAAATGATCCGGACGCGCGCGGTGCCGCTCGAAGCTTCGAGCGTCGCCGTCCGCGATCGCGCGATCCTGCCGTACCCACACCGCATCCACTCCCACTGAAGCGTCGGCCGAGCGTATGGAACAAGTCGCTCCTCCGCTCTTCAAGCAGGGTCCGTCGGCCTTCGCGCGGTTGTTCTTCTTCTCGGTCCTCGCGTTGACCCTGATCGTCGCCGACACCCGCTTCGATGCGTTGCGCTATCTGCGCGTGGGGCTCGGCACCGCCCTGTATCCGGTGCAGCGCGGCGTGATCGCCCCGACACAATGGGCAGGCAACTTCTTCGGCTATTTCCAGGCACTCGACCGGGTCGAGGCCGAGAACCGCAAGCTCGCGCTCGAGAAGAACACGCTGGCCCAGACCGCGCTGCGCGCCGAGAGTCTCGAGGCCGAGAACGGCCATCTGCGCAAGCTGGCGGGGCTGCGCGAGAGCCAGCATTCGAAGTCGGTCGCGGCCGAGATCCTCTACGACGCGCGCGACCCGTTCTCGCGCAAGGTGATCGTCGATCGCGGCACCAACGACGGCGTCGATCGCGGGCAACCGGTGATCGACGATTCGGGTGTCGTCGGCCAGATCACGCGAGTGTTCCCGCTGTCGTCCGAGATCACGCTGCTGACCGATCGCGAGATGGCGATCGCCGTGCAGAACGTGCGTACTGGCGTGCGCGGCATCGCGTACGGCAATGCGGCCGGTGGATCGGCCGGCCAGATCGACCTGCGCTTCATGCCGTCGAACGTCGACGTGAAGAAGGACGACCTGCTCGCGACCACGGGCCTCGATGGGGTGTTCCCCGTGGGCCTTCCGGTGGCGCGCGTGCTGAGCGTGGAACGCAACGCGGCGTATCAGTTCGCGCGCATCCTTTGCACGCCCCTCGGCGGCACCGAACGCAATCGCCATGTCCTGATCCTGCTGACCGACAAACCCGGCCCCCGGCCCGCCGAGGAACCCGCATCCGCGCTCCCGAAGACGAAGCGGAGCCGCATGCCATGAGGACGCGCGTCTCGATGCCGCCACCGATGTTCAGCGGCCCTTCCCGCATGGTCAACAAGCAGTACCTGCTGCGCCCGGCGAATTCGGGCTTCATCGCCGCGTCGTTGCTGATCGCGTTCATCTTCAACCTGATGCCGTGGGGACGGCTGATGGCCGCGCCCGACGTCGTCGCGCTGGTGCTGGTGTTCTGGAACATCCATCAGCCGCGCAAGGTCGGCATGGGCGTGGCGTTCCTGATGGGCCTCTGCATGGACGTGCATTCGGCGACGCGGCTGGGCGAGAACGCGCTGGCCTATACCTTGCTGTCTTACGGCGCGATCATGCTGCACCGACGCGTCGTCTCCTTCCCGGTGCTGATCCAGTCGCTGCAGGTGCTGCCTTTGTTCGCTATCGCACAGACCGTGGTTCTGCTGGTTCGCCTAGTGATCGGCGCGTCGTTTCCGGGTTGGCAGTTCTATCTCGAGAGCCTGACGACGGCGTTGTTGTGGCCGTTGGCGACATGGTTGTTGCTGGCGCCGCAGAGACGGCCGCTGGAACGCGATGAGACGCGGCCGATCTAGAGATGGCGACGGCGTCGCCGTCGCGCTGAAGTCCCCCTCCCCCTTTGGGGGGAAGGGGGGAAGGGGCGAGCGAAGCGCGTGCCGCTCGCCTTGCGGCGAGCCCCCATCCCAACCTTCCCCCGGAAGGGGAAGGAGCAAAACCAATGACTGAATTCAAAGACACCCAGCGTGAGCTCTACATCTTCCGGCTGCGGCTCGTCGCCGGGATGCTGTTCGTGCTGATCTGCTTCGGCCTGCTCGTCGCACGCTATCTCACGCTGCAGATCGTGCGTCACGACAACTACGCTGCGCGCGCCGACGAGAACCGCATCTCGCTCGTGCCGATCGTACCCAACCGCGGCATCGTCACCGACCGCAACGGCGTCGTGCTCGCGCGCAACTACTCGGCCTACACGCTCGAGATCACGCCTTCCAAGGTGGTCAACGTCGACGCGACCATCGATGCGCTGAGCGAAGTCATCCCCATCGAAGCGCGCGATCGACGCCGCTTCAAGAAGCTGCTCGAAGAGACCAAGACCTTCGAGGGCATCCCGATCCGAACGCGGCTCACCGAAGAGGAGATCGCGCGCTTCGTCGGACAGCGCTATCGCTTCCCTGGCGTCGAGGTGCAGGCGCGCCTGTTCCGCCAGTACCCGCTCGGCGACAGCGCCGCGCACGTGATCGGCTACATCGGGCGCGTCAGCGAGAAGGACCTCGATCGGCTCGAGGAGCGCGAGGACAAGGAAGGCGTCGACCTGCTGACCAACTACCAGGGCACCGACTACATCGGCAAGGAAGGCCTCGAGAAGAAGTACGAGCCGCAGCTGCACGGCACCACCGGCGCAGAGGAGGTGGAGGTCACCGCTTCGGGACGCGCGGTCAGAACCCTGTCGCGCACGCCGGCGCTGTCGGGGGACAACCTCGTGCTGTCGATCGACATCAAGCTGCAGCAACTGGTCGAGGAAGCCTTCGGCGATCGGCGTGGCGCGCTGGTCGCAATCGAGCCCGCGACCGGCGACATCCTCGCCTTCGTGTCGCGGCCGGGCTTCGACCCAAACCTGTTCGTCGAAGGCATCGATGCCGAAAGCTGGAAGGGCCTCAACGAGTCGATCGACAAGCCGCTGATCAATCGTCCGCTGTCCGGCACCTATCCGCCGGGCTCGACCTTCAAGCCCTACCTCGCGCTGGCCGCGCTCGAGAACGGCAAGCGCACGCCGCAGCAGACCATCTTCGATCCGGGCTACTTCAATTTCGGCAACCATCGCTTTCGGGACGACAAGGAAGGCGGTCACGGCACCGTCGACATGTACAAGTCGATCGTCGCGTCGTGCGACACCTACTACTACATGCTCGCGGCCGACATGCCGATCGACATGATCGCGAGCTTCCTCAAGCCTTTCGGCTTCGGACAGATCACCGGCATCGATCTCGACGGCGAACGCAAGGGCGTGTTGCCGTCGACCGAGTGGAAGCGTGCGGCGTTCAGGAAGCCCGAGCAACAGCGCTGGTTCCCCGGCGACACCATCTCCATCGGCATCGGCCAGGGCTACAACTCGTACACGCCGCTGCAGCTCGCGCACGCCGTCGCGACTCTGGCCAACGACGGCATCGTGATGAAGCCGCGCCTGGTCAAGGAGATCGAGAACGCGCGCACCGGACAGAAGACGCTGACTGTGCCGAGCGAGAGCTTCCGCATCAAGCTGCAGCAGAAGAACGTGGACTTCATCAAGAACGCGATGATCGGCGTCAACATCAGCGGCACCGGCGCGACCGCGTTCAAGGGTGCGCCGTACACGTCGGGTGGCAAGACCGGCACGGCCCAGCTGTTCCAGATCGGCGCGAACGAGAAGTACAAGGACGCGCACGTCTCGGCGCGGCTGAAGGACCACGCGTGGTTCATCGCGTTCGCGCCGGCGGATCATCCGCGGATCGCGCTCGCGGTGCTGGTGGAGAACGGCGGATTCGGTGCGGCGGCCGCTGCGCCGATCGCGCGAAGGGCGATCGACTACTACCTGCTCGGGCAGTTGCCGGCGGATCCGAAGAAGCCGGTGGAAGAGTCGCCGGACGTTCCCGAGGAACCGGATTGACCTCCGGTCAATCCGGTTCCTCACTTCTCACCCTTCCCCCCTGGGGGAGGGTCGCGGAAAGGGTGAGCGCAGCGAGCGTCGGTGCTGGCACGACCACCTTCGCGCGCTTTGCGCACCCCCTCCCCAACCCTCCCTTGAAGGGGGAGGCGGCATGAGTTTGACCATGATCAACGACGCCCCCCTCATGTCGATCTGGCGGCGTGCCAGGCCCTACGTCTTCGTCTTCGATCCGGCCCTCTCGATCATCCTCGCGCTGCTCGCGACCTTCTCGCTGGTCACGCTCTATAGCGCCGGCTACGACTTCCCCGGCCGCTTCGAAGGCCAGGTCCGCAACTTCGTCGCGGCCTTCCTGATGATGTGGTTCATCGCCAACGTCCCGCCGCAGAAGATGATGCGGTTCGCGATTCCCGTGTACACGGTCGGCGTGATGCTGCTGGTCGCCGTGTTCGTCGCCGGCACCGTGAAGAATGGCGCGCGTCGCTGGCTCACCGTCGGATCGTTGCAGATTCAACCATCGGAGCTCCTCAAGATCGGCGTGCCGTTGATGCTGGCCTGGTACTTCCACAAGCACGAGACGATGGTCCGTTTCCGCGACTTCCTCGCGGCCGGCGTGCTGTTGGTGGTGCCGGTCGGCCTGATCGCGAAGCAGCCCGACCTCGGCACCGCGCTGCTGGTGCTGGCCGCGGGCGTGTACGTCATCTACTTCGCGGGCCTGTCGTGGAAGCTGATCCTGCCGGTGTTGGTCGCGGCGGTGATCGGTGCCACCGCGCTGATCTTCGTCGGGGACAAGATCTGTCAGCCGGACGTGAACTGGCCCGGCATGCACGACTACCAGAAGCAGCGCATCTGCACGCTGCTCGACCCCACCACCGACCCGCTCGGCCGCGGCTTCCACACGATCCAGTCGGCGATCGCGGTCGGCTCGGGCGGGATCACCGGCAAGGGCTACATGAAGGGCACGCAGACCCACCTGGACTTCATCCCCGAACGCACCACCGACTTCATCCTCGCGGTGTACGCGGAGGAGTTCGGCTTCATCGGCATCATCCTGCTGCTGTGCCTCTACAGCGCGCTGATCTTCCGCGGGTTGGTCATCGCGGCCAACGCGCCCACCTACTTCGCGCGCTTGCTCGCCGGTTCGATCACGCTGATCTTCTTCACGTACGCATTCGTCAACATGGGCATGGTCTCGGGCATCCTGCCCGTCGTCGGCGTGCCGTTGCCGTTCATGAGTTACGGCGGCACGGCGCTCGTCACGCTGGGCATCGGCGCGGGGATCCTGATGAGCGTGCAGCGCCATCAGCGGCTGGTGCAGACCTGATCGGCGCTAGCCTATTTCGGCGAAGCAAAGGGGATCGCGATGGGCAAACTTCTGGCAACAAGTGTCGTGTCGATGGCGTGCCTGGCTTGCGCGCCCGCCTTCGCACTCGACGATGCGGCGACCATCCTGCGCACGTCGGCCGAATCGTATGCGGCTCTGCGCAGCTACTCGGACGTGGGTGTGGTCGAGACTGGCGTCGGCGGCGATGTCAGCTTCGACACCGCGTTCGTGAAGCCGGACCGTTTCCGCTTCGCGTGGAAGGTTGGCCACCCGTTCATCCTCCTGCGTTTCGAAACCATCACCGCGATCGTTCGTTCGGAGGGGCCGCGTACGACCACGTGGCGCAAGGTCCATCACGAGGAGCCGACCGAGCGCGTCGACTCGTCGTTGTCGATGGCGATCGTAGGCGCCACGGGCGTTTCGTCCGGCTCGGCCTATACGATCGCAACGTTGTTGATGCCGAAGCTGTGGGGCCGGGAGGATTCCAGCGCGTCGGTGCTCACGATGTCGAGCCCGCGGCTGCTCGCCGACGAGACGATCGACCGTGTTTCCTGCCGGCATCTGAGCGGTCTCTCGCGGCACGGTGACCCGCTCGACCTGTGGATCGGCATCGACGATCACCTGGTGCGCCGACTAGATACGACGGGTAGTGGATTTCACTCCTCGGAAACTCGTCACGACGTCCGCATCAACGCGTCGATCGCGCCTGCGGTCTTCGCCGAAACCGACGTGCGACATTGATCGCCGGCATGCGCATCGGCCGCTACTTCGCGCTCACGGTCGTCATCGGACTGGCGGCCTGCTCGACGACGCCGACCCGACCGACCGTCGAGCCCGCGGCAAAGCCGCCCGGCACCTTCTCCACCACGCCACCCGCCGCCCCGCGCAAGAGCGGTGGTGGCTACTACCTCGACGACGGCCCCGGCGACAGTCCGCCGGCCAATCTCGAACTCTTGCCCGACGCGATCCCGCGGGTCGAGAAGTACGCGAGCGGCGCCAACCGCCCGTACAACGTCTTCGGGGTCGACTACGTGCCCGACCTCTCGCAGTCTTCGTATCGCGCGCGCGGCGTGGGGTCGTGGTACGGCCGCAAGTTCCACGGACAGCGCACGTCGTCGGGCGAGATCTACGACATGTACGGGATGACGGCTGCACATCCGACCTTGCCGATCCCCTGCTTTGCGCTGGTGACCAACCTGCAGAACGGTCGCTCGGTGATCGTGCGCGTCAACGATCGCGGTCCGTTCCTGCACAACCGCATCATGGATCTCTCGTATGCCGCGGCGCTCAAGGTCGGCTACCTGAGCAGCGGCAGCGGGCAGATCGAGGTCGAGATGCTGAAGCCCGCGGACATCGCGGCAGGACGCATCCCGATGACGACGACGGGCCTGCTGCTCGCTGCATCGGGTGGCGCGGGCAAGTCCCCGCCCCTCCTGTCGACCCCGCCAGCCCTGACGATCGAGGCCCTGACGGCCAACGAACCGCCGCCGGCGGCGGGCACCACCGGCGCAGCGAGCGCTACCGCACCAACCCTGCCTCCCGCCCCGACGATCGAACCGGATGCGCTGCTGCGTTCCTTGCCGCTCGCAGCGCCGCGCAAGAGCGACGTCGATGTACCACCCGTCGTCGTCGCATCGGCGGATCGACAGCCGGTGGCTTTGCCCGAGGTCGCGACCAGCAGCGGCTACTACCTGCAGCTGGGAGCCTTCCGCGTCAAGGCCGGTGCCGACAGCTTCGCGTCGCACGTGGCGCGCGAGATCGACCCGGCCATCGCGTCGCGCGTCCAGGTGATCGATGGCAACGGCCTGTATCGCGTGCGGGTCGGTCCCTACGCGCAACGCGGC
>JANXTA010000161.1 GCA_025356395.1 Betaproteobacteria bacterium
CGACGTCCTGCAGCATCGCGATGCGCAGCTTCCTCAAGTCGATCGGCCGCGGCGGCAGGAACGTGTCACGCGCCAGCACCGCATCGAGCCGCGCGCAGCAGTCCACTGTCCGGGCGAGCGGTCCGATCGAATCGAGCGTGGTCGACAGCGGGAAGCAGCCGGTCGTGGGCACGCGACGCGCGGTGGGCTTGAAGCCGACCAGCCCGTTGAACGCGGCCGGGATGCGCACCGAGCCACCGGTGTCGGTACCGATCGCCGCGACCGCCATGCCGTCGGCGACGCTGACGCCGGCACCGGACGACGAGCCTCCAGGCGCGCGGCCATGACATTCGTCCAGGGCACGGTCCCAAACGCAGCGAGGCGTGCCATCGTGTGGATTGAGGCCGAGGCCCGAGTACGCGAACTCGGTCATCGTCGTCTTGCCCACCAGCACCGCACCCGCTGCCCGCAAGCGCGCGGCGATGACCGCATCGGATGTCGCCGCCTGCGCGTCGTCGCGCGAACGCGAACCGGCGCGGGTGGGCTCGCCCGCGACATCGAAGAGATCCTTGATCGATATCGGCAGTCCGGCGAGGCGACCTCGCTGCACGCCGGCGTCGCAGGCCGCGGCCGCGGCCGACGCGGCTTCGCGGTAGACCTTCGTGAAGACACGCGTGCCTTCACCGGCCGGATCGTCGATGGCCGCGAGCGCAGTCTCGGTCAGAGCCTTGGAAGATGTCCTCGCGCTGGCGAGGTCTTCGAGCAATTCGGCGACGGGTGCGAACACGGCCTCAGTCGTCCAGCGGCGGCAAGGGCCGTGGCTTGCGGTTGTTGTCGGTCGCCACGTAAGTCAGCGTGGCCTCCGTGACCTTGACCACTTCGCCATGCAACGTGTTGCGCTCCGCGAACACCTCGACATGCACGGTGACCGACGTCGTGCCGACCTTGACGATGTCGGCATAGAACGACAGCAGGTCGCCGACCAGCACGGCGTTCTTGAAGACGAATGAGTTGACCGCCACGGTCGCGACGCGGCCGTTGGCGCGTCGGGCGGCCGGCTGGGCGCCGGCGACGTCGACCTGCGCCATGATCCAGCCGCCGAACACGTCGCCGTGGATGTTGGCGTCGGAAGGCATCGGCACGACGCGCAGCGTGGGCATCTTGGTGGGCAGGCCGGGGCGTTCGGGTTGCAGGATGTCGGTCATCGGGTCGGGTGGGTAGAAGACCGCCTCGGTCCGGCGCGGTCCTTGCAAATGCAACGAGGATCACAATTGTAGGAAAATCCTGGGCCGGGCTCCAGACTTTCGCTCTCGCGCCGTCCACGCCACCCCACCCAGATCCGCACGCCATGCGTCAACACGCGTCCTCCGCTCCCCTTCCGCCCGACTCGATGAAGCGCACGCGCTCCGAATGGGGCGTCCTCAAGTCGCTGCTCCCTTACCTGCTCGAGTTCAAGGGACGCGTGGCGCTCGCGCTCGCGTTTCTGATCGCGGCCAAGTTCGGCAACGTCGGCGTGCCGCTGGTGCTCAAGCACATCGTCGACGCGCTGTCGATCAAGCCGACCGATCCGGGCGCGGTGCTCGTGTTGCCGGTGTCGCTGCTGATCGCCTACGGCCTGCTGCGCCTGAGCACGACGACGTTCACGGAACTGCGCGAACTGGTGTTCGCGAAGGTCACGCAGCGCGCGGTCCGCAACGTGGCGCTGAAGGTCTTCGGCCACCTGCACGCGCTGTCGCTGCGCTTCCACCTCGAACGTCAGACCGGCGGCATGACGCGCGACATCGAGCGCGGCAGTCGCGGCATCTCGTCGCTGGTCAGCCTGAGCCTCTACAGCATCCTGCCGACGCTGGTCGAGCTGTGCCTGGTGCTCGGCATCCTGGTCACGCGCTACGACAAGTGGTTCTCGATCATCACCGGCATCGCGTTGGCTGTGTATATCGGCTTCACGATCGTCGTCACCGAGTGGCGCACGCATTTCCGTCGCACGATGAACGAGCTCGACTCGAAGGCCAACATCAAGGCGATCGACTCGCTGCTCAATTACGAGACCGTCAAGTACTTCAACAACGAGGCCTACGAGACGCGGCGCTACGACGAGAGCATGCAGCGCTGGGAGAAGGCCGCCGTCAAGTCGCAGACCTCGCTGTCGATGCTCAACGTCGGCCAGTCCGCGCTGATCGCGGTCGCGGTCACGCTGATCATCTGGCGCGCGACCGCGGGCGTGATCAACGGCTCGATGAGCCTGGGCGACCTGGTGCTGGTCAACGCCTTCATGATCCAGCTCTACATCCCGCTCAACTTCCTCGGCGTGATCTATCGCGAGATCAAGCAGAGCATGGCCGACGTCGACCGCATGTTCACGCTGCTCGACCAGAACCGCGAGGTCGCGGATGCGCCCGAGGCGAAGCCGCTGATGCTCGGCCCTCCGCTCGCGGCCGCTGCGCTGTCCACGATCCATCACGTCGCCCCGGCACCGGCGGTGCGTTTCGAGCACGTCGATTTCGGCTACGACGCGAAGCGGCAGATCCTGTTCGACGTGGACTTCGAGATCGGCGCGGGTAAGACGGTGGCTGTGGTCGGACCGAGCGGATCGGGCAAGTCGACGCTGGCGCGGCTGATGTTCCGCTTCTACGACGTGAGCGGCGGCACGATCCGGATCGCCGGCCAGGACATCCGCACCGTGACGCAGTCGTCGTTGCGCGCCGCGATCGGCATCGTCCCGCAGGACACCGTGCTGTTCAACGACTCGATCGGCTACAACATCGGCTATGGCCGGGCCGGTGGGGTGGATGCGACGTCGCCCGGCGAGATCGAGGCCGCTGCGAAGGCGGCGTACATCCACGACTTCGTGCGGTCGCTACCAGACGGCTACGAGACCACAGTCGGCGAGCGCGGGCTCAAGCTGTCGGGCGGCGAGAAGCAGCGCGTCGCGATCGCGCGGACGTTGCTGAAGAACCCGGCAATCCTGATCTTCGACGAAGCGACGTCGGCCCTCGACTCGAAGGCCGAGCTGGCGATCCAGGCCGAGCTGCGCGCGATCGCCGCAGACCACACGGCGCTGGTGATCGCGCACCGGCTGTCGACGATCGTCGATGCCGACCTGATCCTGGTGCTGGAGGCCGGGCGGATCGTGGAGCGCGGCACGCATCGCGAACTGGTGGCGCGCGACGGGGTGTACGCGAAGATGTGGGCACGGCAGCAGGCGGACCAGCGGGGAGCCGGGCGGGAGAGCGCCGCGGTGCAGGACGCACTGAGCGCGGTCGACGCATAAGCACCCCTCCCCAGCCCCCCCTTGAAAGGGAGGGTGAGGTCGGAGCCCCGGTGATGCCGTGGCTGATGGTCGATTGAACGGGCTCAATTCCTGCGTACAAACCCCCACTGGAAAGCGAGAACCCCTTTGCTACACTTTCTCGTTAACCCCACCCGGCATTCCTCACCTGGAGTTTTTCCATGAATTTTCCCCGTATCGCTCTTTGCCTCGCTGGCCTCGGCTTCATCGCCGCCGGCGCTGCCGCACAGGCCCAGGCGCTCGACGGCACCCTGAAGAAGATCGCCGAAACGAAGACCATCACACTCGGCACCCGCGATTCGTCGATCGGCTTCTCGTACCTCGACGGAGCCCAGAAGCCGGTCGGCTACAGCATGGACATCTGCTACAAGATTGTCGACGCCATCAAGGCCCAGCTCAAGATCCCCGACCTCAAGGTCGAGACGGTCGGGGTCACCTCGCAGAACCGCATCCCGCTGGTCCAGGGCGGCACCGTCGACATGGAGTGCGGCACGACCACCAACACCTTCGATCGCGCGAAGCAGGTCGCCTTCTCGCCGGACATCTTCCGCTACAGCGTGCGCATGGTCGTGCGCGCCGACTCGGGTATCAAGACCTTCGCCGTCCTGAAGGACAAGACCGTCGTCACGACCTCGGGCACCACGTCGGATGCACTGATCAAGAGCAACGTGCGCACCAGCAGCATCTCCATCAAGAGCGCCTACGGCAAGGACCACGGCGACAGCTTCCTGCAGGTAGAGAGCGGTCGTGCTGCTGCCTTCGTGATGGACGACATCCTGCTCGCGGGCCTCGTCGCCAACGCCAAGAACCCGGCCGACTTCGCCGTCGTGGGCGAGCCGCTCAAGACCGAGAACTACGCGATCATGTTCCGCAAGGACGACCCGCAGATGAAGGCCATCGTCGACAAGGCGGTCATCGCCCTGTTCAACTCGGGCGAGATCGAGAAGCTTTACACGAAGTGGCTGCTGACCCCGATCCCGCCGCGAAACATCATCATCAACTACCCGCTGTCGGCCGAAACACGCGACGCGTGGAAGAACCCATCGGACAAGGGCGTCTGAGCCTGAACATAAAGGGAGCGAAAGCTCCCTTTTTTGTGCGCGTGTCGCCCGCTCCGTCATGAGCCGGTGCATGGTCCATTCCAACACCGAGCTCCAAGGAGGTCGCCGGCTCACCGGCGGTGATGCATGAAGTACCACTGGGACTGGACGTTCTTCTTCGCGGAGACCGATGACGGCCTGCGCTACTGGCAGTGGATCCTGTCGGGACTCGGCTGGACCATCACGGTCGGTCTCGGCGCGCTGATCATCGCGCTGTTGCTCGGATCGATCCTCGGTGTGATCCGCACCACGCAGAGCAAGTCGCTGGTGTTCATCGGCGACCTGTACATCGACCTCTTCCGGAACATCCCGCTGATCGTCCAGCTGTTCCTGTCGTTCTTCGTGCTGCCCGAACTGCTGCCCAAGGGTGCCGGCGACTTCATGAAGCAGAAGCTGCCGGACTGGGTCATCGCGATTGGCGGACTCGGTCTGTTCACGGCGGCGCGCATCTCCGAGCAGGTCAAGTCGGGCATCAACACGCTGTCGCGCGGCCAGCGCTTCGCTGGGCTCGCCGTGGGCCTGACCGAGTGGCAGGTGTATCGCTACGTGCGGCTGCCGATGGCCTTCCGCATCATCATTCCGACCCTCACGTCGGAGTGCATGAACGTCTTCAAGAACTCGGCGGTCACCTACGCGGTCGGCATGCTGGAGCTGTACTTCCAGTACAAGCAGATCATCGAGAAGACATCGCAGGTCTTCGAGATCACGATCGTCACGATCGTCATCTACACAGCGCTCGCGATGTCCATCAATCGCATCATGGCGTTCCTGGAGCGGCGCTCCGCGGTGCCTGGCTTCATCACGGGCAGGGCCAAATGAGCGGCTTCGACTGGAACGTCATCACGTCGAACTGGCAGTACCTGGCCAAGGGACTGCAGTACACCTTCCAGGTCACACTCGTCGGCACCATCGGCGGCGTATTGCTGGGCACGATCCTGGCGCTGATGCGCCTGTCGCCGGTCAAGCCGTTGTCGCTCTTCGCGGCCGCCTACGTCAACCTGTTCCGCTCCATCCCGCTGGTGTTCGTGCTGCTGGCGTTCTACCTGATCGCCCCGATCCTGATCGGCTTCTTCACGGGTCGTCCGCAACCGGTGGGCGCCGATCGCTCGGCCTACTACACGTTCACGATCTTCGAAGCGGCGTTCTTCTCCGAGATCATGCGGTCGGGCATCCAGTCGATCCCGCGCGGACAGATCGGTGCGGGCTACGCGATGGGCTTCACCTACAGCCAGGTGATGAAGCTCGTCGTGCTGCCGCAGGCGTTCCGCAACATGCTGCCCGTGCTGCTGACGCAGACCATCGTTCTGTTCCAGGATACTTCGCTGGTCTACGTTATTTCGTTGACCGATTTCCTGGGTGCGGCGTCCAAGATCGCGCAACGGGACGGCCGCCTCGTCGAAATGTACGTGTTCGCAGCGCTCGTGTATTTCGTGATTTCGTTTGCGCTCTCGCAGCTGGTGCGCACCCTGCAGGCGCGCTTTGCAGTTAAAAGGTAGGCTCACATGCCCGTTGCGATCCGGCCCGAGTGGTCTCACACGTCTCACACGTCTTGCACGTCTCACACGTCTTGCACGGCTGCCGCGGCCGCAGCGATGCGCCAGGAAACAACATGCCGATGATCGAGATCAAGGATGTCTCCAAGGCCTACGGCGCGTTCCAGGTGCTGCGCCACTGCACGACCAGCGTCGACAAGGGCGAAGTGGTCGTGGTGTGCGGGCCCTCGGGCTCGGGCAAGTCGAC
>JANXTA010000174.1 GCA_025356395.1 Betaproteobacteria bacterium
AGCTCGGCATGGAGAAGTGGGGCATCGAGTTCGTGTCGCCGTGGCACGAGCACCGCACCACGCTGGAGTTCGGGCAGTCGTGGGACAAGAACCTCGACATGGCCTACCAGGTCCGTCGCTCCGACTTCGATCACGTCCTGATCCGCAAGGCCGCGAGCAACGGTGCGAATGTCGTCGAAGGCTGCCGGGTGCGCGACGTCGCGTTCAAGGACGACCACTCGGGTGCGTTCGTCACCGCACAGAACGACGACGGCACGACGGTTCGCTACGAGGCCCGCATGGTGGTCGACGCATCGGGTCGCGACACCTTCCTCGCCGGCAAGCTCGGTGCGAAGCGCAAGAACAAGGCGCACAACAGTTCCGCGCTGTACGGCCACTTCGAGAACGCCGAGCGACTGCCCGGCAAGCTCGAAGGCAACATCACCATCTTCTGGTTCGCGCATGGCTGGTTCTGGTTCATCCCGCTGTCCGACGGCGCGACCAGCGTGGGCGCGGTGTGCTGGCCCTACTACCTCAAGACCCGTCCCAAGGGTCGTTCGCTCAACGACTTCTTCTTGGACACCATCGCGTTGTGCGCGCCGCTGCAGGAGCGCCTCAAGAATGCGTCGCTGCTTGCCGATGCAGAGGCTACCGGTAACTACAGCTACACCACGACGCATGCGCAAGGCCCCAACTACCTGCTGCTCGGCGACGCGTTCGCCTTCGTCGATCCGGTGTTCTCGTCCGGCGTCTTCCTCGCGATGAACAGCGCCTTCGTCGGGGCCGACCTGGTCACCGCGCGCCTGACGCAACCTTCCGCCGTGCGTGCCGCGACCAAGCGCTTCGACGAAGTGATGCTGAAGGGACCGCGCGAGTTCTCCTGGTTCATCTATCGCGTCACCAACCCGACCATGCGCGACCTGTTCATGGCGCCACGCAACGTGTTGCGCGTACGCGAGGCGCTTCTGTCGCTGTTCGCCGGCGACATCTTCGGCAAGACGCCGATCTGGCCGTCGATCTTCGTGTTCAAGACCATCTATCGCGTCAGCTCGCTGTTCAACGCGCGCCGCACGCTCGAAGCGATCCGCCGTCGCCGCATCAACATCCGCGACGTCGAGACGCCAGCGGCTACGCACGACGCGGGTTCCGCGCGGCTCACCGCGTGAAGCCTTCCGGCGGGGCAAGGCGGCTGGTGGCGATCGTGCTGGGCTGTGCGTCCTGTGCGGCCGCGCAAGCCGAGCAAAAGCCCTTATGGGAAGCGGGCGCCGGCCTCGGTGCGCTGGTCCTGCCTGACTACCGCGGCTCGGACGAGTCGCGGGCGTACGTGCTGCCTTTCCCCTACATCATCTATCGCGGCGACTTCTTCAAGGCCGACCGCGAAGGCGTGCGCGCCGAGTTCCTCGAAACCGATCGCGTCCGCTTCGAGTTCGCCTTCGGCGCCAGCCAGCCGGTCCGCAGTTCGAGCAACACGGCCCGCGACGGCATGCCCGACCTGAGGGGTTCGTTCGAGGTCGGCCCGTCGGTGTCGATCAACTTGTTCCGCACGGCCGACCGTTCGTCGCGGCTCGACCTGCGCATCCCGGTCTCGACCGGGGTCACGCTGGGCGGCGGCTTCCAGGGCATCGGCTGGCAGAGCTCGCCGCGGCTGAACCTCGACCTGAACGATGTCGCGGGCTTCTCCGGCTGGAACCTCGGCGTCGCGGCCGGCCCGATCTTCCAGAGCCGCAAGCGCGACGCGTATTTCTACGACGTGACGAACGACTACGTACGCCCCGATCGCCCGGCCTATCGCAGCAGCGGCGGCTACGCTGGCGCGCAGGTGCTGGCCGCATTGTCCAAGCGCTACGACCGCTTCTGGGTCGGCGGCTACATGCGCGCCGATACGCTCAAGGGCGCGAGCTTCGAGGACAGCCCGCTGGTGCGTCGTCGCAGCGCGTTCTCGGCCGGCATCGGTGTCGCCTACGTCTTCGGCCAGTCGTCGAAGATGGTCGAGTCGTCGGCAAACTGAGCGGCAGCATGACCCGCCTGTCCGATCCCGCCGCGCGCGCCGTGCCGCAACGGCTGTTCAGCGTGGTCTACGGCTATCCGGCCTTCTACCTGACGCTGCTCGTACTTGGCGTCGTCCAGCTGTGCTGGTCGGTGATCGCGTTCGCGATCCGCCATTCGGTGTGCGAGGCGACCGGCACGCGCATCGGGCGCAGCTTCGTGTCGCGCCTCTATCGCTACTGCTTCCGGCTCACGGGATGGATCGGACTGCTGAAGGTCGATGCCACGGCGCTGGATGCCATCGACCCGAACGAGGCGATGATCATCGCGCCCAATCATCCGTCGGTGCTCGACGCGCTGATCCTCATCTCGCGACTCGAGAAGCTCAACTGCATCATGAAGGCGTCGGTACTAGACAACCTGCTGCTGGGCGCTGGTGCGCGGCTCGCCGGCTACATCCGGAACGACGGGCCGAAGCGCATGTTGCGGCTGTCGTCGATGGACCTGAAACAGGGCGGCCAGCTGATCATCTTTCCCGAGGGCACGCGGACGGTGGCCGCGCCGGTCAACGAATTCAAGTGCGGCTTCGCGGCGATGGCCCGCATCGCGGGCGTGCCGATCCAGACCGTGATCATCGAGACCGACACGCCCTACCTGTCGAAGGGCTGGTCGATCCTCAGGAAGCCGAAGCATCTGCCCATGCGCTTTCGCGTGCGCCTCGGCGAACGCTTCGAGGTCGACCAGGACGTCAACGCCTTCGTCGACGGCTTACACGGCTACTTCGCGCGCGAGCTCGCCGACGTGCAGCTCGGCGAACTGTGGGATGCGAAGGCAGCGGAAGTCGAATATCGCCACGACGCAGGCACACCGATCCAACCGAGCTTCCGATCGGGCAGCGGCAGCCTCCAGCGCTGATGGAGGCAGGTTCTCGCGACGCTCCGTTGTCGGACACGCACCTTGTTCTCATCCCCAGCTACAACGCGGGTCCGCGGCTCGCGGCGACGGTACAGGCCGCACGCCAGCACTGGTCGCCCGTGTGGGTCGTGATCGACGGCAGCACCGACGACAGCGATCGCGCGGTGAGTGCACTCGCGCAGGGCGACCCGGGCATCCGCGTGCTGGTCCTGTCGGTCAATGCGGGCAAGGGTGCCGCGGTGCTGCACGGTCTCGTCGCTGCGCGCGATGCCGGCTTCACCCATGCCTTGACGATGGACTCCGATGGCCAGCATCCGGCGCGTCGCATTGACGACTTCATGCGCGCGTCGCTGGCCGATCCGGCTGCGCTGATCCTCGGCAAGCCCGTGTTCGACGCGGCCGCGCCCGCGCTGCGCGTCAAGGGTCGACGCGTGTCGAACTGGTGGGCGCAGCTCGAGACGCTGTGCTTCGACGATAGCCGCGGCATCGGCGACTCGCTGTTCGGCTTCCGCGTGTATCCGATCGCGCCGCTGATCGACGTCATGCAGCGCACGCGGTGGATGCGGCGCTTCGACTTCGATCCGGAGGCAGCGGTGCGGCTGGTGTGGCGCGGTGTGCGGCCGTTGAACGTCAGCGCGGAGGTGCGCTATCTTGCGGCGACCGAAGGCGGCGTGTCGCACTTCCGGTATGGGCGAGATAACGTGCTGTTGAGCTGGATGCACCTGCGGCTGATGGCGGGGTTCATCTTGCGGTTGCCGATGCTGGTTGTGCGGAAGATGAGGTGGTGATTGGGGGGAGTGCGTCATCGTGGCCAGAGTGCAGGCGATTCGTCGCGTACCGCTTTTACCCGTTGGAAGCGAGCCGGGGTGGCAGCATGCGGGCAGTGCAGCTCGGATGGTCTGCGTAAGTCAGCGGTATTCGCATCAACGGCTAATGTCGCTGACTTACGCAGACCATCCCTAGAAGGATTCTTTTGAAGGCGCACGAACTCGCGCCGTTTGGGGCTTGGGCGATCCACTAGGGCGACGGACCGTACTTAGATTGTGCGCAGGACGCCCGATGGTCTGCGTGCGTCGTTGCACGTCTCATGTTTACCCACGCGACCCTGTCGAGGCTCAACCAGTGCGGGTATGAGGACCGTTGGTGTTATCAGGACCACGGGAAGGCGCTAGCAGCGCTCAAGGCGTGGTCCGGTGACGACGGGACGGAGCCTGATGGGCGGCTATTTCTTAGAAGGCATCGCAAGACATCCGATTAAATAGTCAGGGATGCAATCGGGGGTACAAAAAACAGATTCAGGCCTTGTTCGCATAGGAGACTTGGGAGAGGTCTCGGGTACGGCTTCACCATGAGAAGTCATTCGCCAAAGCTCGGTGAGTAGCGAAAAACCGAAGCTATCAAATGCCTTGTCGAAAGGTCCGACCGGCACGAATGTGGTGGGGGATTTATTGACCCACTGGGCGCGCTTTGCGCACTCTACGCAGTTGCTGCGCAGCTTCTTCGTCTATGACGTCGTTCCGCGCAAGTAGCGAATGCACGATTTCGAGTCAGGTACATTCGACTACTCTGTCAACTCTCCGTGGTCTGCAAGATCGACTGCCAGAACCCGCTTAAAGCCGGCGTGGCAATTGTATAGCCGGCCGTGATTATAGCGGGCGCGGTCGTTCGCTGCAAAGCGGTCCGCGGCCCGTGATGCAACCCGGCCACACCCCGAAGCCGGATACGATCACGGCGCTCTCGGGTCGGGTCCGCCGAACTCATCGAGAGATCCACCGGGGCCGACTCATGATGGACAAGCACTACCTGACGCCGCTCTTCGCGCCCGAATCGATTGTCGTGTTCGCCGGTCGCTCCAACGATCCGGCGGCGCAGACCGCCCTGGCCAGGACCCTGTACGCGGCGATGCGCGCGCAGCGTTACGCGGGCACCCTGCAGTTCCTCGACATCCACACGAGCGGTACGCTGGCCGACCTGGCCCAGGCACGTGCCGACCTCGCGATCATCGCGTTGCCACCGGAGCAGATCGCCGGCGCACTGGAAGTGGCCGGCCGCATGGCCTGTCGATCATGCCTGATCATTTCGAGCGGCATCACGGCCGATCACGCGGCGACACTCCAGAAGATCGCGCGTCGTGAAGGCGTCCACCTGCTCGGCCCCAACGGTCTCGGCTTCCAGCGGCCCAAGCTGCAACTCAATGCGAGTGCGATCGGACCCCTCGCTCGCATCGGCTCGCTGGCGCTGGTGTCGCAGTCCGGGGCACTCACGTCGTCCATGCTCGACTGGGCCGCGAAGAACGGCGTCGGCTTCTCGTCGGTGGTCTCGCTCGGCCCCAACACGTCGGTCGACATCGCGCAGGTACTCGACTACTTCGCCAACGACTCGCAGACGCAGAGCATCATCGTTTACCTCGAAGGCATCTCCAGCGCGAGACGTTTCATGAGCGCGTTGCGTTCGGCCGCCAGTGCCAAGCCCACGGTCGTGCTCAAGGCGGGCCGCGAGCCGGCCGGCAACGAGGCGGCGCGCACCCACAGCGGCACCATCGTCGGCAGCGACGACGTCTTCGATGCCGCGTTGCGCCGCGCCGGCGCGGTACGGGTCCGCTCGTTCGTCGAACTCTTCTCGGCCGCGAAATGCCTGGCCTCGCGCTACCGCCCGGTGGGGCGCCGTCTCGCGATCGTCACCAACGGCGGCGGGCCGGGCGTGCTGGCCGCCGATTGGGTCAACGCCATCTCGCTGGAACTCGGCAAGCTGTCGGCGGCGTCCGTCGCGAAGCTGCAGCCGCTATTGCCCGAGGCCGCATCGCTGGTCGACCTGATCGACCTGTCGGAAGACGCGCGCGCCGAGCACTTCGTCGCCGCGGTCCAGGCGGCGGGCAGCGACACGACGATCGATGGCGTGTTGACCATCTTCTCGCCGAAGTCCGACGTCGACGGGGAAGGGGTCGCGCGCGCGCTGGTCGGCATCCACGCGTCGCTGCACAAGCCGCTGCTGTCGTGCTGGATGGGCGACGCTACGGTCGGCGTGGCGCGCGGCATCCTCAACGACGCCAGCATCCCCAGCTTCCGCACGCCTGAAGCGGCCGTCGGCGCGTTCGGCAACATCGCCTCGTTCTTCCAGAACCAGCAGCTGCTGCTGCAGACGCCGACGTCCTCGTCGACGCTCGCGAAGGCGGACGTCGAGGGCGCCCGGCTCGTGATCGAGAGCGTGCTCGCCGAGCGGCGAAATGTCCTCACCGAGATGGAGTCGAAGACGCTGCTGTCGTGCTTCCGCATCCCGATCACGAACACCATCCTCGCGCGCACGGCCAACGAAGCGATGATGATCGCGTCGCAGCTCGGCTTCCCGGTGGCGCTGAAGATCGACTCCCCCGACATCGCCCACAAGTCCGACGTGCAGGGCGTGGCGCTCAACGTGATGAACGGCGCGGGGGCGCGCGACACCTTCAACGACATGATGGATCACGTGAAGCGGCTGCAGCCCGCGGCACGAATCAACGGCGTCACGGTCCAGCGCATGGCGCAGGCACGGCGCGGCCGCGAGATCTACATCGGCCTGACCACCGACGAGCCGTTCGGCCCGGTGATCGTGTTCGGTGCCGGCGGGACGATGATCGAGCTGATCGACGATCGCGCGATGGAGCTGCCGCCGCTCAACACATTCCTCGCGCGGCGGCTGATCGAGCGTTCGCGTGTCGCCGAGACGCTGGGTGTCTGGCGCGGCACTGCCGCGGTCGACATACACGCGATCGAGCAGATCCTGTTGCGCGTGTCCGAGATGGTGTGTGAGCTGCCGCAGCTGCGCGAGATGGACATCAACCCCATCATCGTCGACGAGGCGGGTGCCGTGGCGGTCGATGCGCGGATCGTCATCGACAATGCGTCACAGGCAGTTGGCGGCCAGATGAACCGCCATCATCACCTAGCGATCCTTCCCTATCCGACGCACTTCGAAAAGGTGCTGCCGCTAGCGGGCGGGGGCGAGTACGTCCTGCGACCGATCCATCCCGACGACGCGCCGATGCTGCAGGATTTCGTGCGTCATCTCTCGCCCGAGAGTCGCTATTTCCGCTTCGTGTCGACGTTGATCGAACTGCCGCCAACGATGCTAGCGCGCTTCACGCTGATCGACTACGACCGGGAGATGGCGCTGGTGGCCGTGGTCAGGCAGCGTAGCGTCACAGAGAGTGGCGAGGCGGTCGACGTCGAGCGCATCGTGGGTGTGTCGCGTTACATCACCAATCCCGATCAGACCAGCTGCGAATTCGCGCTGGTCGTCGCCGACGAATTCAACGGCAAGGGGATCGGGTCACGGTTGATGGAAAGCATCATGGACGTGGCGCGCGACAAGGGACTGGTGGAGATGGACGGCCTCGTGCTGGCCGACAATCCGGCCATGCTCAAGTTGATGCGACGACTGGGCTTCGAAGTGAAGCCCTACGTCGAGGACCGTCAGTTCAAGCTGGTGACGTACACGCTGTGAGCCCGATCCGACAAGAACTCAGTGCCCGACGCGGCGTGCGCCGTTGAAGCGCGCTGTCCAGTAGCTCTGCGTCATGTCGTCCACGCGCACCGCGCCACCGGAGGACGGGGCGTGGATGAAGCGGTTGTTGCCCAGGTAGATGCCGACGTGCGAGAAGGTTTTGCGCAGGGTCTTGTAGAAGACCAGGTCGCCCGGCTTCAGGTCGCTGCGATCGATCTTCGAGCCAATGCGACTGATTTCTTCGGCGCGACGCGGCAGGTCGAGGCCGACCGCGGTCTGGAAAACGTAGCGGACCAAGCCGCTGCAGTCGAAGCCGGAAGTCGGCGTGTTGCCGCCGAGTCGGTAGGCGATGCCGAGCAGGCCGAGCGCACCGACGACCAGATCGCTGGCGCGCGGACCGGCCGTCGACATGAGCGGGCGAGGCGCATCGGCGTCCAGGTCGTCGCTGTCGACGACGGTCGCGTCGACCTTCGGCGCTTTCCCGCCGAACCAGCTCGAGAACAATCCGCGAGTTGCTGGCGTGGAGACCACCGCGGCGTCAGCGGAAGCATCGACTTCGTTGGCGAAACAGGCGGGAACGCAAAGCAACAGGGCAACGGCGAAAATGGCTTTTCTTGCGGTCTGAAGTGTGCGCATCGGGGGAACTTAGTCGATCGGTCATCGAACTGTCAAAAGAATGAGCTTTTGGAGTGTTGCACCCGCTGAAAAGCTTCGGTGCCAGCGACGGACGGTTTTCGTCATCTGGCGAACGGTCGCAGGAAGGTGGCGTGTAAGCTACAACGCGTTGCCGAACCGGGCGTTTCGCCCTCGTGCATCGACACTCTCAATCACGAGGCAGGGCTGCGGCCCGCAGCCGAGGAGACCCCCCCGCGATGGACCGCTATGACGAGATCTATCGACAGAGCGTCGAGGATCCTGAGACCTTCTGGCGATCCGAGGCGGCCGGCATCGAGTGGCAGCAGCCCTTCACGCTCGTCCTCGACGACCGCCGTGCGCCCCACTTGCGCTGGTTCGTCGACGGCACCACCAACATCTGCCACAACGCGATCGATCGCCATCTCGCGACCCGCGCGGAACAGACAGCACTGATCTACGTGTCGACCGAGACCGGCACCGAGAAGACCTTCAGCTATCGCGACCTTTTCGAAGAGGTCAATCGCGTGGCCGCGATGCTGGTCGCGCAAGGTGTGACGCACGGCGACCGCGTGCTGCTCTACATGCCGATGGTGCCCGAGGCGCTGTTCGCGATGCTGGCCTGCACGCGCATCGGTGCCATCCATTCGGTGGTGTTCGGCGGCTTCGCATCGTCGAGCCTTGCGTCGCGGATCGACGACGCGCGGCCGAAGGTCGTGCTGTCCGCTGACGCCGGCTCGCGCGCCGGCAAGGTGATTCCCTACAAGCCGCTACTCGATGCGGCGATCAATTTGGCGAAGCACAAGCCCGATCGCGTGCTGCTGCTCGACCGTGGGCTGGCTGCGCCAGCGATGGTCGAGGGGCGAGACCTGGACTGGGCCTCGTTGCGCCGGCAGCATTTCGACGCCCGCGTGCCGTGCACTTGGCTCGAGTCGAACGAGCCCTGCTACATCCTCTACACCAGCGGCACGACCGGCACGCCGAAGGGCGTGCAGCGCGACACGGGCGGCCATGCGGTCGCCCTGGTCGCGTCGATCAAGTACATCTTCGATCCAGCCGCGGCAAGCGGCGAGGTCGATGCGGTGTCCGGGCGCCGCACCTTCTTCGCGGCCAGCGACATCGGCTGGGTGGTCGGCCACTGCTACATCGTCTACGCGCCTCTGCTCTGCGGCATGGCCTCCGTGATGTACGAAGGCCTGCCGACCCGCGGCCTCGACGGAGAGCCCGATGCGGGCATCTGGTGGAGCCTGGTCGCGAAGCACCGCGTCAACGCGATGTTCACCGCGCCCACTGCGATCCGTGTCCTCAA
Organism: Betaproteobacteria bacterium; assembly: GCA_025356395.1. Taxonomy (GTDB): domain Bacteria; phylum Pseudomonadota; class Gammaproteobacteria; order Burkholderiales; family Burkholderiaceae_D; genus CAHJXF01. The sequence continues at coordinate 9,302 of JANXTA010000174.1, forward strand.
GAAGCAGGACCCGTCGCACCTCACGCGGCACGACCTGGCCTCGCTCGACGCACTGTTCCTCGCGGGCGAGCCGCTCGACGAGCCTACCGCGCGCTGGATTTCCGAAGGCATCGGCAAGCCGATCCTCGACAACTACTGGCAGACCGAGACGGGATGGCCGATGCTGTCCACGCAGCGCGGCATCGACCCGACGATGCAGCCGCGCTTCGGTAGTCCGGGCAAGCCGGTGGTCGGCTTCAAGCTCAGGCTCCTTGACGAAGCTACCAACGCAGAGCTCGCAGCCAACGAGAAGGGCGTGCTCGTCATCGCAGGCCCGCTTCCGCCCGGATGCATGTCGACGGTATGGGGTGACGACCAGCGCTTCGTCGACACCTACTGGTCGCTGCTCGACGATCGCAGCGTCTACTCGACCTTCGATTGGGGCATCCGCGACGACGACGGCTACTACTTCATCCTCGGTCGCACCGACGACGTCATCAACGTGGCCGGTCACCGGCTCGGCACGCGCGAGATCGAGGAGAGCATCAGCGGTCATCCCGACATCGCGGAGACCGCCGTCGTCGGCGTCGCCGATGCGCTCAAGGGCCAGGTCGCGATCGCGTTCGCGATCGTGCGCAACGCCGCCTCGATCGGCACGCCGCAGGATCGCCTGCGCCTGGAAGGCGAGGTGATGGCGACCGTCGATCGCAGCCTCGGCGCGCTCGCGCGGCCGGCTCGCGTGCACTTCGTCAACGCGTTGCCCAAGACGCGATCGGGCAAGATGCTGCGCCGCGCCCTGCAGGCGGTGACCGAGGGCCGCGACCCGGGCGACCTCACGACCATCGAAGACCCCACCGCCCTCGAACAGATCCGCGACCTGCTGAAGCCTCCATCCTCCACTCCTCACTGAAGCCCATGAAGACCAGACCCTATCTGTCGCTCGAAGACGTCAAGAAGATCGCTGCCGCTGCCGAAGCCGAGGCCGTCGCCAACCAGTGGGCCATCACGATCGCGATCTGCGACGACGGCGGCCACCTGCTGTGGCTGCAGCGCCTCGACGGCTGCGCGCCGATCTCCGCATCGATCGCCCCCGAGAAGGCGCGGACCGCGGCCCTAGGTCGCCGACCCAGCAAGGCGTACGAGGACGTCATCAACGGCGGCCGCACGTCCTTCCTGTCCGCGCCGGTGCTGAAGGGCATGCTCGAGGGCGGCGAGCAGATCGTCGTCGACGGCCACACGATCGGTGCGGTCGGTGTGTCGGGCGTCAAGTCGGCCGAGGACGCGCAGGTCGCGCGCGCGGGAATCGCGGCGCTGTCCTGAGCGGCTGCTGACCGCGCGAGAAACCGACCATGTGGGAGATGGCGGAGCTCGGCCTGTGGGCCAAGAAGCTGATCTCCGAGTTGCTGCTGTTGCCGGCAGGGCCGCTGATCCTGATGGCGCTCGGTCTGTGGCTGGCCCGCAAGCGGCGCAGGTTCGGCCTCGGTCTGATCACGGTCGGCCTGCTGGTGCTGGTGACGTTCTCGCTGCCGATCGTCGCCAACGCGATCGCGAGCGGGGCCGAGCACGAAGATCCGCCGCTGCGGGCCGATGTCGTGCTTCCGAAGGACGCGGCGATCGTCGTGCTCGGGGGCGGCATGCAGCAGGGCGCCATCGACTATGGCGGCGAGACGATCAACGCGGTCACGCTGGTGCGCATCCGCAGTGCGGTACGCCTGGCAGCGCGCACGCATCTGCCGATCCTCGTCAGCGGCGGTCGCTTCCCGACGATGAAGGGTTCCGAAGCCGAGCAGATGGCTGCGGTATTGGAGCAGGACTTCCGCACGCCGGTCCGCTGGATCGAGAAGGAGTCGCTCGACACGCCGGCCAACGCGCGGCTCTCGGTCCCGATCCTGGGCGCGGCCGGCATCACCACGGCGATCCTGGTCACGGATGCGAGCCACATGCGACGGGCGCGCCAGCTGTTCGAAGCCACCGGCATGCCGGTGATCGCGGCGCCGACCGACTACTACGCGAGCGGCCCGGTCACGGTGCTGTCGTTCGTGCCGAATTCCAATGCGTTGCGGCGCTCCGCCTGGACGATCCACGAATGGGTCGGCCTGCTGTGGAGCCGGCTGCGGCGTTGAACCACATTCGAGGCCTGCCATGAGCAGCAAGACCCGCCAGGAACGCGACAGCTTCGGACCGATCGACGTGCCCGACGATCACCTGTGGGGCGCGCAGACGCAGCGCTCGATCGGCAACTTCGACATCTCGGGCGAGCGCATGCCGACTGAGATCGTGCGTGCGCTGGTGCGTATCAAACGTGCATCGGCCGTGGTCAACCAACGGCTCGGGACGCTCGCGCTGGACAAGAGCCAGGCCATCGTTGCGGCCGCCGACGAGGTGCTTGCCGGCAAGCACGACGACGAATTCCCGCTGCTGGTCTGGCAGACCGGCTCGGGCACGCAGACCAACATGAACGTCAACGAGGTCGTCGCCAATCGCGCGAGCGAACTGATGGGTGGCCTGCGCGGCGACGACCGTCTGGTGCATCCGAACGACGAGGTGAATCGCAGCCAGTCGTCGAACGATGTCTTCCCGACGGCGATGAACGTGGCTGCGGCGGATGCGATCACGCATCGCCTGCTACCGTCGCTGGCGATGCTGCGCGCGACACTGGC
>JANXTA010000019.1 GCA_025356395.1 Betaproteobacteria bacterium
GAAATAATCGACGCCGAAATGCAGGTTGTCGGTCGGCTCCATGACTAACCCGTAGTTGAGCGAGGTGCTCTTTTCAGGCTGCAGCCGCGCGTTGCCGCCGTTGATCGTCGCGAACTGGGTTTGACAGTCGGTCGAGCTACCAGTCGTCGGGCACCGCAGTGGATCGCTCAGGCCGTTCGTGCTGACGCCCTGGGTGATCGGGGCATACAGCTCGTCGAGGGCCGGCGCACGGAAGCCCGTGCCGACCGACGCGCGCACCAGGATCTCCTTGACCGGTTGCCAGCGCAGCGAAGCCTTCGGATTGACCGTGTTACCGACGTTCTCGTAGTTGTCGAAGCGCGCGGCGACGTCCGCCTCGAGGCCCTTGATGATCGGGACGTTCAGTTCGGCGAATCCCGCTTCGACGTTGCGGGCCTTGCTGATGCCGATGCCGTTTCCGCCGTATCCGGAAATGTCACCCGTCTGGTAAGCATTGCTCGCCTCGAACGCATAGGACTCGCGCCGGAAGTCTCCGCCCAGTGCGAACGAGATCGGACCGGCTGGCAGGTTGTAGACCTCGCGCGATGCGTGGCCGTTGATGCTCGTGTATTGCGTCTTCGTGTCGTAGGCCTCGCCGTGGTAGACAGCGCCTTGCAACTGTTGCTGGACGGCAGTCGTGCTCGGGCCGAAGGGGTTGACCACGCCGCTGTTGAGCAGCGGCAGGATCTGCGACAGCAGCACGTAGCCGCCGGTATCGAATTCACGCACCCGGCTCTGCCCGTAGGCGACGCCGAGATCGTAGTCCCAGTTGAACGCCGTGCCCTTGATGCCGGCAACGCCGCGACCCGCGGTGACCTCGTCACGGATCTGGCGACCACCGGCCTCGACCGAGCGATAGCGGATATCCAGCGGCGACCCTGCGAGGCCATTCGCCGCGGCGAAGGCCGTCGGGTAGTAGGGACTGCTGGTCGGCAGCAGCACCGCGCCCTTGCCGACCAGGCTGGCGGCGAAGCCGGCGCCATAGGCCGAGTCGAGTGCCGCCGTATTGTTCGCCAGCAACTGGTTATAAACCGGCGTGTAGGGATTGGTGTTGTTGAGCGCGAACTGGTCCGACAACGGCGACGCCTGCTCAGCGTACTTCGTGATGATGCGCGAGCCGCTGAGATCGAGATACGCCGTCATGTCCGGCGTGATGGCGTACTGGCCGTTGAAGCCGACGGTTGCGCGACGCTGGTCCGGGATGAGTGGCACGAGAGGGGCGGTATCGTAACGGCACGTGCGGGTGCTGAACGCCGGTGGCGTGATCGACGGCGAGCAACCGGCCGTGCCGTAGACGCCGTTGTATCCGGGAGCGAGGAAGTTCCGGGAAGAGCCTGACGGAAGGACGATGTTGGCGGGATAGGTGTTCCCCGACGTCGAATCGTTGTCCCCGTTCAGGCCCACCGACTTCGCAGCGTACTTGCGCTGCGCCCCATAAATCGCGGCGTCCTTCGACTCGGACGCGGTCAACATCACGTTGAATTTGTCTTTCTGCAAGCTGCCGAAGCCGAGCACCACGTCACCGCTGTAGCTTTTGCCGTCGCCGGAATGCGTGGACTGCCCGTACTGGGCTTCGGCCAGGACGCCCGTGTAGTCCGAACGCAGGATGAAGTTGATTACCCCGGCGATGGCGTCGCTGCCGTAGATCGCCGACGCGCCGTCCTTCAAAACCTCGACCCGTTCGATGGCAGCCAGCGGAATGCTGTTGACGTCCACCGACGACACCGCCCCGCCACCCGCGACGCCGCCGAAACTTGGCATGCGGCGACCATTGACGAGTACCAGGGTCCGCGTCGAACCCAGGCCGCGCAACGAGACCGTCGAGACGCCGCCCGTCGTCGCGCCCGAACCCGTGGAGGTCGTCAGGTTGCCGACGGAATTCGTCACGGAGAGGGTCCGAAGCAGTTCCTCGACGTTCTGTGGGGCGATCTTCCGGATGTCTTCACGGGTGATCACCTGCACCGGCAGCGCCGACTCGGCATCGATACGCTTGATCGACGACCCGGTGACCTCGACCCTTTCACCGCGCTGGACTTCGTCCGGCGCCGCGGACTGCGCGTGGGCGGAAAGTGCGAGGAACGCCATCCCTGCGATGCCGCCGCCAAAGGCCAGGCGCAGGCAACGCGCGATAGTTACTTCCTTAAACATAGGTGTTTCCTTCTAGAACAGGTTGAGGCGACGGTGCGAAACTCGCTCGCCGAAGCATTCGAGAAACATAAGCGGTGGATTGCCACGAAGTCTTTCAAATCCTTACTACTGTTTTAGTCTAGGGTGACTTGGTTTTGAAACGGAAGCTCAACGCCGCGCGGCGCGCGAACGCACAACTTTGGCTTCGCGATTTGTGGGCTTTTCGCGACGAAGCGGCAACTCCGATGAAGTCGTCGCAACGAAAAAAAGCCCGCCGGCGGGCGGGCTTTCTCGAATGCGACGACCGTCGCGCGGGTTCAGAAGAACTTGTAGCTGAGTCCCGCCCGGAAGTAGCGCCCGCGAGCGTCGTACTGGGAGAAGTCGTACGGGAGACCACCCTGCGAGGCATCGAACGGCGGATGCTTGTCGGCGAGGTTCAACACGGCTGCATAGAGCTTCAGGTTTTTGATACCTTCCCAGGAGACGTAGAAATCGTACTGACGGTATTCGCCGACGCGATCCTGCAGTGCCGAATTCTCCTGCTGGTAGTCGCCGGTAAACAGGTAAGTCAGCGTCGTCGTGAAGGCCTGGTATTCCCAGGTCAGCGACGTCATGGCCTTCATGCGCGGCAGTGGGCCGTAGTTGTTGTTGCCTGCCGCGTCGAGCAGATCCTCGCCCGCTGCCGGCTGAAACTTGAAGCGCTGGATGTACGTCCAGGTCCCGTTCAGCGTCAGCTTGCCGAGACTCGCCAGCGACAG
>JANXTA010000052.1 GCA_025356395.1 Betaproteobacteria bacterium
GCCGAGCACTGGGACACCATCGAACCCATCCCGCCCCGCGTCGAATGGAAGAATGTGAACGGGAAGTTCTGAACGGTCATCGGTCGGCGGGCACTGCCTGCTTCACTTCAGGATCATCGTGAAGAGGACCAGCCGGAAGCGTTCCATCGGCCCCATGTCGCGTTGCGCCTTCGCGATCAGGAAGGCGCCCTGTAGCGACGAGACGATGAAGCCCGCGACGTCGTTGGACTTGTAGCCCTTCGGCAACTCGCCCGCCTTCACGGCAGCCTTGAGGCAAGCCGCGATGGACTGCTGCACCTCGTCGAGGATGGCGGCCAGTCGCAGGCGGATGCTCTCGCCCTGGGTCGCCGCTTCGGCGCTGTAGTTGCCGAGCAGGCAGCCGTTGCGCATCTCGTGGGTCTTCATGAAGCCGATGTTCGCGTCGACGTAGACGCGCAGCCGCTGCAACGGCGCCAGCTCCTCGTTGCGCAGCGTCGCGGCGATCAGCTCCTGGGCCTTCGCGAAATAGAGATCGAGCACCTCGAGACCGAAGGCTTCCTTCGACGCGAAGTGGTTGGTGAACGACCCCTGCGGAACGTCTGCGGCCTGCACGATGTCCCTCACGCTCGCGCCACCGTAGCCCTGACGATGGACGACCCGCAGTCCTTCGGAAAGCAGCTTTTCGCGATGGGAGCTTTTGGCCATGGTGCGTATCCGACTTGCTGTGCGTGAATGTAGCTTTCGATTCTGCCAGTCTTCGTCACTGCGCGGCCCTGCGCCCCTGGATCGAGATTCCCGTCATACCGACCTCCCTACTGACCGACCTGCCCGAAACCCTGCTGAGCGTGCGCACGAGACCGCTGGTCGTGATGCGCCTCGACATCGTGTCCAGCGGCTCGTTCGAAGGCGAGCGCGTGAGCGGTGATGTCCTCGAAGGCGACAGCGACTGGCAGGCCCTGCGGATCGATGGATCCACGACGCTCGACGTGCGGCTGGTCCTGCGCACCACCGACGACGCCCTGATCGGCGTGACCTACCGCGGCATCCGCCACGGATCGCCTGAGGTCGTCGCACGACTCGAAGCGGGTGAGGCGGTCGACCCGGCCGACTACTACTTCCGCACGACGCCGAGCTTCGAGACCGCGTCGCCGGCCCACGACTGGCTCAATCGCGTCGTGGCGGTTGGCGTCGGCTATCGGCGCTCGGACGGCCCGGTCTACAGCACTTTCGAAGTGCACTGAGCCCGTCGCGCTTCTTCGAGCAGCCAGGCCCTGAACGCGGTGAGCGGTGCGCGCTCGGTGGCCGTCTCGGGATAGACCAGGTAGTAAGCGAACGATGACGGCAGTTGCACGGCGAACGGCACGACGAGCCGACCGGCATCGACGTCGTGCGCGACGAGCAGCGAGATACCCAGGGCCACGCCGAGTCCGTCCGCAGCCGCATCGAGCGCGAGTCCCGAATGGCTGAAGCGCGGGCCGCGCGCCGCGTCGATGCCGGTCACGCCGGCGGCTTCGAGCCACACCTTCCAGTCGGGTCTGCGGTCGTCGAAGTAGGCCGTGTCGTCGTGCAGCAGCAGATGGTGGCGCAGGTCGTCGGGCGTGTTCAGGGGATGTGCGCCCGTCATCAGGCGCGGGCTGCAGACCGGCGTCACCGCCACGGAAAACAGTTTGTCCGAACGGCAACCGGGATAGACGCCGCGTCCGAAACGGATGGTGAGGTCGGCCGACGCGCCGTGATCCGACGTCTCGCCCAGGCTTACGGACGCCTCGGGCCGGACGGCGTCGATCAGCCCCATTCCGCTCGACACCTGCAGCTCGATCTCCGGATGCGCCGCCGCGAAACGCGACAGGCGCGGCAGTAGCCAGCGGGTCGCGAACGCGGGCGCGACGCTGACGGTTAGGGCGCTCGCGGGCGCGTCGGCCTGCAGCAGCCGGATGGCTTCGCGCAATGCGTTGAAGCCTAGGGCCAGCGTCGGCAGGCAGGCTTCGGCGGCGGGCGACAGCGACACGGCTCGCGCATCGCGCTTGAACAGCAGGACGCCGAGCGTGTTCTCCAGCGCGGCGATCTGGTGGCTGACGGCGCCGGGCGTGACGTGCAGTTCCTCGGCAGCCTGCGCGAAACTGAGGTGTCGCGCGACGGCCTCGAACACGCGTAGGGCGTTCAACGAGGGGAGGCTGTGGAGTTTTTGCACGATGAGATTTTTTCAACCAAGGATGATAAAGACTCTCTTGTTGCGACGCAACATCGACTGCATATTCTTTGCTTCGATCACGGAGCCTTCCATGAAGACCAAGCAAGCACGCGAAATGATTTCGGTTGCCAAGGGCAGCCTGTTGAGCCTCGGCCAAGGCAATTCGGTCGAGATCGGTTGCGAGTCCGGTGCGGTGTGGATCACGCAGGACAACGACCCGCGCGACGTCGTCCTGAACGCCGGCGAATCGTTCGTCTCGGATCGTCCGGGTATTGTGCTGGTTTACGCACTGCAGCCGACCGTCCTGACCGCCAATTCACTCGTCGAGCGCACGCAGGGCTCGTTCTGGCATT
>JANXTA010000088.1 GCA_025356395.1 Betaproteobacteria bacterium
GGCCGGTCACGAACTGATCAAGCAACTCCTTGGGGATAGACGGCAACGCCGCCCTGGCCACCGGGGCCCTCTTCGTCTTGCTTGGCATGGATCCTCCTTGACTTCATCCTATGCCTCACACACGAAAATTCTGACAGGCCCCGTGTCACCGCGTCTGGCCGTTACGACGTTGGAACGGCCCGAGCTTTCCCTTTAGCAAACCCTGTGCCGGGCAGCATGGAAATTGCTTCGTCCTTTGGAGACCGGACTCGCGGCCTCGTAGGGGCCCTGGATCCCGCACCGTCGTGTCGCCCCGCATCGACCTGCAGCCACCACGGCGACGCATGCGCGCACCAACTCGACCTCGCACTTTTCTTCATCAGGACCCTGCGATGTATCGCGCACTGCTCGCCACCGAAGCCCCGCCGCACGCCGACGAACTCCGCGAGGACCTGGACGGCGCCGGCATCGACGTGATCGCCGAGACCGAGGACTCGGCCACGCTCGCGCAGACCGCCGTGCGCAACGCGGCGGACCTCGTGGTTGCCGCATCGGCCAGCCCGTCGCTGCTGCTGTTCGAAGCGGCGCGGATGCTGGGCACGCTCGCGCCCTGTCCCTTCGTGCTCTTCACGTCGGACGGCGACCCGGCTCAGATTGAGCGGGCCAGCGCGTCGGGCATCCACGCCTATGTCGTCGACGGCTACGCGAAGCACCGGCTGCTGTCGGTGATACAGGTCGCGCGGGCGCGCTTTCGTCACGAACCGTTGCTGAAGGAAGAGTTGATCGGCCTGTCGCAGCGCTTCGAGGAACGCAAGCTGGTCGATCGCGCGAAAGGCGTGCTGATGCGCTCGCGCGGCATCACCGAGGACGTGGCTTTCGAACTGATGCGCAGCCTCGCGATGCGTGCGCGCCAGCGTATCGGCGTGGTGGCGCAGAGCGTGATCGACCTGTCGCGTGCCGGCGAGGCGGTCAATCGCGCGGGCCAGTTGCGCATGCTGTCGCAGCGCCTCGTGCTCTGCTATGCGCAGATGCTGTGCGGCCTCGAGACCCAGCAGACCGCGCAGATCAGCGGCGACTGCATCCAGCGGGTCGAGGCCAACCTCGGCATCCTGCGGAAAGCGATCAGCACGAAGAGCTACGGCGAACTGGTTGACCGGGTCACCGCGAGCTGGAAGGACCTGCATGCGCTCTGCGCCGAGCCGACCGATCGCACGCGGCTCGCACTGCTCGACGCGCGGGCCGAGACGATGCTCGACGACGCCGAGTCGCTGACCGAATTCCTCGAAGCATCGGGACTGGTAGCGAGCCTCCACGTGATCAATGTCGCCGGTCGCCAGCGGATGCTGGGCCAGCGCATCGCCAAGCTGTGCTTCATGCTTGCGCTGGAAGTTTCGGCGCCGCTGGTGGCGCAGTTGCGCACGCTGGCCCAGTCGTTCCAGTCCGCGCTCGATCATCTGCACCAGTTGCCGCTCTCGGCACCGCCGATCCGCGACAGCCTCCAGACCACCGACTTCGAATGGCAGCGCTTGCGCAAGGCGCTGGACGCGATCTCGGCACCGGATACGCTGGCCGAGGTCACCGACGCGAGCGAGCGCTTGCTCGAGGCTTCGGAACGGCTGACCGATCTCTACGAGCAGGCGATGCAGATGGTGATCGGCGACCGGCTCGGGTGCATGCGCTGACCTATCTCACGCGCTTCGGCAGACCGGCGTCGACCGACTGGTGGAGGCGCGATCAGCGCGGCGCGTCGAGGTAGATCGAAGCCGACAGGCCCGCGTGGACGCCGCGGGTCCGCTCGTCGACCAGCACCTCGTCCAGCCCGGCTTCGAGCCCGTCGTAGGTGTGCTGCACGACGAGGTCGGGCGAGATCTTCGGCTGGTCGATGCCTTTCGTCATGTCGGTGTCGACGAAGCCCATGTGCAGCCCGAGCACGTGCGTGTTCTGCGCGCGCAGGTCGTTGCGCAGGCCGTTGGTCAGTCCCCACGCCGCCGACTTGCTGGACGCATAGACCGCGAGTGCGGGGCGTGAGAACCAGGACGCGATCGACAGCACGTTGACGACACCGCCGCCGCCGTTCTTCGCGAGGATCGGCGCGAACGCCAGCGTCATCCGCAGAGGACCGAAATAGTTGACCTCGATCTGGCGGCGCGCCGACTCGATCGCATCGTCGGCCACGAAGCTGCCGAACTCCGCGATGCCGGCGTTGTTGACCAGCAGCGTGACGTCGGTGCACGCTGCGGCCGCCGCCACGATGTCGGCGGCGCTGGTGACGTCGAGCTTCACGGGTACGACCCCGGGCATCGTCACCGAAGCCGGATCACGGGCCCCCGCGTAGACCTTGCTCGCGCCGCGCGCGAGCGCTTCCCGCGCGAAGGCCAGACCGATGCCGCGATTCGCGCCGGTGACGAAGACGACTGCGCCCGTGAGGTTCATGGCGCCCCCAGGTCGATGGCACGGCACAGGCGAACCGTGAGCCAGGCAAGGGCGGCGCCGGCCACGATGAATATGTTGATCGTCATATCGAACCTCCAGAATAAACGATGGGCTGCGTGGAACGGAATCAGGAAAGGTCGTACTGCGCGACCAGGGTCTTGCGGGCGGTCGCGAGCAGCCGCTTGCCCTGCTCGACACTGCCGATGGCACGTGCGATCTGGAGGCTGCCGACCAGCGTCGCCGCGATGACGCCGGCCTGGTCGGCGGGCACCGCCGGCGACAGCGATCGCCCGACGTACTTGAGCAACGAGTCGACGCGCGCCGTGGAGGCCTTGCGCACCGCGCCGGCCTGGCGCGGCATCTCGGAGCACAGCATCGCCACCGGACAACCGGCGTCGGGCGACTTCAGCAGCCTGTCGGACAAGTAGCTCTCGACCAGCGCGCGGAACGGGCTGGCGCCTTCGTCGCGCAGCGCCGCGGTGCTCTTGGCGATGTGCGAGGCGCTGCCGCGGCCGGCGCGCTCGATCGCCTCGACCAGCAAGGCATCGCGCGATTCGAAGTGCGCGTAGAAGCCGCCGTGCGTCAGGCCGGCGTCCTTCATCACGTCGGCGACGCCGACCCCGGCATAGCCATGGCGACGAATGGCCCGCGCGGCGGCGTCGACGATCCGGTCGTGGGACAGCTCCTTGCGGGTGGGGGCTTTCTCCATCGGACGAGATCTAGCATAAAATATGATGGATATCATATTTATTGCAACTACGATGGTCACCTTCAAGGGAAGGGAATGTGACGTTGTGTCAGTACAACGTGCTCTTCTGCCGGGCAGGCAACTCACGGTCGTACGTCTCGCCGTCCATCGAACCCTCGGTCAAAGCCTGCAGGATCTTTCCGGGAGTCGGCAAAGCCTCACCGCCCACCACCGCCTCCCACAGCTTCGACCGATGAATCGCCCGCGCGCACTGGAAGTAAACGGTGTCGACATCGATCACCAGCACGCACTTGGGTGCCTTGCCGTCCATCGCGAAGCGCACCAGCAGTCCGGGCGCGACGCTGATCCGCGCGCGGCCGTTGACGCGCAGCGTCTCGCCGTGGCCCGGAATCAGAAAGAGCAGCGCAACGCGCGGGTCGCCCACGATATTGCGCAGGCTGTCGATCCGGTTGTTGCCGCGGCGCTCCGGCATCAGCAGCGTCTTCGCATCGTCGACGACCACGAAACCGGGCGGATCCCCGCGCGGCGAAGCGTCCAGTCCGTCGGGGCCGGATGTCGCAAGGATCACGAACGGTGACGCTTCGATCAACGCCCGGTAATGAGGATGGACATGATCCACCTCCTTGCGGATCGACGCCTCGCCGGCGTCGCCGAACAGGTCTTCGAGCTGGTCGATGCGTCTGATGCGGTGGCCGAAAGGATTCATCGTTTCATCTCCGCCTGATCGCTTACGGCCGCGGCATCTCGCCGGTCCGCAACGCCATCGCCCACGCCGGCCGCCGCCGCAACTCGGCCAGACGCGCCATCGACTCGAAGTCGTAGGGCACGGCTATCAGCGCCGTGATCCAGCGCCCGTCGATGCGCTCGGCGATGGCATAGCGCGCATCGGGCGAGTGGTTCTCGACGCGATGCACGAACGGCCGGTCGTCCTCGAACGCCTGCAGCCCGACGCTGCCTGGATTGACCACGACCTGTCCACTCGCCAGACCCGTGATGCGCGGCACATGCGAGTGACCACACACGATCAGCGACGCCTCGATCGACGCGCAGCGTGCGGCGACCTCGCTGGCCGTCGCGGCACGCAGGCCGCCGGGGTCAAGCGTCTCGAGCAGGTGTTTGATGTCGCTGGTCGGCGTGCCATGGCACACGAAGACCTCGTCGTCGACGCGGGCCAGCGGCCGCAACGACGCGATCCAGTCCAGCTCCGCGCGCGACAGCATCGATCGGGCGTATGTGTCCGACGCGCCACTGCCGGCCCGGTCGGCGGAGAGGATCTGGCGTTCGTGATTGCCTGCGAGCTGGAACCAGTCGCGGGCCATCAGGTAGCGCGCGGTCTCCAGCGGCAGCAGCGGTCCCGAGAGACTGTCGCCGAGATTGACGATCCGCTCGACGCCGCGGCGCGCGATGTCGTCGACGACGGCCTCGAGGGCCGCCAGGTTGCCGTGGATGTCGGTGACGAAAGCGAGCCGCATCGCCTCAACGGCGCTTCAGGCAGCTCGGGAACGGAGGCTGCTCGTTGGCCGCCGCCGAGCAGATCCGCACCGGTGCCATGCGCCGCAGGCGATCGGTCCACTGCACCTCCTCGAGCTTCACCGGGCCTCTCGACGCCCGCCCGCGCACCGTCCATTCGAGCGTGTACGTGTCCATGCCTCCCTTGATCACCATCTGCATGGTCGCTTCGCTCTGGCCGCCTGACGCCATGCCGCAACTGACGACGGCGACGACCGTGTCGTAGGACCCCACGAAGACGGTGTTGAGCGTGAGCGTGCTGAACGAGTCGGGACACTTCTTCCTCGTGAGGCCCACGAAGTCCTCGATCATCTTCTGCGGATAGGTGCGGCCGGAGAAGGCGAGCGCCTCGTCGCCGGACAACGTGATCATCTGGGTCCAGCGCTGCACGGTTTCCTTGGCCGGCACCGACTGCTGCACGAAGCGGCCCTTGCGCACGACGCCGCTGCTGACGGTACGGAACTCGTCAGGCAGGGCGTACAGGAAGATCTGGCTGTAGACCGGGGTGACCGCGGCGTCCGACGTGCTTTGCCGCGGCAGCAGGTCGATCCGGTCGAGCGAGGTCTGCGCGACGGCCGACGAGACACACGACGACACCAGCAAGACCGCCAGCAATCGGCACAACATCCGGGCACCCCGATCGAATCCGCATCACGTCGAGCCGAGCAGGCCTGCTCGCACGAACCAGACGCGCAGGGTGGCGCATTCGGTGACGCCGGTCCATCGATGGTCGCGAACTTGCGACAGAGGCAGGCTCAGGCGGCCTTGGCCAGACGACGCCGCGCGGCCCGTCGCTCGCGATCGCGCTGCGTCTTGTATGCCTCCACGATGGTGCCGACGAGGCCCGGGAATCGCGCGTCCACCTCGGCGCAACGCGCGACGTTGTGCATCTCGACGCCCTTGCGTTGGCTGTGGATCAGTCCGGCGCCGCGCAGGACCTTGAAGTGCTGCGAGAGCGTCGACTTGGGGATGGCACAACCCTCCACCTCGGCGAACGCGGAACAGATCTGCGCGCACATCGCATCGACGATCTTCGCGAAGATGTGGACACGCACCGGATCGGACAACGCGTGCAGGATGCCCTGCACGGTCAGATCCTCGGCGGCGGGATGGAACAGGGGCTTCATCAGGTGGGTCGACGGCGAGTTCGGCATTTGAGTAAGCTTTCATCTTCCCATACCGTCTCGTTTCGTAGTTCATGATTCGTGAACTATGAGCCAGGACGATGGAACCGGCCCGGGATGGCGCGAAACTTGCGGTCGTCCTGTCGATGTTCCAGCGACACGATGCGACCGACATGCTTGATCCCAAGAGCGATACGGAATCCGACCTCGACACCGATTCTTCGCGACCCCTGTCGCGCGAGGATCTGCAGAGCGGCGGGCGACGCGACGCCTACATACGCAAGATGCTCGGCAACGATGCGTGGAGCGATGCGCAGTTGCAGAAGTCGCTCGACCGCACGCTGCGCCATGCACCGCCCGGGGATGTCTGGATCTTCGCCTACGGGTCGCTGATCTGGAATCCCCTGTTCCCGGTCGCCGAGGAACGGGTCGCGCGTGTCCACGGGTTGCATCGTTCCTTCTGTATCTGGTCGCGGCTCGGCCGGGGTTCGCCCGAGCGACCGGGCCTGGTCCTGGGCCTGAACCGCGGCGGCAATTGTCGCGGCGTGGTGCTGCGTCTCGCGGAGCCGCACGTGCGCGACGAGCTCGCGCTGGTGTGGCGCCGCGAGATGGTGACCGGCGCCTACCGCCCCACCTGGGTCAAGGCCCGCACCCAGCACGGCGTGGTCGATGCGATCGCGTTCGTGGCCGATCGTCGCGCCGCAGGCTACGCCGGCAACCTCACCGAGGCCGAAGTCGCGGCGATCCTGCGCACCGGGGGCGGCTTCCTCGGTACCTGTTCCGAATACCTCGAACAGACCACGGCCGGACTGCAGGCCCGCGGCATCTGCGACCAGGGGTTGCAACGCCTCGCGAGCGCCTGCGGCTGCACATCCTGACGCATCCGCGTGACGGCCGCGTGCGGCCGAGCCCGAGCCGCGCAGCGCCCCTCCTCTCCCTTTCCCTCCTCCCCCATGAAGATCAATGCCCCCCTGCTCGCGCTCGCCGCGGGCGCTTTCGCCATCGGCGTCACCGAGTTCGCGCCGATGGGCCTGCTGCCGGTGATGGCCCGCGACCTCGGCGTCTCGATCCCCACGGCCGGCATCCTGGTCAGCGTCTACGCAGTCGGCGTGATGCTGGGTGCGCCGGTGATGACGCTGGCCACCAGCCGCGTGGCGCGCCACCAGTTGCTGGTCGGGCTGATCGCGATCTACACGCTCGGCAACCTGCTGTCGGCGCTGTCGACCAGCTACACGATGCTCCTGCTGTCGCGCATCGTCACGTCGCTCAACCATGGCGCGTTCTTCGGCGTCGGTTCCGTGGTGGCGGCCGGCCTCGTGCCCGCGAACCGGCGCGCGAGCGCAGTCGCGACGATGTTCATGGGACTGACGATCGCCAATGTCGGCGGCGTCCCGCTCGCCACCTGGGTCGGCCAGGCCGTCGGCTGGCGCATGGCGTTCTGGGGCATGGCGGGCATCGGTGTCGGGGTCATGACAGCGCTGTGGTTCGCGCTGCCGCGCGACGCGAGGCACGAAGCGAGCGACATGCGCGCCGAGCTGCGCGTGCTCAAGCGTCCCGCGGTGCTCAACGCGCTCGCGATCACGGCGCTGGGTTCGGCCGCGATGTTCACGGTCTTCACGTACATCGCGCCGATCCTGCACGACGAGACCCATGTCACGGCCACCTTCATCACGGCGATGCTGGTGATCTACGGCGTCGGCCTCACCGTCGGCAACTGGCTCGGTGGACGCTATGCCGACCGTTCGCTCGACCGCACGCTGATCGTCGTGCTGGTCGCCCTCACCGGGCTGCTGCTCGTGTTCGCGGTCGCGATGCACTGGCCCGTGCCGGCCGCGATCTCGATCTTCGCGTGGGGTGTCGCCACCTTCGCGCTGGTGCCGCCCGTGCAGATGCGGGTGATGGCCGTGGCGTCGGACGCGCCCAACCTCGCGTCGTCGATCAACATCGGCGCATTCAATCTCGGCAACGCGATCGGTGCGGCGGTCGGTGGCGGCGTGATCGCGCTGGGCCTCGGCTACCCGGCCGTCGCGATCGCCGGCGCGCTGCTGTCCGCGACCGGGCTGGTGCTGGTCCTGCTGACGCGCCGCTCGCAGACGCCGCATCCGTCGACTGCGGACCAGTCGGCGCGCCCTGCCTGAAAGGCGCAAGGACGGAAACGGCATGGCGTCGGTTCTGTCGTCCCGGACTCGTGAACCATGGCCTCGCCGTAACGCCCCTCGCTCAGCGCCGCTGCGCGCAGCTCGGATACGGCGGCCCCTCGCCCACGACGATCGCGCAGAGCCTGACCGGCGCGATGCGGGACAGCCGGTCCTGCCAGCGCGGCGCGTCGATGACGAGCGGCGTCGTCGACGGCGGGCCGCGCTGGCTCCACTGCAGCGTGTACATGTCGCGCTCGCCCTTGATGGTCACAACCAGCACGGCGAGGCTGCGCGACGAGTCGGTGTCCGAGATGCCACAGCCGACGACCGTCGCGAAGCCGTCGTAGTCGTCGACCTTGACGGCTCCGAACGACGCGGCCCGGAACGAGCCGGGACACGAGGACTGGTAGACGCTGGCCATCGCCTCCGCGAGCTTCTGCGGCGTGACGCCCTGCAGGGTCGCCACGTCCTTCTCGCCCGTGACGGTGATCATCTCGGTCCAGCGGTCGAAGGATTCGCCCGCCGGAATCGACTGCTGGACGTACTTGCGGTCCCGCAACGCCTCGTTCGCAGGCCTGAAGTCCTTCGGCGTCGAAAACAGCAGCAGCTGACTGAATATCGGCACGATGGTCGTGGCCGACGATGCGGCGCGCGGCAGCGTGTCGAGGTGGTTGTCGCGCCGCTGCTGCGCGTGGCCGTTGGACCCGACCAGCAGCGCGAAGATGATTGCGACTCGGGCAGTCGGTGGCTTCACTGGGCCTTCAGGGCTGGTCCCGAAGCGTGCCGCATCCGATGCGGGCGGTCCACTCGCCTCTTCAAGCCACGAGCAACGACTCACGGTCCAGCCAGCACGACAGGTCACCGGCCGGCAGGGGTCGGCTGAAGAGATAGCCCTGGCCCTTGTCGCAGCCCAGCTCGCGGAGCACCGCGGCCTGGGCCTCGGTCTCGATGCCCTCCGCAACCGTCTTCATGCCCAGGCTGCGGGCCACGCGGATGGTGGCTTCGATGAGCACGCGATGATGGGCACTGGTGTCCGCGAGACTGACGAACGAGCGATCGATCTTGACCGTGTCGACCGGCAGCAGGTGCAGGCTGGACAGCGACGAGTAGCCGGTCCCGAAGTCGTCGAGGGCCAGCGTGACGCCGAGCGCTCGCAGGTCGTGCAGTCGCGCCTGAATCGCTTCGTCCTGGGCGGCCAGACTCTCGGTGATCTCGAGCTGCAGGCAGGCCGGCGGCATGCCGGTCGCTCGCAGGATGGCGGCGACCGATACTGCGAACTCGCCGGTGACGAGCTGCGCACGCGACACGTTCACGGCGACCAGCCGGGGCGCCCGTTCACCGAGCGCGGTCCGCCAGGCGACGAATTGCCTGCAAGCGTCACCGAGCACGAAGTCGCCGAGCGCGCTGATCAGCCCGGTCTGTTCCGCGATCGCGATGAACTCGATCGGTGCGATCACGCCACGCTGCGGGTGCTGCCAGCGCACCAGCGCCTCGACGCCCGCGGTGACGTCGACGACCCCGTCCTGCAGGCCGACGACCGGCTGGTACACGACGAACAACTGTCCCCTCGCCAGGCCGGCCCGCAGATCGGACTCGATGCCGCCGCGCCGCATGGCGCGCTCGCGCATCGACGCGTCGAAGACCGCATAGCGCGCGCCCCCCTCGTGCTTCGCCTCGCTCATCGCGATGCTCGCGTCCTGCAGCAGGAGGTCGGCGTCGCCGGTGACGTCCGCCCGCGTCGCGACGCCGATGCTGACGTTGCTGTACAGCGATCGGCCGCCGATCCGGTACGGCTTCGCGAGCGTCTTCAACAGCCGCTTCGCCACGAGGTGCACGTCCGCGGGATGACACAGGTCTTCGAGCAGCACGACGAACTCGTCGCCGTTGATGCGCGCCGCCATCTGGTTCGCATCGACCGCCCGGCCGACGCGATCGCCCGGCCGCAGGTCGGCGCGGATACGCCCGCCCATCAGCGCGAGGATTTCGTCGCCGACCTGATGCCCGAACATGTCGTTGATCTCTTTGAAGCGGTCGCAGTTGAGGAAGAGCACGGCGAATTCGTAGCCGACGTCCACCGGCTCGCGATCGATCACCGTCTGCACCTGCTCGATCAGCGCGATCCGGTTCGGCATGTGCGTCAGGCCATCGACGCGAGCCGCGTGCCGCAGCTGTCGCGCGACCTCCTGCTGTTCGCGTTCCGCCTCGTACGTCGCATCGCCGATCACGGCCATCAGTCGCGCCGCATCGAGCTTCGTGACGTCGATCGAGAGAACGCGCGGCGCGGTGCCGGCCACCCCGGGGATAGCGACCCGGACCGCCTGGCAGATCACGCCGGTCGGTGCCTCGAAGGCCGTGCTCGACGCCCGTAACTGCGGAGCGATGCCGTCGAACAATGCGAAGAAGTTTTCGATATTGCCGTCGCTGGACAGCGGCATCAGTAACTGGATCGAGTGGGGATTGGCAATCTCGATGGCGCCGGCCGGCGTCAGCTGCACCAGGCCGATCGGCGCTCGATACAGGAACTGCATCAGGGCCTCGTCGCCTGTCGCTTCGAGAGGGTCCCCAATGTCCGTCGACCCGATCGGATCAAACACTGCGCTGGATCAGGACGTAGCGCAGCGTCGATGCCGGATCGGCGACGAGCCGCAGCAGTACCCGGGTGGGTCGCATGCGCAACGTCAGCACGTACTGGATCACCACGTCGAGCGCCACCACATGCTCGAAGCGCTCGGCCACCATGAAGTTGTTCATGCACGGGGCGACCACCTTGAATATCGGATGGCCGACCACGCTGGTGGGCCGCAGCCCCGCGGCCTTGGACTCGAACGCGTTGTAGACCCTGACCAGGGTCGCCCGATCGAATCCGATGACACCGAAATCGAGCAGGTCGAGTTCGGCCGGCATCATGCCTTCGAGGCTTGCGCCGATGGCTGGCTCTTCGAAGGTGGGCAGTCTGGTCGTGATCATCGACGGACCTGGCGGTGGACGCAAAAGATTAAGTATTGTTATCGGCAGCGCCGGCACATTCCTGAATCACCGGATCAATAAAGCAAGAATTGTAGCCTTCCGTCGAGTCGGCCCACCACCGCAAGGAGCGACATGCCCTACCTGCAGCTCGATGTGAACGGCCACCATGCGGCGGAGAACAAGCAGCGCCTCGCGAAGCGGATGGCCGAAAACTATGCCGCGATGATGAACGTCGACATCCGCCGCATCAGCGTCGCGATCCGCGAGTGCGGCGACGGCGCCGTGTGGCGCACCGTCGACGGCGAGCCGGTGCCGGTGTCCGTCCTGATGCTCGACATCCGGCGTGGCCGGAGTCCGGCGTTGCGGATGGACGTCGGGAAGCGCCTGATTGCCGACTGCGTGGAGTGCCTCGGGCTGCGCGAGGACCGGCTCAACGTGGAGTTCACGCAGCACTCGGGCGACGAGATGTACCACCCGACGCTGGGGGGCTACAGCCCCGAATGGACGGCCGACGAGAGCTGACGCCTCGTCATTCAGCCGCGGTCGCTCTCGAGCGCGGCGATCTCGTCGAGGATCTGCTTTTTCGCCTTCACGCCGAGGTCGATGGCGTCCATCCACGGACGCACCTCGTTCTCGTCGACGCCGCTCGACGGCTCGATGTCCTCGGCCAGCTCGTGCGAGATCAGGTTCGCGCGCCAGACGTTGGCCGCGCCCTGGTCCTCGGGCTCGGTCTCGTCGGCGTGCTGATGCGCCGCCTGCACCATGCCGCCCGGCAGGCCCCACAACTCGAGCAGCGCGCCGCCGACCTGCGCGTGATCGAAGCCGAACAGCTCGCGCTCGATGTGGATGCTGGCATCGTCGTCGTCGCTGCGCCGCTTTAGCAGCATGTCGGACTGCTCGGGGAACTGCATCAGCATCACCAGCCGACCGACGTCGTGGAGCAGCCCGGCCATGTATCCGAACTCGCCGTCGAAGCCCCGGCGCAACGCGAGATGGCGAGCGAGCGCCGCGCACAGCAACTCGTGGCGCCAGAACGCGCGAGCGACCTCGGTGTCGTGCAGATAGGCGAACAGCGGTCGCTGCAGCACGGCCGCGGTGACGGTGCGCCGGACCAGGTTGAAGCCCAGCACCGTCAGCGCATCGGACACGGTGCCGATGCGTCGTGCCAGGCCGTAATAGGGCGAGTTGACGATGCGCAGGAGGTGCGCGGAGAGCGCGGCATCGGTGGAGATCAAGCGACTCAGTTCGCCGGCCGTGATCTCTTCCTGGCCGACGCTGCGGATCAACTGGATCGCGGTGCCGCTGAAGAGAGGCAGATGGTGGACCGAAGAGACGAACGCTTCGAGTGCCGCGGGCGAGTACTCGGCTCCTGCGGGTGCGACAGCCTTCTGTTCGGCAGACTCGCTCATCCGGCCTCCGCGGCGGTACGATGCGCTTCGGGGCAAGCGCAGGCAACCAGTTTACTTAGGGTCACCACGAGAGCAACAGGGATCGTGCGGCGGACGGCGCCCGTCAGCCCTGGTCGCTTTCGAGCGCGAGGATCTCGTCGACAATCTTGCGCTTGGCCTTGACGCTGAGCCCGATCGTGATCATCCACAGCCGCAATTCCTCGTCGTCGTCGGGCTCGTCGATCATCTGATGCGAACACTGGTTGGCCTCCCAGACACTGGCGCTCATCGGATCGTCGGGTGCGGTCTCGTCGGCGTGCTGGTGCGCGGCCTGCACGATTTTCTCGGGAAGCCCCCACAGCTCGAGCAGGGCGCCGCCGACCTGCGCGTGATCGAAGCCGAAGCGCGAGAACTCGCGGTCGATCCCGGACTCGTCGTCGTCGCTGTGGACGCGCAACAGCACGTCGGACTGCTGCGGGAATTGCATCAACATCGCCAGCCGGCCCACGTCGTGCATCAGCCCGGCCATGTAGGCCAGCTCGCCATCGACGTTCTTCTGCATCGCAAGGTGCCGCGCGAGGGCCGCGCACAGCAGGCCATGGCGCCAGAAGGCGCGCGCCACGCTGGTCTCGTGCAAGTACGCGAACAGCGGCCGTTGCAGCACAGCGGCGGTCACGGTGCGACGGATCAGGTTGACGCCCAGGACCGACAGGGCATCGCTCACGGTGCCCACACGGCGCGACAGTCCGTAATAGGGCGAGTTGACGATCCGCAGCAAGTGCGCGACCAGCGCGGCATCGGTGGAGATGAGCCGACTCAACTCGCCGACCGTGACGTCCTCCTGGTCGACGGTGCGGATCAGTTGCATCGCGGTACCGGTGAACAGGGGCAGGTGCTGGACCGCAGCGACGAACGCCTTCAGGGCGTCGACCTTCGGGTCGGATGGCGAGTTGGAACTATCGGCGGCACTGCTCATGCATCGATCCTCGAAGCGCACGAAATTCGCAATACTCTACCGCTCGTCGTGCGATGCGTGAAATGCGCTGGCCGGCCCCGTGCAAATTAGTGGCCGGGCGTGAATCCATCCGCCGATCGGCTTCCGTTGTCGTCGGCAGGGCCTCGCCGAACCTGACGAAGTCCGCCGGGACCACGACCACGCAGCACTACGACATCGACGCGGTTGCCGGACAGATCGACCTGCAGGATCCGCCGAACAACGGGACGCTGGCGATCGGACGACCGCTCGGCGTGACCGGCACGACGGCCAACGGCTTCGACATCGACCCGCGGACCAACACCGGCTACGCGGCACTAGGCTCCTTGACGGCGAGCCCCTTCTACACGATCAACCGCGCCGAGCGCGCTCGGCCTGACCACCGACAACCGTCTCGTCGCCTTCGATCCGCGATCGCCGAATACGCTCACATCCACCTTCGCGATCTCCAACCTCGGCAGCGGTGAATCGGTCGTCGGCATCGACTTCCGGCCGGCCGACGGGCTGCTGTACGCGCTGACGGCCAACGCGAAGATCTACACGGTCGACCCGATCACGGGCGCCGCGACGCTGCACTCGACGTTGTCCGCCGATACGACCGACACCACCGCACCCTATGCCGCGCTCTCGGGCACGGTGTTCAGCGTCGACTTCAAACCGGTGGCCGACCGCATGCGGGTCATCAGCGCGACCGGCCAGGACCTGCGGATCAACGTCGACACCGGCGCCACCACGACCGACGGCGACATCCATCGCGCGACCATCCTCGCCGCGGCCTACACCAACAGCTCTGCCGGCACGGCCGCGACGGTGCTCTACGACCTGGAGGCGAACAGCGACGTCCTGACGACGCAGAATCCGCCCAACAACGGCACGCTGGTCAACGTCGGCGCGCTCGGACTCGATCTCGCGGGCACGGCGGGATTCGACGTCGCCGGTGGCGACAACGGCTTGGTGCTGGCCGCGCTGTTCGCCAACACGACCGGCAACCAAGCGCTGTCAAAGATCGGCGGCTCGGGGTCGTGTGCGCATCGTCCGCAACCACGAGACCGCGCAGGATGTCCTGCAGGAAGCCTCCGTCCTGATCTGGCAGCGCGCCGCGCGCTATCAACGCGCGCTCGGTTCCGGCCGCGGCTGGATCTACACGGTGGTCCGCCATCGCGCGCTCGACGAGGCACGACGGGTCGGCCACGCGATCGCAGCCGGCGACGACCTCGAAGCGCTCGCCGACCTGGCCGAGGCATGCAACCCGACCGTCGCGGCCGGCGAGTTCGTGATGGGGACGCTGACCGCCGACGAACGCACGCGCTTTGAACAGCGGCTCACGACCGACACGAACCTGGAGGCCGCCGTCTACGCCTGGCAGGACCGGTTGCTCGACCTGACGCGACGCGCGGCGCCGATCGAACCCGCTCCCGGGCTGTGGCCTCGCATCGAGGCGACGCTCGCGAAGCCGACGGCCGGTCCGGTCGATGCGATCGCCGCAAACGAATCGTTCTGGAACCGCATCGGCACGTGGCGCGCGGCGACCAGCTTCGCGAGTGGCAGCGAGGCCGAACGCTACCTGGCGGGGTTGCAGAGCCCGACGGAGAAAACCACCGGCTGGCTGGTCGAGGCCACGGCTGGCGCGGGCGTGCGGCTCGTGCCGGTCGGCGTCCCCGTGCCGGCACCCGAGGGCAAGGTTCTGCAGTCTTGGACCAAGCCCAACGGCGCGAAGGGCCCGACCTCGCTCGGACTGATGCGCGCCGGTGAAGTCGCGATCGTGCCGCTCGCGCAGTTGCCGGGCCTGGGCGACAAGCAGCTGCTCGAGGTCACGCTCGAACCCATGGGCGGCTCGAAAATCGGCAAGCCGACCGGACCGGTGCTCTACGTCGGAACCACCGTCCACTTGTAAAGCCATACTCCGTCGGGTCCGGCACAGGACTCATCGACCACGACTGGAGACGACGATGCACCTCAAGCGATTCGCAATGGTTTCATCCCTCATGCTGGCCACCGTGGTCCCGCCGTCGGCCGGCGCGCAGACCGCACCCGACAAGCCCAAGCGCTTTCCCCAGCTGACCCTCGAGACACTGCCGCCCGACGCGCGTCCGCTCGGCGAGGAGATCATGAAGATCTCCAGTGTCGGTCTCGCCGGTCCCTATAACGTGATGCTGCGCAGCCCGGTGATGGCCGATCGGATGAAGCGCCTGCTCGACTACCTGCGCTTCAACAACTCGCTGCCGCCGCGCCTGAGCGAGTTCGCGATCCTGATCCAGGGCCGCCTGTGGACTTCGAACGTCGAGTGGTACGCGCACTACCCGCTCGCGCTCAAGGCCGGGCTGTCCGAGTCGGTCGCCGCGGACTTAAAAGCGAAGATCCGGCCACGCGACATGAAGCCCGACGAAGCGATCGTCTACGACGTGTGCATGGACCTGTCGACGAAGCACGCGATCAGCGACGACCTCTTCAACCGGGCGAAGGCGACGCTCGGCGAACAGCAGCTGGTCGACCTGGTCGCGATCAGCGGCACCTATGTCAGCGTCGCGATGCTGCTCAGCCTCGGCGAGGAGAACTCGCCCGCCGACAAACCGGTGCCGTTTCCGGAAACGATGAAGTAGCCGTCAGCGCTGCGAGTGCAGCAGCCAGACCGCACGCTCGCTGAACTTCTCCCACAGCGAGCGTTTCTTCCAGGCCTCGAGCGTCACACGCCGCGACTTCGCACGATCGACCTCGAAGATCGCGATCTGTTCTCGCGCGAACGCAGGGTCGTAGATGTTGAGGTTCGACTCGTCGTTGAGATGGAACGAGCGATCATCGAAGTTGGTCGAGCCGACCGACACCATGATCTTGTCGACGATCATCACTTTGACGTGGAACATCGTGGGCTGGTACTCGAAGAGTTCGCTGCGGGCCGCGAGCAGCGGCCCGCAGCGGTGCTTGGACGCCTTGCGCACGGCCTTCGTGTCGATGTGGGCGCCGGGCACGATGATCTTCACGTCGACGCCGCGCCGCTTCGCTTCGACCAGTTCGCGCACGGCCGAGGCCGAACCAGCCCGGCGGGTGATAGCGTTCGATCTGCACACCCGACGCGCGCAGGTCATCGAGCAGCCGGTCGCTCATGCGACCCGACCCGACCCAGTCGAGCAGGACGTGCACCTTGATGCCGGAGCGCGCACGCTCCGGCAGCGCATCGGCGAACGTCTGGCCGATCAAGCCCGACCAGTAGATGTAGGTCTCGAAGGCGACCGAATGCTCGGCGGCGCGGATCGCGGCAAGCATCGACGGAAAGATCGCGTCGCCGTTCACCAGGGCCCGGTAGCGGTTGCCGCGCACGACCGGTGGTCCGAGCAGAACGCCCATCACAGGAACGAACTGCGGATCGTCGACCGCGTAGAACGCCTAGATCTTGTATTCGACCTTCTTCTCGCCGATGCCGAGGTTGATCAGCAGCCGCACGACGATCTGGGTCGACACCACGGCGATCGACTGACGACGGCGAGGTTCATGGGACAGGTTTCTCGGCAGGACGTGGACTTCCGGGTCGCAGGCGACAGCGGCGCGAGCACGAAGCAAAAGAGGCTCGCGCCGATGGCGACTCGGGGCATCGAAAGAAGCAGCGTTGCGCTGACGGGCCTGGAACCCGGTCACGCGCGCCGAGGATGGAGGCGCGAGATACTCGATCGAATGGCCGAGGACGCGCCGCACGTGACGTGGCCGGTGTTGACCGACGACCGCAAGTCGCTGCGCGAGGACGCGAAGCGCAACAACGCGCTGTCGAGCAAGGTCGGCCGAACGGGCTACTAGCTCTCGAAGGCCTGGATCTCGCCGAGGATCTGCCGGCGTTCGTTGACGCTCAGGCCGATCCCGATCATCCACGGCAGCTGGATCTCTTCGGCCTCCTCGCGGACCACGAACATTTCATGCGTCAGCAAGTTGGCCCGCCACACGCACGCGCTGATCGCGTCGTCTGGTTCGACTTCGTCGGCGTGCTCGTTCGCGGCCAGCACGATCTGCCGGGGCAGGCCCCACTGTTCGAGCAGCGCCCCGCCGGCCTGCGCATGATCGAAGCCGAACTCGTGGTGCTCGCGATCCAGAGCGCCCTGGTCGTCGTCGCCCTGCACGTGCAGCAGCCCGTCGGCCTGAGCCGGGTACTGCATCAGCATCGCGAGCCGACCCACGTCGTGCATCAGGCCGGCCATGTAGGCGATCTCGCTGTGCGCGCCCCTGCGCGTCGCTATATGCCGGGCGAGCGCCGCGCACAGCAGCTCGTGACGCCAGAACGTGCGCACGACTTCGGAGTCGTGCAGGTAGCTCATCAGCGGACGCTGCAGCACGGCCGCCGTGACAGTCCGACGGACATGGTCGATGCCCAGCACCGCGAGCGCATCGCCCACCGTCGCGAGGCGTCGAGCGAAACCGAAGAAGGGTGAGTTGACGATGCGCAGCAGGTGCGCGACCAGGCCCGCATCGGTGGAGATCAGGCGCACCAGTTCGCGGGCGCTGATGTTCTCCTGGCCGACACTGCGGATCAGTTGTGTCGCGGTGCCGCTAAACAGCGGCAGATGACGGACGGATGCGACGAACACCTTGATGGCGTCGGCCGAACGCTCGGTCCGGGCGGTCCGGATCTCGCGAGCGGTGTGTCGGCGGCGCTCTTCGGCAGCGCGCATCGTCGCTGGCAGCGCGTCGTCGACCGGCGCCGATGGATCGATCGCGATGGCCTGCGTCGGCGCGAGGGGAGGCGGAGAGCCGCGCCCCCAACGCTTCGCCGTGTCCAGGACACGCCTGCCGATTCCGCCAAGACTCATTTC
>JANXTA010000164.1 GCA_025356395.1 Betaproteobacteria bacterium
CAGCAACTTGCGTCCTTCATAAGTCGTTCTGGCATTCTTGTGGCTGTTCATCCGGTTGGTCTCCTGAGGTTGCTGGGGCGTCGACAACTCCAGTCTCCCAGAACCTTCCGGATGAACAACCTATTGCAACATCACACCTAGCCGTTACCTAGCGCTTCCGTTTCATCCGGCGGCCCGCTTCATGCAGCGGTGCGCCGCCCGACACTTCGCCGACGCATCCTCACCACGCCGATCGCGAGGCCGAGCCCCATCAACAGCACGCTCGCCGGTTCCGGTACCGCACGGATGTCGGTGAACGCGCCGTCGTAGCGGAAGCTGGCCGCGCGTCCGTCGATCGTCACGTTGGATAGCAATTCCTGGAAGGACGCGCTGCCGGTCAGGTCGCCGACGAAACGGAACGCGTAGTCGGAAGGCGCCATACCGAAGAAACCCGTGATCGTCAGCAGCGCATCGTCGACGACCGTGCCGAGCGAGCCGAAGGTCAGCGACGAGCCGCCGAGGTCGATCAGAGAGTCGGCTTCGAGCGAGAACCCGGCGAAGGTCTGTCCATCGACGCCGGCCGTGTTCAGCAGTTGCAGCTTGCCGCCGGCCAGATCGAGCGAACTGGCGGCCGCGAGGCGATTGGTGCCGTTGAGCACCAGCGTGCCGTTCGGCCCGATCGTGGTCCGGCCGGCGAAGCGGCTCACGCCCGACAGTTCAGTGGTGCCCGCCCCGATGCCGACCGCGTCGAAGTTGGACAGCGAGCCCGCGTACGCGAAGCGATTGCCCGAGCCCGGGTTGATCGCGAGGATGTTGCTGCCTCCCGCGCCACCGCTCACGTCGCCGATGATGAAGGCCCGGCCGCCGACGATGTCGAGCCGGTTGTTGCCGCCGCCCAGGTCGATCGCCTTGCCGCTGCTGGCCCCGTTGATGGTGCCGCCGTTGGTGACGGTGTCGTTGTCGAAGCTCGTGACGATCGCGGCCGCGGTCGCGCTGCCGCCGGTGATCGTCGCGCCCGCGTTGTTGGTGATCGACACGGTGAAGCCAGTGGCAGGCCCGTCGACGACGATCGCCGAATCGTTCTGGCCGCGGATCACGCCGCCTGCGTTGTTCGTCACGGTCGCGTTGCCGTAGAGGCCTTCGCGGGTGCCGGCCAGCGGGCCGGTGGTGATGTCGTTGCCCACCAGCGTGATGCCGCGACCGAGGGCGTTGGTGTTACCGGCGGCGACGAGGCCTTCGATGGTTCCCGAGTTGACGATCGTGCCGCCGCCCACCGTGATGCCTTCGCTGAACGCGACGCCGGACGTGACCGGGCTGAAGGCGTTGACCGAGCGGATGACGCCGCTGTTGTTGATCGACACCAACCCGTCCACGTCGATGCCGTCACCATCGCCAGTGACGCCGTTGCCGACGATGGTCCCGGCGTTGATGACCGTGACCAGCTGACGACCGTTGAAGCCGTCGAAGTTGAGGCCCGATCCGTTGTCGCCCTGGATCCGTCCGCCGGCGCGGTTCGTGATGCTGGCCGCGTAGTTCACCGTGGCATCGATCGCGCCGCCAGTGATGCCGTGGCGGCCTCCTTCGATCAGGCCCGTCGTGTCGTTGGTGATCTGGCCACCGTTGTTGCTCTGGAGATCGATCCCGTCGCTGCTGCTGCCGGTGGTCGTCACGGACAGGATCGTGCCGGCGTTGAAGACCACGCCGTTGGCACCGGGCCGCACGGCATCGGCCTCGGTCGCCCTCATCAGGCCCCCGGCGTAATTGTTGACGAGGTTGGCGCCGGATGTGATCGCGCTGAAGTCGACCGCCTGCGATCCACCGCCGGACGGATTGAGCGAGATCATCCGGCCGTAGTTGTTGAGCGTCACGCCGGCGACCGGCTGATTCATCTGGATCACGTCGCCGTTCGCCGTCTGCATCAGCGCGGTGGCGTTGGTGACGCTGCCGTTGTTCACCGTCAGGTTGGCCACGCCCGTGTTGTCGCGGATGACGCGACCGGCACCGGTCTGCGAGATCGTGCCGAGGTTGTTGAGCGTGGCGTTGTTGCCGGTGATGGTCACGGCCACGGTCCCGCCGCCGATCGTCAGCACGCCGGTCGCCGTCACGGTGCCGTTCTGGCCGCTGCCGCTGCCGAGCGTGCGCGCGGTCGAGTCGGGGGCGGCGATGGTGAAGTCGGCGGCAGAGGCCGCCATGGCGAAGAACGCGAGGCCGATGGCCGCCGCCTGCGGCGCGCGTGTCGACTTGCGCCTCAAGGGATGCGACGTCTGGAGCGGCAGATGAATCGTGGTCATGGCGGGGGAAGGTCCAGGTCGAAGGAACGAGCGGCTCGTCGATCGGTGCCGTGGCGCGCGCAGGCGGCACAGATCGCGGGGCAAGACCGCAGCACGTTAGTGGCCTCCCATGACACCGCGGTGGCGCGAACGGCGATCGGTTCGCGAGCCGGCGCTGCCTAAACCGCGATCTGCGCGTTCAGCCGCTCGCGATCGACGGCGTCCCCCGCCACGCCTTCGAGGACTACCTGCCCGCGCTCCAGCACGTAGAAGCGCGTGGCGAGATCGAGCGCGCGATGCACGTTCTGCTCGACCAGCACGATCGGGATGCCGTCTCGCACGAGACCGGCCATCAGCACGAACAGCTCGTCGACGATCATCGGGGCGAGGCCTTCGGTGGGTTCGTCGATCAGCAGCAGCCTCGGCTCGCCGGCCAGCACGCGTGCGATGGCGAGCATCTGCTGCTCGCCGCCCGAGAGCGTGGTCCCGAACTGCCTGCGGCGCTCCGCGAGCCGCGGGAACTGCGCATAGAGCTGCGCCAGCTTGTCGCGCGATGCGACGCGGCTGCGACCCGGCACCTGGTTGAAGCCGAGCTTCAGGTTCTCCTCGACCGTGAGGCCGGGGAATATGCGGCGGTCCTCCGGCACGAAGCCGATGCCCCGTCGACAGATGCGATCGGATGCCACGCCATCGATCGCGTCGCCATCGAAACGGACCGTGCCGCTGGTCGGCGCGAGCCAGCCCGCGATGGTCTTCAGGACCGTGGTCTTGCCGACGCCGTTGCGACCGAACAGGCCGATCACCTCGCCGCGATCGATGCGCAGGTTCACGCCCTGCAGCACGTGGCTGAGGCCGTAGTGCGCGTGGACATCCTGCAGTTCAAGCATGGGCGGTCCCGAAGTAGGCCGACTGCACCTGCGGATCGGCACGCACCGCGGCCGGCGTGCCCTCGGCGAGCTTGTGACCCTGATGCATCACGACCACGTGATCCGAGAGGCTCATCACGAGGTCGACGTCGTGCTCGACCAGCAACACGGTGAGCCCGTGGTCGCGCGACAGCGAACGGATCAGCTCACCGGTCTCGCGCGTATCGGCGTGGCTCATGCCCTGCGTGGGTTCGTCGAGCAGCAGTACGCGCGGTTTCGAGGCCATCGCGACCGCGATCTCGAGGCGCCGCTGCTCGCCGTGCGACAGCGTGCCCGCGAGCTCGTCGGCGCGCTTGCCGAGCGCGAACTCGACGAGCAGTTCGTCGACGCGGCTGGCCGCGATGCGACTCGCGCCGACCGGACGCAGCGCGCCGCGTCCGCGTTCGAGTAACTGTGCCGCGAGGCGCAGGTTCTCGTGCACGGTCAGCTCGAAGAAGAGGTTGGTGATCTGGAACGAACGCGCGAGTCCGGCCGCCAGCAGGCGGTTGGGGCTGAAGCCCGTCACGTCCCGCCCGTCGAGCGTGACGCTGCCCTTGCTCGGACGGATGGCGCCGCTGATCAGGTTGAAGAGCGAACTCTTGCCGGCGCCGTTCGGGCCGATCACCGCGGTGATGGCGCCACGTCGCGCGTCAAAGCCCACGTCGGCCACCGCGGTCAGCGCGCCGAAGCGGACCGTGAGATCGCGGACGGACAGCATCACGTCGCTGGAAGTCATGAACGGCTCATCCGCGCGACGATGGTGCCGATCAGTCCGCGCGGCGCGACGATCACGACGACCATGAACAGCACGCCGATGACGATCTGGTGATGCTCGGTGTACGAGCCGATCACCGAGCGCAGCGTGGTGATGATCGCGGACCCGTACAACGGTCCGATCAGCGTGCCGGTGCCGCCGACGATGACGTTGATGACGGCATTGCCCGAGACC
>JANXTA010000026.1 GCA_025356395.1 Betaproteobacteria bacterium
TTCGTTGGGAGTCTCGATTTTCACCAGGGGGAGTGGACCAGGATTCGGTCGCGATGTGGGGTTGAGGGGTCTTACATTACTTGCTCAAGTTGGCTGTACCCGACGGTCCGGCGCTCCGTTCGCTTGGGGAAGGTGCTTGATCGCGCAACCGCGCGCTACAGTGCGGCGTGATCAATCTCGCCATCGCCTTCCTCGTCCGGCTGCTTCTGGTCGCGCTGTTCCTGCCGTTCAGCGCGCTCGACAAGGTGATCGAGTTCGACGGCGCGGTCGCGCAAGCGCGCGAGTCCTTGCCGTCGAGGAAGCTTGCCATCCTCGCCATTGCCATCGGCCTGTGCATCGAGATCGTGATGTCGCTGGCGATCCTGACCGGCGTGGCCGACCGCATGGCCGCGTTCATCCTCGCCGGCTATTGCGGCGTCACTGCGTTGCTGTGGAAGCCGTTCTGGAAACCGGGTGACTTCCGGGCAAGAGGCCCGAGCGTCGCTCGCGGCCTGTTCTGGGACTTCTGGAAGAACCTGGCGCTCGCGGGTGGCTTCCTGCTGATCACGTTCGGGACCGGGGCCGACTCGGTGGACCGCTTCTTCGAGCACCCGTGGGCGTCGAGTCAACCGTACGCATTGCCTGCGGCCCGATGAGCGCACGTGGCGTACTACGCGTCGCGCGCATCGGCCTGAACACGGTCGATCCGGAAGCGCTGGCCGCCTTCTTCGTCGACGCACTGGGCTTCGACCGCCGGCCTTCCAGCGCGACCACGGTGCAGCTCGGCGATGTCCCGGTCGACCTGCATCGCGTCGCCCCGTCGGCACCAGCCGGTCCAACCGACGTGCCCGGCTGGAGCCCGCTGTTCCAGCACTTCGCGATCATCGTGTCGGACATGACGGCCGCCATGCGACGCCTCACGACGTCGACGCGCTGGACGCCGATCACCATCGACGGTCCGCAGCGGTTGCCCGCGAGCAACGGCGGCGTGACCGCGTTCAAGTTCCGCGATCCGGACGGGCATCCGCTCGAGCTGCTCGCGTTGCCCGACGGGTCGACAACCGCATCGCCTTCCGTCCGCATCGATCACTCGGCGATCTCGGTGGCCGAGGCCGCGCGCAGCCTCGCCTTCTACGCAGACCTCGGCCTGCACGTGGCGACCCGCTCGTTGAACATCGGCCAGGCCCAGCAGCGGCTCGACGCGATCGTCGACGCCGAGGTCGATGTGATCGGACTCGCAACGGACACGAGCGAGACGCCGCATATCGAGCTGCTCGGTTATCGGGGAGTCCATGACCGCCGCGGCATCGAGGTCGCAGCGGTCGACGCGATCAGCGCGACCCGTCTCGTGCTGACGGTCGCGGACCGCAACGCGCTGGCGGAGATCGGAGCACGCCATGCGGATGCAGTGGTGCACCGATCGAACACGAGCCTGCTGCTACGCGACCCCGACGGCCACTTGCTGGAGCTCGTCGTCGAAGGTTGATCGTGTCCGCTTCATGCGCGATCGCGCGGCTTCCGCTGCGTCACGAGGCTCCAGATCAGGTAACCCAGCACGAGCAGGTTGAGCACCAGCGCGACGATCTTCGCCGTCGACTGCTCCTTGAGCAGCTCCATCACTTCGAACGGTAGCAGCGATGCCGTGACGATCGTCGTGAGGTATTCGGCCCAGCGCTTCCGCAACCACAGACCGGTCGCCTCGACGACGAACACGCTCGCGTAGACGAAGCATCCGGTCGCGACCAGGACCAGACGCTCGACCGTCGTCGTGCTCAACGCGCCGACCGCTTTCGACGCCAGCGCCGACGTCAGACGGCGTCCTTCCCGCAGCGACGACTGATCGAGCCATCCGACGATCGCGTGGTGCCAGCCGTCGTTCAGAAGGCCGAGCGCGCCGAGACCGGCGGCGACCAGCAACAACGCCTGCAATAGCTTGAAGCCGGCGATCACCCGAAGTGTGGATGTACCGCCTTGGTGGTTTTCGTTCGTCGCGTTCATCGGCCCGCATTGGACCGTTCGCGGAGGATCAGTGCCATCGGCGCGACACGCATCCCGACCCGCGCGCGTTACAGCCGCGCGATGATCCGGTCCGCGACCCGCAACGCGTTGGCGATGATCGTCAGTGTCGGATTCACCGCACCGACCGACGGAAAGAAGCTGGCATCGGTCACGTAGAGGTTGTCGAGCTCGTGCGCCTTGCAGTCGACGTCGAGAACGGACGTCTTCGGGTCGGTCCCGAAACGTAGCGTGCCGGCCTGATGCGCGGTGCCGCCGATCGGAATGTCCTTGCCGAGGTACAGGCTGCGGTCGAACAGGTGCGGATGCAGGTCGAGCGCTGACGTGAGCTTCTGCAGCTTCGCCCGCAATCGACGATGGCCCTCTAGATTGTTCTCGTGCACGTCGAGCACCACGCGGTCGCCGTCGTAACGGATGCGGTTCTCGGGTCGCGGCAAGTCCTCGGACGTCAGCCAGAAGTCCACGGAGTGATGCGCGAGCCAGTCGAACGGCTGGTCGGGAAACCACTGCAGGAAGCCGGGCAGGCCCTCCCCGCGGATCTGCGCGCCGTCGGACTTGCCGACCATCTGGATGTGGCCGAGCGGGTAGTCCCAGTCGTCGGACCCGAAATAGAAATCGTTGAGGCCGAGCGTCTTCTGGAAGCGTGTCGGGTTCGGCGTGCGCGAGATCGCGAGCACGGTCGAGTTGTTGTGTCGCATGTAGTTGCGACCGACCTGGTCCGATCCGTTCGCGAGCCCTTTGGGGTGGAGGTCGTTCGCCGAACGCAGCATCAGCAGCGCCGACGACAGTGCACCGCAGGCGACGACGACGAGGTCGCCCGAGACCGTCGTCCGCTCGCCGTCACGCGTCACGCCCACCGCGACCACCGTCTTGCCCGACGGATCGGTGATCAGACGGTCGACGTACGCGCCGATCCACAGCGTCAGATTGGGATGCGCCGCGAGCGCGGGATCGACGCAGATCACCTGCGCGTCGGCCTTGCCGTTGGTCGCGCACGGATAGCCGTCGAAGGCCTCGCACTTGATGCACGGCGAAGTCGGAGTCGGCTTGCCTTCCACCTCGTCGAGCAGCACGCCGACCGGTAGATGGAAAGGCTTGTGGCCGGTACGGATCAGGCCGTCGAACAGTTCCTGGATGCGCGGCTCGTGTTTGATCGGCGGATACGCGTACGGCCCGCTCGACCACGGCTCGGTCGGGTCCTCGCCGCGCAGCCCGTGCACGTGGTACAGCGTCTCCGCCTGCTGGTAGTAGGGCTCGAAAGCGTCGTAGCCGACCGGCCATGCGGGCGACAGTCCGTCGGCATGACGGATCTCGCCGAAGTCCTGTTCGCGCAGGCGGAACAGCACGGAGCCGTACACCTTGCTGTTGCCGCCGACGTAGTAATGCAGGCCGGGACGGAAGGTCTTGCCGTCGGCGCCGTACCAGGTCTCCTTCGCCTGGTAGCGCGCCTCGTTGAAGACGATCTGGCTGTTCCAGTTGGCCGGCTCGCGCGGCAGGTAGCCGCCGCGTTCGAGCAGCAGCACGCGCTTGCCGGTCTGCGCGAGGCGCCAGGCCATCGTGCCGCCGCCGGGCCCGGAGCCGATGATGACGACGTCGTAGTGCGCGTCGCAGTTCGCTGCGCTCATCGCTCGAACCCGTGTTCGGGTGCGGGGAAGCTGCCGTCCTTGACCGCCGCGACATAAGCGCGCACGGCCGATTCGCAGTCTCTGGTCAGGCCGTCGTCACCGACCACGAAATTCTTGACGAAGCGCGGCCGGTGTCCGGGATAGAGGCCGAGCATGTCGTGCAGGACCAGCACCTGCCCGTCGCAGCGGTCGCCGGCCCCGATGCCGATGGTGGGGATCGCGATGGCCTCGGTGACGCGCGCCGCGATCGCCGCCGGGATCACCTCGAGGACCAGCATCGAAGCGCCCGCGTTCGCGACGGCTCTCGCGTCGAGCACGAGACGCTCGGCCTGGTCGTCGCCGCGGCCCTGCACCCGATAGCCACCGAGCTGATGCACGCTCTGCGGCGTCAGGCCGAGATGCGCGCAGACCGGGATGCCGCGCGCGACGAGGAAGGCGATGGTCTCGGCCAGCCACGCGTTGTCGTGACCGGCACCTTCGAGCTTGACCATCTGCGCGCCGGCCCGCATCAGGGTCGCGGCATGGTCGAACGCGGTTGCCGGCGACGCGTGATACGACGCGAACGGCAGGTCGCCGATCAGGAGCGGCGTGCCGGCCATGCCGGCGAGGCCACGGGCTACGCAGGCGACGTGATAGCGCATCTGCTCGACCGTCACGGGCAGCGTCGACGTCTCGCCCTGGATCACCATGCCGAGCGAGTCGCCCACCAGGATCACGTCGATCCCGGCCCGGCTGCACAGCACGGCGAAGCTCGCGTCGTAACACGTCAGCATCGCGATTTTCTCCCCGCCCGCGGTCATCTCGGCGAGGCGCGGCAGCGTGATCGCCTTGCGCGACGGGCGGCTCGCGTCGTCCGCGGAAGAGCTCCCGTACAAGGTCATCGACGCCTCCGGTCGTGGGTGGGAGGCCACACTTCGGCCCAGCCCGGCGAAGTCTATACGGACGTGTGGCACGATCCACGTGGCGCGATTCCTCACCTCCGGACCCTCGACATCGATGACCGACCAGCTCGTCCGTTATTCGAAATTCTTCACGCTGATCGCAGGCTTCGTCTTCGGCGTGATCGGTACCGTCTGGTCGTTCGCGTTCGTCGACCGCAGCAACGACGACCTGAAGCGCCTGACCGACCAGAAGGCGGCCGTCACCCGCGAGATGCAGTCGCTCGAAGGCATCGCGTACAGCTACTTCATCGCCAACCAGCAGGGCGACCTGATCTTCATGCTGGGTCGGCAGAACGACGCGCGGCGGGATGTCGCATCCCTGATCTACCGGGGAAATCTGCTCGATCGCGCGACGCCGGTGCGCAACATGATCGGCG
>JANXTA010000107.1 GCA_025356395.1 Betaproteobacteria bacterium
GCAGCGTCAAGCCGGTCTTACGCGGCTAGAGCGAAACGCTCGTCGTTGGCGTTTACTTGGTTTCCAGTTGGATTTAGGAGCTCACTGGCGCTCCGCATGCCCTGCATCTGCTTCCTGACCCACGTCGAAACCAGGTCGGCCCCAGAAAACAAATTGTACGCTTGACCTGCGCGTCCTAGCGCAACGCGAAGTCCACGCGATTCGGCGCGCCCTTGTCGTCAATCCCATTCGCATCGAGCTTCGGCGTCACCAGGAACACGCGGCTCGACGCGACCTTGCCGGTGTCCTCGATGTAGTGGCGCACGACGTCCGCGCGCGCTTCGGCGAGCCAGCGCGGATCGTTCTCGTCGAGCTTCATGCCGGCCAGCAGCAGCTTCTCCATCTCCTCGACGGGCAACGTCTTCGCGAGCCCGACTACGTTGCGCGGCTTGTCGGGCAGCTTGGTGTCGTCGTACACCTTCGCCAGGTAAGCCGCATATTCGTTCGGCTCGATCGTCACGTCGTTACGACCGACCCGCTCTCCCGCCTTCGACTGGTCCTTCGCCTTCAGGTCCTTCAGGCGGTCGAGCAGATGGTCGCGCTTGATGCCTTCCGGATCGGTGACCGGATCGAAGCGACCGATGATGTCGAGCTTCAACGCCGGCCGATCGGCCAGCGCCTTCGCGAGCGTCTCGAGCTTGGTCTTGCCCTGCGGCGTCATATCGCTGATGCCGGGCTTGAACTGCACGTAGCCGAGTTCATCCGCGCTCCCTCCGCCGCCGCCCACCGCCGATGCGATCAACGAGAATGGCGAGCTGGCGGCGCGCGTCAACAGGTTGACGAGCACCCGCACGATCACGCCGCCGATGCTGAACTGCGGGTCGGACAGCGAGCCGGAGATCGGCAGGTTGATGTCGATCTCGCCGCGCGAGTTCTTCAGTAGCGACACGGCGAGCAGCACGGGCAGCTTCGTGGCCGTAGCGCTCTCGATCTTCGCGCCGAAGGTGAGCTGGTCGAGGAAAAGTCGGTTCGACGCTTCGAGCTTGCTGTTCTCGATGTGGTACTTGACCGTCATCGACAGCTTGCCGCGATCGATCGCGTAGCCCGCGTACTTGATCGCGTACGGACTCAGCCGCGTCAGCTCGATGTCCTTCGCTTCGGCGGAGATGTCGGTGTACAGCGTCGCGGCGAGCGGGTTGATCTTGCCGCTCACATCGAGCGCGCCGTCGCCGTCGATGCGGCCTTTGAGCTTGACGTCGGCCGGCTCGGGGTCGTCTGAGGCGATCGACGAGACCGTGCCTTCCAGGTCGGTCAGGTTCGCGCTGTAGTTGGGCTTGATGAAGTTGTCGGTGATGCCGATGCGACCGTGGCCGAGCTTGACGCCGGCGACGTGGATCAGTGGTTGAGGGCCGGCGGGCGGCGCCGTCGCCGGCGTGGCCTTCGGCTGCGCCTCCGGCGTCGTGACCGACTGCCCCTGTCCCGGCGACGTCACGACGTCCTGCAGGTTCAGCCGTCCGTTCGCGTTGACGATCAGGCGCGCGTAGAAATCATCCAGGGCGACCTCGCCAAGCGTAACGGCGAGGGGCGCGTTCTTCGCCGGCATCTGCACGTCGACCTGCGGGATACTCAGCGTCTTCCACTGCACAAATTCCTCGGAGGTCACCTTGTCGAGGGCCCGCATGTGCACGATGCCGACCGAGCCGCGATACGACAGGTTGATCGGGCCCTCGCCGCTGGCCGTTTTCGCCTGGCCGACCTTGACGATGCCTTTGCTGTTGAGGTCCGCGCTCTCGACCACGACGTTGAGACGCTCGCCCGCATAGGCCGCGAGCCAGGCCACCGCGACCTGGCTGGCGTCGATGGTCGCCTCGACGTTGATCGGCGAGACGGCGGCCTTGCCCTTGATCGCGAGCTTGCCGCGCTTGTCGATGCCTGTGTCGACCGAGAACGGAATTACTGCGTTCGTGGCGGTGCGGAGGTTCTCGGCCTGCAGGTTGAAG
This sequence comes from Betaproteobacteria bacterium, assembly GCA_025356395.1. Classification (GTDB taxonomy): domain Bacteria; phylum Pseudomonadota; class Gammaproteobacteria; order Burkholderiales; family Burkholderiaceae_D; genus CAHJXF01. Next base: position 1,980 of record JANXTA010000107.1, read on the forward strand.
GGCTGGGCGCGCACGTGGATCGCGGTGGGGACCGAAAGGTCGTCGAAGCTCAGGTCTCCGCGTTCGATGGACAAGGACTTGAGGACGGCCGTGAATGGTGCCGCCGCTGCGGGTTTCACCTGGACCGCCGCGCCCTGTGTCGTGGCAGCGGGTGAGGCCTGGACCAGCGCAGCCTGCAGGTTGATGCGTCCCTTCGCGTCACGCTTGATAGCGATGACCGGCGCGACGAGCTTGAGCGCGTCCGCGGCGAAGGCGCTGGTCGCGAGGTCGAAGCTACCGCCTTCGAGCGCGATGCTGTCGGCGCCGAGCAGCGCGGCCTTGTCGTCGGCCAGCGTCGTCCGCAGCTTGTCGATCCGCACCGCGATCTGATCGACGGTACCGACCGGCTTCGGCCCGGATGCATCGATGCGATAACGCGCGCTGGCGTCGACGCTTCCTTCGTCGATGCGCGCGGCCAGCACCGAGGCGAGATAGGGGGCGATGCGAGAAGGTCTAAAGCCCTTGAGAACGACAGTGCCGCTCGCATCGCGCTTCTCGAGGATGGCGCTGCCCTGGACTTCGAGCGTGGTGTCGTCCTCGATCGTCAGCGCGAGCTTGTAGGTGGTCGGGACCGCGCCCTTCAACGCGATCGCACCGGCCTCGAGGTCGACGTTCTTCAGCTGCGTGGTGGCCGGGTTCTTCAGGGTCTGGTCGACGAAGCGCAGGCCGGCGTGGTCGATCTTCACCGACACGATCGTGAAGACCGGAGCGGGCGCAGGTGCGGTCGATGCAGGCGCGGGTGTCGACGATGCCGTCAGCTTGAACAGATCGAGCAGGTCGATGCTGCCATCGGCGCGTCGCGTCGCGTCGATCACGGGCTCGGTCATGCCGATGCGCTGGATCGCGACGTCGCCGCTGAAGGGATCGAGCTTCGCGAGATCGACGTCGATCGCCTTCGCCCTGATCGCGCTGCGGCCGCCCAGGTCCGTGAGGTCGAGCGCAGTCAGGCCGACATGGCCCGAGACGGCCATCGACTGCGGCACGGTCTTGCCCTGCGCATCCTGCGACGTCGCCTTGAACGACAACGTGATCCGCGCCGCAAGCTTTCCCGACGCGAGCTTGAACGCCAGCTTGGTCGGCGACAGGTCCATGTATTCGGGCAGGTCGAAATCGGCGACGTTCAACTCGACGATGGCTTCGTGCGAGGTCGCGAACGGCTGTGCCTTGCCGGTCAATGCGATGCTGCTGCCGTCGACGCGCGCCGCGAATTCGGGGGTGACGAACAGTGCCGTGTCGTAGGGAAGATTGGAGAGAAACGGCAGCGCGACGCGGATGCCGTCGACGTGGTGCTTGCGGTCGGTCACCCGGTCGTCGATGTCGATGGCCCCGCCGTCGAGCTGGATGTTGTTGAGCGAGAAGAGGAAGGTCGAGTCGCTCTTGGGCTTGCTCGCGAGCTTGTCGAGGATGTCCGAGAAGCTGAAGCGTTGCGGCCCGAGTCGCGTGATGCGGATCGTGGGCTGCACGACGCGCAGTTCATCGAACACCAGCGCGCGCTTGAATAGCGAGGTCGACGAAATGTCCGCGAACAGGGTCTTGACCTCGATCGCGACCGAGCTGGCGTCGGCTTCGTAGAGCTTGAAGTCGTCGATCGTTGCCGACAGCCGATAAGGATTGAGCTTGACGTTGCCGATGGTGGCCTTGCGTCCGAGCTGCTCGGCGATCTGCTTTTCAGCGATCGACTTGACGATGCCGGGGGCCACGAAGAAGCCGACGATCCCGACGACGATCAACAGGACCACGACGACGACCGCGGCGATACGCGCGCGGCGCAGCCATGGTCCGCGACCCGCGCTCAGGCTTGCCATCGACTCTCCCTGTCATTGCCAGACCGGCCTCAGTATAAAGAGACGCAACTTCTTGCGTGTGTCTTCGCGGCTCGTACCGCAACGCTTCAAAGCAACGAGATCAGGTCGCGCGGATGCGCGAGCACGTCGTCGGCTTCCCAGTCGGTGGGCGCGTCGCCGTAGCCCCAGCTCGCGGCGATGGTGTGCATGCCGGCCGCCCGCCCGGCCATGATGTCGCGCACGTCGTCGCCGACGTAGATGCACGCCGATGGCGGCAGGTCGAGCAGGGTGGCCGCATGCAGCAGCGGAGCGGGGTGCGGCTTCGAGAACGGCGTGGTGTCGCCGCTGACGATCGCCCCGGCCCGGGTCGCGAGGCCCATCATCGCCACGAGAGGGTCGGTGAAGCGCATCGCCTTGTTGGTGACGATGCCCCACGCGAGGCCGTGGCTTTCGATCGCGTCGAGGAGTTCGGGCACGCCCTCGAACAGGCGCGAGTGCACGGTCATCGCTGCTTCGTAGTTCGACAGGAACTCGACGCGCATCGCCTCGTAGTCGGCGTCGTCCGGCGCCTTCTCGAAGGCGACCTGCAGCAGGCCGCGTGCACCGTGCGACGCCACGCGCCGCAGCCGTTCGAGCGGCACCGGATCGAGCCCCCGGTTGACGCGCATCAGGTTGGCGGCCGCGGCCAGATCCGGCGCGGTGTCGGCCAGTGTTCCGTCGAAATCGAACAGGATCGCGCGCCAGGGGCTCGCGAGCAACGCGTCAACCCGCGTCACGGACCGTGGCGATCATGTAGTTGACGTCGACGTTGGGAGCGAGCCAGTAGCGGCGGGTCAGCGGATTGAAGTGCAGGCCCATCATCGCCGTCATCGACAGGCCGGCGATACGGGTATGCCGCGTCAGTTCCGACGGCGTGATGAAGCGCTGGTAGTCGTGCGTCCCGCGCGGCAGCAGGCGCAGGAGGTATTCGGCGCCGATCACCGCGAAGAGGTAGGCCTTCGGGTTGCGATTGATCGTCGAGAAGATAACCTGCCCGCCGGGCTTGACGAGCGTCGCGCAGGCCTGCACGACGGCGGCCGGATCGGGCACGTGTTCCAGCATCTCCATGCAGGTCACGATATCGAAGCTGCCGGGCTCGCGCGCGGCGATGTCCTCGGCCGCGATCTTCTCGTAGCGGACTTTCACGCCAGACTCGAGGCCGTGCAGCGAGGCGACCGACAGAGGCTTCTCGGACAGGTCGATGCCAGTCACGTCCGCGCCGCGAGCGGCCATCGACTCGGTTAGGATGCCGCCGCCGCAGCCGACGTCGAGGACGCGGGCACCCTTCAGCGTCGCGCGTTCAGCGATCCAGTCGAGGCGCAGCGGATTGATCGCGTGCAACGGTGCGAATTCACCGGTCTTGTCCCACCAGCGATGGGCGAGGTCGCCGAATTTCCGGAGTTCCTCCGGATCGGCGTTGAGGGGAGGCTTCGAGGCCATGGGGGGTGCGTTGTCGTTCATGAGGTTCCAGGTGAGGGCGAACGCTAGCACGCCGAACGCGCCCGGCGAGCAGACAAAAAAAAGCCCCGCAGAGCGGGGCTCATGGCGACGCTCTAGGCGTCGCTGTTTTTGTCTACTGGAAGTCGCTCAGCGGTTCGGAGCGCGCGTACCGACAACTTCGATCTCCACGCGACGGTTCTTCGCGCGTCCGGCCGGGTTGTCCTTGCCGTTGACCGTGTTCGGTGCGATCGGCTGACTCTTGCCCTTGCCTTCGGTATAGATGCGATTGGCTTCGATACCCTTGCTGACCAGGTAAGCCTTGACCGACTCGGCGCGACGCACCGACAGCTTCTGGTTGTACGCAACGGAACCGATGCTGTCCGTGTGACCGACTGCGATAATGACTTCGAGGTTGATCGCGCCGAGCTTGCTGACGAGATCGTCAAGCTTCGCCTTGCCTTCGGGCTTCAGCGTGGCCTTGTCAAAGTCGAAGAAGGCATCGGCAGCGAACGTGACCTTCTCGCCGACCGGTTGGACCGGAGCGACGACCGGCGGCGGTACGACGACCGGTGGTGGGGGCGTTGCGATAACTGGCTTCGGCACGAGGTCGGGATCGCACTCGATCTGGGCGAGCGCAGGAGTGAAATAACCGGTACGCCAGCAAAGACCGAACGGATCGCGAACCACGATTCCGCGTGCGTCCTGGGCATAGCCGCTCACCGGGGTCGCGGCCTTGATGTCCGTAAGGGGTTGCTGCGCCATTGCGGCGCCACTCGCCGAAGCGAGAAGAGCAGCCAAAGTTGACATTTTGACCGACTTATTCATGTTTCTCCTTTTGATTTCGAATTCAACGCAACCGCGCCTTGCTGATTACGGCCGCGCATTTATACCCGCATAGCACCGTGGGTCGCCAGCGAACTTTCCCCAACTGAGCGACGAATCCGGCAATACCGGGAATCGCACCCACGCTTTAAGCCTCACTGATCGAGTTTCAATGGATGCCGCACAATTAACGCGCATCCAATTGACTTCTCATTCGATTCTGCCACAGGGCTATGTCGCTTGCACCCCTGCCCTCTGCGGCGCGAGCCCCGTCGGACATGAATTGTCGCTTCCGCACAACAGCCTTCCCGGCCACCCAAACGTCTGTGACAGCCTCGCGTCCGGCGACAAAAATCAAGTGGGAAGCCACGTCGAAAATGGGGTTGTAGTCCAGCGCGCTGAGGTCGAAAGCCGCCAGATCGGCCTGTTTGCCGGCGACGATGCTGCCGATCCGCTCGTCGAGTCCGCAGGCCTTCGCACCAGCTAGGGTTGCTGCGTGCAGAACCTGGTGCGCGCCGAAGACGTCGGCCCTTCCCGAGGCACCTTTGGCCAGCAAGGCCGCGAGTCGCATCTCGCTCGGCATGTCGAGCCGGTTGTTGCTCGCGGTGCCGTCGGTCCCGATGCCGAGGTTGATGCCCGCGTCCAAGTAAGGCGCGATGCGCGGAATGCCGGAAGCGAGCTTGAGATTGGATGCCGGGCAATGCGCGATGGAGACGCCGCGATCCGCGAACATCGCGACTTCGCGATCGTCCAGATGCACGGCGTGCACGGCCGTCAGCGACGGACCCATCAGCCCCAGCCGCTCCAGGCGCATCGCCGGGCGGATTCCGTGTTCCGCCACCTCGCGGCGGATCTCGTCCTCGGTCTCGTGCAGGTGGATCTGCATCGGCAGGCCGGTCTGGCCCATCAACATCGAGATCCGGTCGAAGGTCGCGTCGCTGATCGTGTAGGGCGCGTGGGGTGCGAACGCGAACGACAGCAGCGGCTCGTTGCGGAGGCGGTCGTAGAGCGCGAGGCCGCGATCGAGGTAGTCGTCGGCATCGCTGCCGCCGGCCGTCGGCAGGTCGATGACCGTGATGCCGAGGTGCGCGCGGATGCCGATCTCGCGCGCCGCGCTGCCCGCTGCGTCCGGAAAGAAATACATGTCGGAGAAGCAGGTCGTGCCGCCGCGGAGCATCTCGAGACACGCGAGGCGAGTGCCGGCCGCGACAAATTCCTTGGACAGCAGCGCCGTCTCGGCCGGCCAGATCCGCGTGGTCAGCCACTCCATCAGCGGCAGGTCGTCGCCGAGGCCACGCAGCAGTGTCATGGCCGCATGCGTGTGCAGGTTGAACAGCCCGGGCGTGACCACGTGATCGGGCAGGTGGGTTTCCTGCTGCGCGACGTAGCGTTCGCGCATGTCGGCGACCGGCAATACCGCGAGGACGGTGCCGGTCTCGTCGATGGCGATCGCATGCCCTTCGAGAACCACGCCCGCCGGTTCGATCGGCACGATCCAGCGCGGCACGATCAATTCATGGACAGAGGTCGATTTTTGCATCGGGCGGAATATAACAAAGCGCTTTCATCAAAGCGGATTGCCATGCCCGGCGGGACTTTCGGGAGCTGCATCCGGGGGTGCCGCATGCTAAAATTATCGGTCGCTTTTTTGGTGCTGCGCGCCGCTTGTCAAGGTGCCCGCCCGGCTTTAAAAGCTTCCGCATCACCTTCCTTCAATCGCCATTCGGCGCCCGCCTTCGTGCGTTGCGCGTCGTCATCGACCTCTGCCCATGAATTCGTTCGCCAAGGAAATGATCCCGGTCAGTCTCGAAGAGGAGATGCGCCGGTCCTACCTCGATTACGCCATGAGCGTGATCGTCGGGCGCGCGCTTCCGGATCTGCGAGATGGGCTTAAACCCGTTCACCGCCGCGTGCTCTACGGCATGAACGAACTGAGTAACCATTCGAATCGCCCGCACAAGAAGTCGGCGCGTATCGCCGGTGACGTGATGGGCAAGTACCACCCGCACGGCGACCTCGCGATCTACGACACGATGGTCCGCATGGCGCAGCCGTTCTCGCTGCGCTATCCGCTGATCGACGGCCAGGGCAACTTCGGTTCGGTCGACGGCGACAACGCGGCGGCCTCGCGTTACACCGAGGTGCGCCTGTCCAAGATCGCCGAGGCGATGATCGCCGACCTCGATCGCGAGACCGTAGACTTCGTGCCCAACTACGACGGCACCGAACGCGAGCCGGTCGTGCTGCCGGCCAAGATTCCCAACCTGCTAATCAACGGCTCGACGGGCATCGCGGTCGGCATGGCCACCAACATCCCGCCGCACAACCTGCGCGAAGTGGTCGACGCCTGCCTGCACCTGCTGCGCAACCCGGACTGCACGATCGACGAGCTGATCGAGATCATCCCGGCGCCCGACTTCCCCACCGGCGGTGTGATCCACGGCATCGCCGGCGTGCGCGAGGGTTATCGCACCGGCCGCGGTCGCGTCGTGATGCGGGCCCGTACGCACTTCGAGGAGATCGACAAGGGCAACCGCACGTCGATCGTCATCGACGAGCTGCCCTACCAGGTGAACAAGGCGCAGCTGCTGATCCGCATCGGCGAGCTGGTGCGCGAAAAGCGGCTCGACGGCATCTCCGAGATCCGCGACGAGTCCGACAAGTCCGGCATGCGCATGGTGATCGAGCTCAAGCGCGGCGAGATGCCCGAAGTCGTGCTCAACAACCTCTACAAGGAAACCCAGCTTCAGGACAGCTTCGGCATGAACATGGTGGCGCTGGTCGATGGCCAGCCGCGCCTGCTCAACCTGAAGCAATTCCTCGCCGCCTTCCTGCGCCATCGTCGCGAGGTGGTGACCCGGCGCACCCTCTACGATCTGCGCAAGGCGCGCGAGCGGGGGCACATCCTCGAAGGCTTGGCGGTCGCGCTGTCCAATGTCGACGAAATCATCGAGATCATCAAGGCCGCGCCATCGCCGGCC
>JANXTA010000120.1 GCA_025356395.1 Betaproteobacteria bacterium
CAAGACACTCGGATTGACGCTCGCGGGCGGGGACGATCCGCATGCCAGCGACTACTCGGCCGTGATTGCGCGCATCAAGCCGCGACCCGATGCGCCGCTGCTGCAGACGATGCTGTTGCGTTCGATGCAGCAGGCCATCTACTCACCCGACAACGGTGGGCACTTCGGGCTCGCGTATCCGGCCTACGCGCACTTCACGTCGCCCATCCGGCGCTATCCGGATCTGTTGGTGCATCGCGTGCTGAAGGCGCTGATCGCCAACACCACCTACGTGCCGCATCTGCCCGATCGCGAGGGCGACGGCGACGTCCGCGATGCGCGTCATGCGTCGATGGCGCCACAGGTCGACGGCGCCCATCTCGATGCCAACGACCGTCAGCACATCCACGGCATCTGGGAGCAGTTCGGCCTGCAGTGTTCGGCCAACGAGCGGCGTGCCGACGAGGCGAGTCGCGATGTGCTGGCCTGGCTCAAGTGCTATTTCATGCGCGAGAAGGTCGGCGAGCAGTTCCGCGGCACGGTCACCGGTGTCGCGCCGTTCGGCGTCTTCGTCACGCTCGACGGCCTGTTCGTCGAAGGCCTCGTGCACGTCTCCGAACTCGGCACCGACTACTTCCAGTTCAACGAGGCGATGCACGAGCTGCGTGGCGAACGGACCGGCCAGCGCTTCCGCCTCACCGATCCGGTCACGGTGCAGGTCGCACGCGTCGACCTCGAGGCACGGAAGATCGAGTTTCGCCTGGTCAAGGGCAGCAGCTACCAGGAGATCATGCGCGGCGTGCTGCCCGACGATGCGGGCGGCGAGCGGAAGGGACCTCCCGGCAAGAAGCCGGCGAAGCCCCGGGCCGGCGACAAGCGCGAGCGCGTGCCGCCCGCAGAAGCTGGCGGCGATCGTCACGGCGGCAATCCGGCCCTCGCTGTACGCGCTTCCCGCAAGGCGGCAATGACGAAGAGCGGTCGCTCGAAGAAGCGGTGACGTGGCGCGACTTCGCGCACTGCACGGCTTCCACGCGATCTCGGCGCGGCTGCGTCACAACGCGGCCAGCGTCAAGGAACTCTACGTCGACGCGAGCCGTCACGACGCGCGCATCCGCAGCTTGATCGCAAGGGCCTCCGAGAGCGGTATCCGGTCGATCCCGGTCGATGGCCGCCGACTCGATGGGCTTGCGGGCAACGCGCCACATCAGGGCGTGGTGGCGATGGCCGAGGAGGTCAAGGTCGCGACCAGCCTCGACGACGTCCTCGACGATCTGCCCGCGGGTTCGATCCCGTTGCTGCTCGTGCTCGACGGCATCACCGATCCGCACAACCTGGGCGCCTGCCTGCGGGTGGCCGACGGCGCAGGCGTACATGCGGTGATCGCGCCGAAGGATCGGGCGGCGGGCATCGGCGCGACGGTCGAGAAGGTCGCGAGCGGCGCGGCCGAGACCGTCCCGTACATCACGGTCACCAATCTCGCCCGCACGTTGCGCGAACTCAAGGAGCGCGACATCCGCATCGTCGGCACCAGCGACGACGTGACGGCATCGATCTACGACATCGACCTCAGGGGTCCGGTGGCGTGGGTCCTCGGGACCGAAGGGGAGGGCATGCGTCGCCTCACGCGCGAGACCTGCGACGAGCTCGCGCGGATTCCGATGCAGGGTGCGGTGGAGAGCCTGAACGTGTCGGTGGCGAGCGGGGTGTGCCTCTACGAAAGCGTGCGTCAGCGGCGCGCGCCACCCGCGATTCGCTGAGTCGTCATGCGCTGCTTCAATTTCTCCATGTTGATGATCGCGGTGCTGGTGGCCACGAGCGCCGTGGCCGATGGTCCGGTCTATCGCCGTGTCGCTCCCAGTCCCGACGGGACCGGCACCGTCTACATGAATCGCGAGACCGCGTCGGTGATGGGGCACGAAGGAGCCGACTGGCTCGAACGCCCCGAGCGTCTCGCCGAAGAGCGACCTGACCTGCTGCTCGCCGCTCTCGCGTTGAAGCCCGGCATGCGGGTCGCCGACATCGGCGCGGGGACCGGCTATTACAGCTGGCGGATCGCGCAGCGCGTCGGACCTGAGGGACGCGTGCTCGCGGTCGACGTCCAGCCCGAGATGCTCGCGCTGCTCGACGCGGAGATGAAGAAGCGCGAGGTCTCCAACGTGCAGGGCGTGCTGGGCACGACGACCGATCCTCGGTTGGCGCCGGACACCATCGACCTCGTGTTGATGGTCGACGTCTATCACGAGTTCGATCACCCTCGCGAGATGCTCGATGCCATGGTGCGTTCGCTGAAGAAGGACGGGCGCATCGTCTTCGTCGAATACCGCGAAGAAGATGCGACGGTGCCCATCAAGCCGCATCACAAGATGAGCGAAGCCCAGGTGAAGCGCGAGGCGGCTGCGGCCGGCCTCGTCTGGAAGGAGACCATCGAGACGCTGCCGTGGCAGCACATCGTGGTCTTCATCAAGGCTCGCTGAAGCAGTTCCGGACCGGATTGACTTCGGGCGCGTTTGATCTAAATAAAAAATCATTCGCAATTGACGTCCTGTCGATGGCGATGTCCGGCGACCTTCGACGAGAGCTGACCGCCCGCCTCGAACGTCCCCTTCCAACGATCAACGCAGAAGAGTTGCCATGGACCAGGCGCGTCCCGAAGTCATCGTCGCGCCTACGCTCTATCTCATTTCCGGATGGGTCTTCGATCCTTCGCCATGCGCGTGCCGGGTCCGCGCCATCGTCGCGCACCTCGAGCGGATGATGCAG
>JANXTA010000148.1 GCA_025356395.1 Betaproteobacteria bacterium
GCCGATGAGCAAGCAGCAAAGCAAGATGGGCGAATGCAACGCCGACGCGAAGGACAAGAAGGGCGACGAGCGCAAGGCCTTCATGAAGACCTGCCTGTCCGCCAAGCCGATGACGCAGCAGACCAAGATGACGAAGTGCAACGTCGACGCCACCGGCAAGAAGGGCGACGAGCGCAAGACCTTTATGAAGGAATGCCTCTCGGCCTGACGGCTCCCGGCCACCCGGCCGGCCTCCCTGCCTGAGCCGCCGCCCGTGCGCGCGGCAGCTCGGCCCGCGCGGCGTCGCATAAATTAGCGTCATGGCCGCGATTCCTTCCGCTTCGCTCGAACCCGCGCTCGAACCCCCTGACGCACGCGCGCCACGCGCTGTGCTGTTCGACGCCTACGGCACGCTGTTCGATGTCTACAGCGTCGGCACTTTGGCCGAGCGGCTCTTCCCCGGCCTCGGCGAGCGCCTCGGCGCGCTCTGGCGTGACAAGCAGATCGAATACACGCGGCTCGTCTCGATGAGTGCTCAGCGGCGCAGCTTCGCCGACTGCACGCGCGGTGGTTTGCGCTTCGCCGCGCGCCGCCTCGGGCTCGACCTCGGTGCGGCAGCCGAAGACGAATTGATGACCTCCTACCAGCACCTCGCGCCGTTCCCCGAGAACCGCGACGTGCTCGAAAGCCTGAAGGTGCGTGGCATTCGCGCCGGCGTGCTCAGCAACGGCGACCCGGGCATGCTCGGCGAAGTCGTGCGCCACGCGGGCTTCTCGGCGCTGCTCGATCCGGTCCTCAGCGTCGAGCCGACCCACCGCTTCAAGACCGACCCGGCCACCTACTCGCTCGGCACCGCCGCCTTCGGCCTGGCCGCGAGCGAGGTGCTGTTCGTCTCCTCGAACTGCTGGGACGCGATCGGGGCTACCTGGTTCGGCTACACCACGCTCTGGATCAACCGCTCCGGCCTGCCGCTCGACGAGCTCGGCACCGAACCCACGCGCATCGGCACCACCCTGGCCGACGTGCTCGCCTTTTTTCCTTCCTAAACTCCCGCGCCACCATGACCTCGACCCCGACCGCAAACCCGACACTGCCCGCCGGCCTGCAGATCAACGCGCCGCTTCTGCCCGGCTTCGAGACCATCCTCACGCGGCCCGCGCTGGAACTCGTGGCCAAGCTGCACCGCGCCTTCGAGCCGCGCCGGCAGGAGTTGCTCGCGCTGCGCGCCCTGCGCGCGAAGCGCCTCGACGCCGGCGAGCGCCCCGACTTCCTCGCCGAGACCGCGCATATCCGGGCCGGCGGCTGGAAAGTGGCGCCGGTGCCGGCCGCGCTGCAGTGCCGACGCGTCGAGATCACGGGACCGGTCGACGCCAAGATGGTGATCAACGCCTTCAACTCGGGCGCCGATTCGTACATGACCGACTTCGAGGATTCGAACTCGCCGCTGTGGACGAACCAGATCCAGGGCCAGATCAACATCGGCCAGGCCATTCGCCGCACGCTCACCTTCTCGCAGGAGAGCGCCGCTGGCACCAAGAACTACAAGCTGAACGACAAGATCGCCACGCTGCAGGTGCGCCCGCGCGGGTGGCATCTCGACGAGAAGCATGTGACGGTCGACGGCCAGCGCGTGCACGGCGGCCTGTTCGACTTCGGGCTGTTCATGTTCCACAACGCAGCTGAACTGCTTGCACGCGGCGCCGGCCCCTACTTCTACCTTCCCAAGCTCGAGAGCCATCTCGAGGCACGGCTTTGGAACGACGTGTTCGTGATGACGCAACAGGAACTCGGCCTGCCGCAAGGCACCATCCGCGCGACGGTGCTGATCGAGACGATCCTCGCCGCGTTCGAGATGGACGAGATCCTCTACGAGCTGAAGGACCACAGCGCCGGCCTGAACGCCGGCCGCTGGGACTACATCTTCTCCTGCATCAAGAAGTTCAAGCTCGACCAGAGCTTCTGCCTCGCCGACCGCGCCAAGGTGACGATGACGGCGCCCTTCATGCGTGCCTACGCGCTGCTGCTGCTGCAGACCTGCCACAAGCGCGGCGCGCCCGCGATCGGCGGCATGAGCGCGCTGATCCCGATCAAGAACGACCCGGTGAAGAACGAGACCGCGATGGCCGGCATCATCGCGGACAAGCGGCGCGATGCGACCGACGGCTACGACGGCGGCTGGGTCGCGCACCCGGGCCTGGTCGAGGCATCGATGAAGGAGTTCGTCGAGGTGCTCGGCGACAGGCTCAACCAGTTCGACAAGCAGAAGCCCGAGGTCGACGTCAAGGCCGCCGACCTGCTGAACTTCCAGCCCGAGACACCGATCACCGAAGCGGGTCTCCGCATGAACATCAACGTCGGCATCCATTACCTGGGCGCCTGGCTTGCGGGCAACGGCTGCGTGCCGATCCACAACCTGATGGAAGACGCGGCCACCGCCGAGATCAGCCGCAGCCAGGTGTGGCAGTGGATCCGAACGCCCAAGGGCGTGCTGGACGACGGACGCAAGATCACGGCCGAACTCGTCAGGACGCTGGTGCCCGAGGAGCTCGCGAAGATCAAGGCCGGCGGCTTCGAGGGCAAGTTCGATCGGGCCGCAGACATCTTCACGACGATGAGCACGCAGGATGCCTTCGAGGAATTCCTCACCTTGCCGCTCTACGAAGAGATCTGATTGCAGGCAGGCTGACGGCACTTCGGGCGTTCGTGATTCACCAGGGAGAGAGTCGATGAAAGCGTTGATCCGTCCGTTCGCCGTCGCGACGTTGCCGTTGATGATCGCCGCCTGCAGCAGCATGAGCCCGGCGGGTATCTTCGGCAGCACGACGACCGAGATCCCTTCCGCGATCGCGGCGCCCATGGGTGCCGTGCTGGCGATGACTTTGAAAGGCTCCGGCATCCAGAACTACGAATGCCGTGCGAAGGCCGATGCGGCCGGCGGCTTCGACTGGGTGTTCGTCGCACCCGAGGCCGTGCTGAAGGACAAGAACAGCGCGATCGTCGGGAGGCACTTTGCCGGGCCGACGTGGGAATACGGCGACGGCAGCCAGGTGACCGGCAAGGTTCTCGCGACCGTGGCCGCGCCGCAGGCCGGCAACATTCCGTGGCTGCTGCTCAAAGGCACCGCGGCAGCAGGCACGCCGGGCGCGCTTGCAGGCATGACCTACGTGCAGCGGACCAGCACTAGCGGCGGCACGGCGCCGTCCGATGCGTGTGGCGCGGCGACTGCCGGCACGAAGAAGGCGGTCCGCTACTCGGCGGACTACCTGTTCTACAAGGGTTAGCTCTCAGCAACCCCATCTGCGTCCACAGCCACCCGGTCGAGCGGGAGACGCAGGACCGGATGCCTCAGGCGAGTAGTTCCACGCCGGGCAAACGGGCCGCGCCGGCATCGAAGGTCAGGAATCGACTACGCCCGAGGTGAGCGGCCCGCGCTGTCAGCAGGCAGGCGGCGAAATTGGCGCTCAGGTGATGCGCCCACAGGTAGAGCGCCTCTTCCACGGTGGGCGAGTGCTCGAGTTCCACGTCGACGCTTTCGAGCAGCTTGGTGAAGGCACCCGCGATGCTCGCCTTGCCGAGCTTGTATCGACTCCGCAGCACCCACTCCGTTTCAAGCAAGACGCCGAGCACGATCAGCATGGGCTCCTCGGCGGCCACTCATCTCTGCCGCTGCTTCGTTTTGGTTTTTTTTACTGCGCTCGTCGCGAACGGGTTCATATCTTCGACTGCGACATGCGGCTACCCGGGACGCGTGAGCGAACCCGCCACGTCCATCAGACGCCGTGTCTTCGGCCGCATCACGGTGGTGCCGTCACTGAGCATCGTGAATGCCATCTTGTCGCCGGCTTTGAGCCCGAGCCGATCGCGGATTTCCCGCGGGACGGTCACCCGGCCCTTGGTTGTCATCGTCGTGGCATCAGCCATGTCAACTCCAGTATTCCGAAAGCGCTTAATGAAATACCTGGACGCGACAACTTCAACGCGGCGGACGGGGATCCGAAGAACGATCCATAGAAAACGCGCCCCTCGGGGCGCGCTGGCATTCGTCACCCGACGCTCAGCCCTTGTAGAAGTAGTAGTCGGCCGAGTAGCGGACCTGCTTCTTCGACGCGACGACCGCGGCCGTGCACGGATCGGCCGGCGCGACGCCGGCCATCGTGTTGACGCGTTGGATATACGTCACGCCGTTCATTGTCATTGAGCCCGCGCTCGGCGTGGCTTGCACCAGCTGCCAGGGGATGTTGCCTGCCGTCGGCGCCGGCGAGACGGCCAGTTGCTTGCCAGTCACCTTGCTGCCGTCGGCATGTTCCCAGGTCGGGCCACCGTAGTACTTGCCGACTAGCGCGTCGTTCTTGTCCTTCAACGCCGCGTCGGGCGAAGCCAGGACCCAGCTGAATTCGCTCGGCGCATCGGCCTTCGCGCGGCACTCGTAGTTCAACAGTCCGGAACCCTTGTACATGAAGGCCACCTTGTTGCCGGCCGGTACGGCGAGCGCGGAAGGCACCTCGGGCGCGGTCATCATCGGGCCCATGCCGGCACAGGCGGCGAGCAACGCGGTCGTGACAGCGGTAGCGGCCAGCAGGGTTGGCGTACGGAACATCGAATTCATGGTTTCTCCTGGTTGGGATGGCTCGACAGCACCGAGCTCCTGGACAACGTGCGGGTTTGAATTCACGCCGGGTCAGACGCCGACGAAATCCCGCTTGCCGATGGCGACGCCGTTGTGCCGCAGGATCGCGTACGCCGTGGTGACGTGGAAGTAAAAGTTGGGCATCGCCATGTTGTTGAGGTAATCGACTCCCTTCATCTCCACGCTTCGATCGCGCAGCTTGATGGCGATGTCGCGTCCGAAGCCCGCGTCCACGTCCTTGGCCGACACGCCCTCGATGAACTCCAGGACCTTGACGATCCGCGCCTTGAGCTGGTCGACGGTGGTCTCTTCGTCAGGGAACGCCGGCACCGGCACGCCGGCGAGCCGCGCTGAGGCGCCCTTGGCGAAGTCGCACGCGAGCTGGACCTGGCGCAGCAACGAGAACATGTCGGGACAGAGCCGGGCTTGCAGCAGCACGGTCACCTCGAACTTCCGTGCTTCGGCATCGGCAGCCGCCTTGTCCAGCAACGTCGACACGTTGCGCAACATGCGCGCGAAAACGGGGACGGACACCGCATGGAGACCGCATGTCATTCGTCGCTCCTCTGGCTGGGGGACCGCGAACTGTAGCAGAGCGACCTCGCCGGAAATCGCCAGGTCAGCAAGGTGAAAAACCCATCCGCGACCCGGCCGTTGTCGGGAGACGCACCGACAAGCTCCTCAATGGCGCACCGACATGCGATGACGTGCACCTTCCTTGCGCAAGCTTGGGGGATCGGCCCGACGCAGCGTCGCCGCTGCGGGGTTTTCCTGGCGATCGTCCGCTTCGCGCCCCGTCATAGGCAATCGGCGTCGCGTGGGTCCGCCGGGGTGCGAATGAGAAAGACATGGCACGCGTCCTGCTAAGTAAGTCCCGCGCTACCGCTCGTATACCACCTGGTGTTCCGACGCATGGTTCGACCCGCAAGCCTGCCCGCCATGCCATCGCCCGACGACCAGTCCGGCCCGATCTGGATCTCCTACGACGAAACGGTCGATTCGGCATCCAGGGTCGGGCCGCTGGCCGGCAGACGCCTCGCGGTGAAAGACAACATCGACGTGGCGGGCTTCGGGACGACGGCCGCATGTCCAGCATTTCGATATGAGCCAGAACGATCGGCGATCGTGGTCGAGCGCCTGCAGGGTGCCGGGATGCAGGTCGTCGGCAAGACCAACCTCGACCAGTTCGCGTGCGGCCTGGTCGGCACCCGCTCGCCGTACGGCCCGGTGCCCAACCCCTTCGACGCCGCGTACGTCAGCGGTGGATCGAGCTCGGGGTCCGCGGTCGCGGTCGGTCGCGGACTGGTCGACGCGGCGCTCGGCACCGACACGGCCGGCTCGGGCCGCATTCCCGCCGGCTTCAACAACATCGTCGGCATGAAGCCTTCGCGGGGACTGATCAGCACGCGTGGCCTGATCCCGGCCTGCCGGCACCTCGACTGCGTGTCGATCTTCGCGCCCACGGTGGCCGACGCGGTCGATGTATTCGCGGCGGCGGTCGGCTTCGACATCGAGGATCCGCACTCGCGCGCGCTGCCGCTCGACCTGCGACCGATGCCCGCTTCGTTCCGCTTCGGCATCCCCGACCCGGCACACCTCACCTTCTTCGACGATGCGCTGAGCGCCGCCGCCTTCGACGAGGCGCTCGCGAGGCTGGCCGCATTCGGCGGTGCGCAGGGCGACTTCGACTTCGCGCCGATGGCCGAGGTGGCGCAGGCGCTCTACGAAGGCGCGTGGGTCGCCGAACGCTACACGGCGATCCGAGCCTTCTTCGACACGCATGCCGACGCGATGGAACCGACCGTGCGGGCGATCGTTGCCAACGGCCAGCATTACAGCGCGGCCGACCTTTTCGAAGCGATCGACGCGGTCGCCCGGGCGCGGAAGCAGGCGGCGCTGCTGTGGGACAGGTTCGATCTGCTGGTCGTGCCGACCGCGCCGACGATGTATCGCATCGACGAGCTGCTGGCCGACCCCATCGCCCTCAACCGCAACCTCGGCACGTACACCAACTTCGTCAACCTGCTCGACATGGCGGCGATCGCGATCCCGTCGTCGATGCGGCCGGACGGCCTGCCCTTCGGCATCACGCTGATCGGTCCAGCCGGCAGCGACCTGCGACTCGCCGAGTTCGCGCAGCGCTATCACCACGCGAGCGGTCTCACGGTCGGTGCGACCGGTCGCGCCCTGCCCCCGCCGCGGCCCCTCGCGAGACCGCCTTCGTCGGACGCCACTGTCCGGGTCGTCGTCGTCGGCGCGCACCTCTCGGGCCTGCCGCTCAACGGCCAGCTGCTCGAGCGGGGCGCCCGCCTGGAAGCCAGGGTCACGACCGCAGCGCACTACCGCTTCTACGCCCTGCCCGGCACCGTGCCGCCCAAGCCCGGACTGATCCGCGTCGCCGAGGACGGCATGCCGATCGAGGCCGAGGTGTGGACCCTGCCCATCGAACACTACGGCTCGTTCGTCGCACTGATCCCATCGCCACTCGGCATCGGCTCGATCGAACTGTCCGACGGCTCGCGCGTGCAGGGCTTCCTGTGCGAAGCCACGGCAGTGAGCGGTGCCGAAGACATCAGCCGTCACGGCGGCTGGCGTGCCTACCTGGCGGCGCTGCATTGAACACGTTTCACACGCACTTCGAAGCCCCCTGCAGGATGCCCGCCGCAGGGACGCTTCATTTCAACACGGCGGGCGCATCGCAAGAGGGGAATTGACATGCGCAGAAGAGGTTTCATTCATTCGACGCTAGCGGCTTCGATCGCCATCGCCGGTCTCGGCATGGCGACGATGGCCAATGCCGCCGACACCATCAAGGTCGGCATCCTGCATTCGCTGTCGGGCACGATGGCCATCTCGGAGACGTCGCTGAAGGACGTGGCCCTGATGACGATCGACGAGATCAACGCCAAGGGCGGCGTGATGGGTAAGAAGCTCGAGGCCGTCGTCGTCGACCCAGCCTCGAACTGGCCGCTGTTCGCCGAGAAGGCCCGCGGCCTGATCTCGCAGGACAAGGTTTCGGTCGTGTTCGGCTGCTGGACCTCGGTCTCGCGCAAGTCGGTCAACCCGGTCTTCAAGGAACTCAACGGCCTGCTGTTCTATCCGGTGCAGTACGAAGGTGAAGAGCTCGAAAAGAACGTGTTCTACACGGGTGCGGCGCCGAACCAGCAAGCGATTCCGGCCGTCGAATACCTGATGAGCAAGGAAGGTGGCAACGCCAAGCGCTGGGTCCTGCTCGGCACGGACTACGTCTATCCGCGCACGACCAACAAGATCCTGCGCGCGTTCCTGAAGTCGAAGGGCATCGCCGACGACGACATCATGGAGGAATACACGCCCTTCGGTCATAGCGATTACCAGACCATCATCGCGAAGATCAAGACGTTCTCCAGCGCCGGCAAGAAGACCGCCGTCGTGTCGACCATCAACGGCGACTCCAACGTTCCGTTCTACAAGGAGCTGGGCAATTCGGGCATCAAGGCGACCGATGTGCCGGTCGTGGCGTTCTCGGTCGGTGAAGAGGAACTGCGCGGGGTCGACACCAAGCCGCTGGTCGGCCAGCTCGCCGCCTGGAACTACTTCGAGTCGATCAAGAATCCGGTCAACGCCGAGTTCATCAAGAAGTACAAGGCGTATGCCGTCGCGAAGAACCTGCCGAACGCGGCCACGGTCGTGACCAACGATCCGATGGAAGCGACCTACGTGGGCATCTACATGTGGAAGCAGGCCGTCGAGAAGGCGAAGTCCACGGACACCGACAAGGTCATCGCCGCGATGGGCGGCCAGACCTTCAAGGCGCCGGACGGCTTCACGATCATGATGGATCCGAAGAACCATCACCTGCACAAGCCGGTGTTCATCGGCGAGATCCAGGCCGACGGTCAGTTCAAGGTCGTATGGAAGACCAAGGAGCCGATCAAGGCGCAGCCGTGGAGCCCGTTCGTGGCCGGCAACGACAAGAAGAAGGACGAGCCCGAGATGGCTCCGACAGCTTCGAAGTAAGGATGCAAGCGATGTCGAGGCGACTGTTTCTGTCTGGCTCCTTCCCCCTCTGGGGGAAGGTTGG
>JANXTA010000154.1 GCA_025356395.1 Betaproteobacteria bacterium
GCCTTCCGCGTCAAGGCCGGTGCCGACAGCTTCGCGTCGCACGTGGCGCGCGAGATCGACCCGGCCATCGCGTCGCGCGTCCAGGTGATCGATGGCAACGGCCTGTATCGCGTGCGGGTCGGTCCCTACGCGCAACGCGGCGAAGCCGACCAAGCTGCGTCCAGCTTGCGTGCGGCCATCTCGCAGCCCGTGCTGGTGATGCCGGAGAGCGGCGCCCGTTGATCCCTTCCGACGACGCACGATCGCCCGTCATGTTCACCGTCGGCCACGAATACACGCGAGACGCCATCCATGCTCAACTCGGCGGCAGCAAGCGGGCATGCATGCCGACGGTGGGCGGCGTCGTGGTCGCGGCGTGCCTGCTGAAGGCGTTCAATCCAGAGACGCCTCAAGTCGTCTTGTGCGGTACCGGGCCCAGCAACGGACTTGCCGGTGTGTTGCTCGCGACGCAGCGCGAGGCCATCCCCTTCTTCACGCGCATCGCGACCGGACGCTGGGTCCATGAAGGCTGCTTCGAAGCGGCCGAAGTGCTGACGCACGGAGCGCGCTACGACACGCATGTCGCCCGCTCGAGCCGTGAGCCATCGAGCGTGTCGCGCGTGGTGCTGATGCGGCTGGTGGCAGCCTGAAGCCGCGCCAAACACTTTCCCGATTCTTGCTACGCGGTGTCAGACTGCGACGAGCCTGCTGCGCGATGCGATGCAATCAATCGATCGATCGTCGCAGTCCCTCCACCTGCCAAGGAAACACGTCATGACCTTCCAGGAATCGATCAAGGTCTGCTTCGCCAAGTACGTCGACTTCACAGGCCGCGCGACACGCTCCGAATACTGGTGGTTCGTCCTCTTCGTCGTGGTGGCCGGCATCGCGGCTTCCTACATCAGCTCCACGTTGAGCGTCCTGTTCTCCCTGGGTACGCTGCTACCGATGATCGCGGCCGCCACACGGCGCCTGCACGACACCGGGCGCAGTGGCTGGTGGCAACTGATCTCGTTGGTACCCCTCGTCGGTTCGATCATCCTCATCGTCTTCCTCGCGCAGGAAGGCAAGGGTGAAGTCGCACCGCTGACGTTGCCGGCCTGAACGCGCTCGGCGCCGATGCTCCGTACCCACTGCCATTGCGGCGCGGTGACGATCGAGATCGCCCGCCGTCGCGCGGCGCGGATCGCGGGTGGGCGTCAACGCGCGCAACTTCGACCCCGAGCAACTGGGCGACGTCCGCATTCGCTGGCTCGACGGTGCGGGGACGGAGCAGTACCTCACCTGAGTCGCGCTCGTCGGATCGCGCCTGAAGGCTCGTGCCTCAGAGTCCCCAGAGCGAATAGTGGCCGCTGCGGATCGCATCGAGGAAGAGGACGCGATCGTCTTCGATCATCCGCTGCGAGTCGGGTGTCTCGCGGCGCATCACCTGCGCATGGAAGTCCAGTCCGCAGTCGTCCGCGGAATAGAGGCAACTGATCAACGAGATCATGCTGTCCGGTCCGCATGCATTGCCGAGATCGCACCGGATCAGGTCGAGCGACTGGTTGGCCGCGTTGGTCTCCATTTCCGAGATGGGTCGTTTCGAGTAGCGTTGCCAGCGATCGAGCAGTTCACCGGTGAACCTCGAGATCGCCGTGGGATCCTGGGCGTCGAGCTGCGCGCGCAGTGCCTCGGGGGTCCAGGGTCGGTCACGGTGTCGCGTGGCGGCGAGGATGCCCAGAGGATCGGCGCCGCGCTGCATCCGGGCTGCCAGGTCGGCCACTTCGGGCCGGAACTGCTGCGACGTGAACGCTTCGAAGCCCTGGCACCGAGCGGCGATTTCCAAAGCCGCGTCGATCTGTGCGGGTCGTGCCGGCACGAGACGGAACCTCGGGGGCGACGACAACTCGCCACGCCGATATGCCGATATGCCGATATGCCGATATGCCGCGATGACCTCGTCCGACATGGGATCGATGATCTCGATCTGTTCGTTGTCCATGATCTTGCGTATCCGGTTGCCGACGCGGGTGTTGATGAAGCAGTCGCGGAAGATGCGGTTCGCCACGAGCACGTCGGTCGCCGCCGCGCTCTCGCGAAGCTTCAGGTAGTCGTCGTGCAGATGGCGCCCGGTCAGGTACGTGTTGTAGGGCGTGGCCGCGGCGATTTTCTGTGCGCCGACGATCGCTTCGAGCGCCTGCGCGTAGGTCGTGCTGCCGTCCGGCGGCGCGGACGCTCCGGGTGACGATGGCGATCGAGCCGAAGGACTCTTGACCTCCGGATCGCACATCGACATCACGACGATGGCAGTCACGGCGAGCATGGCGAGGACCGCTGTCGTGGTGCGACTCATGAACCGCATCGCCTCGTCCCCTGATCGTCGGTTGCCCGTCCCCGGACCGGAGCATAGCGGCCTTTCCACGGCAAGGAGGCGGCTCGTCGGGTGTCAATGATGGCGACGATCGCGCAAGTCAGAGTCCCCAGAACATCCGGTCGCCGGTCCGGATCGCAGCGACGAACGACGCCACGGTCGCTTCGATGCGCGAGCGATCGGCGGGGTCGTTGTCCGTCAGCATCCAGCTCCTCAGATCCTTGGTGCAGTTGTCCGCACGGACGACGCATTTCTCCCGCATCTCGAAGCTGTCACTGCCGCAATCATGGCCAAGGTCGCATGCGACCAGCGTGCCGACCACCAGGGTCTCCAACCAGGTTTGCCAGGACGCCGAGTCGTCACCGTCGACGGGCAGATGGGCCGCCTTCCGCCATCGAGACGTGAGCTGGTCGGCGATCGTGCCGATGGCGACGGGATCCTGTGAAGCCAGGATCGATCGCAGCAGGTCGTCGCTGATCCGCAGGCGTCCGGTGGACAGGCCCTCGGCCAACGCTATCGGATCTTCTGCCCGATGCAGCCGGGCGCCGATGTCGGCTCGGGCCTGCTGAACGTCCAGCTTCGTCATGCCTGCGAATCCATGGCAACGCGCGAGCAGTTCGAGGGCCGCTTCCTTCTGCACGGCTGCGGGTACCCCCCTCGTGCCGCGCATCGGCAGGCCTGCGGCCACCTCGCGGACCAGGCTATCGAACCCGCTGATCCAGAAGCAGTCCATCAGGATCGTGCGGGCGACGAAAAGCTCTGCACCGTCATCGCTCTTCCTGAGTCGCAGATAGGTCCGGTAGCGGTCCGGCTCGCTCGATCTCGAACGCCACGGCGCGGACGCATGCGTCTGACGACCGGGGGGCGCCGTCATCGGCGGCACGGCTTGGCTCGCGTCCATCCGCACGCTTGGCGAGGGTGCCTCGATGGCCGGAGGGTGGGCCGATGGCGTCAACGGCTCCTCCTTGGTGTGCCACGCCAGCCAGACGACGATCGTGGTGACGGCCAGAGCGACGAGGATGGTCTTCGTGACGCGACTCAGGGCTGGC
>JANXTA010000037.1 GCA_025356395.1 Betaproteobacteria bacterium
GTGGTCTTCGCGCATCGCCCGCTGTTCGATCTCTATCCGCAATGGGACTGGGCGACCCGCGACGGCGCGAAGGCCGTCGACCAGCTCATGCCCTTCGCCAACGTGACCGTGTTCTACGGCCACATCCATCAGGAACATCACCACATGACCGGACATATCGCGCATCACTCCGCGAAGTCATTGATCTTCGCGTTGCCGGTCGCCGGCTCGCAGCCCAAGCGCACGCCGTTACCCTGGGATGCCGACCGGCCCTATCGCGGACTAGGCTTTCGCGAAGTCGATGCGGAGCCGAAGAGCGCTTCGTATGCGATCGCGGAACTACCTGTGCAGCAGGGTTGACGACCATGAAGAAGCAATCCGCCATCGATCCGTCACGTCGCCGCGTATTGAAGGCAGCCGGCGCCGTCGTCATCGGCTCGATCACCGCGTATGCAGTCGCGAAGCCGAAGGAGCGCGCGATCAAGGTCGTCGCGAAGAAGTTCGTGTTCGTTCCGGAAGAGATCCGGGTCGCGAAAGGCGAGACCGTCGTGCTGCAGTTCACCGCGCCCGAGGTGCCGATGGGCTTCAATCTCGCGGACTTCAACGCGCGCGTCGACATCGTGCCGGGCAAGGTCGCGACGCTGCGCCTCACGCCCGACCAGGCGGGAAGCTTCATCTTCCTCTGCGATGTCTTCTGTGGCAGCGGCCACGAGGACATGAGTGGAACGCTGATCGTCACCTGACGGCGATCAGCGCGTTCCCTTCACCATCTCGTCGAAATAGTCGGCCATCAGGCGCTGGACGTGGTCGGTCATCGCGCGGCTCGACAGGCCGTGCTTGCCGCCCGGATAGGTCATCAACCGGAAACTCTGTCCGTTCGCCTGCATCGCCGCCATCAGCGCGGTGCTGTTGGTGAACAGCACGTTGTC
Source organism: Betaproteobacteria bacterium (assembly GCA_025356395.1). Taxonomy (GTDB): domain Bacteria; phylum Pseudomonadota; class Gammaproteobacteria; order Burkholderiales; family Burkholderiaceae_D; genus CAHJXF01. The sequence continues at coordinate 909 of JANXTA010000037.1, forward strand.
GTCGGCCATGCCGTGGACCAGCAGCAGTGGCGCTTTCAGGTCGGACAGCACGCTGAACACGCTGCTGTCGCGATAGCCGTCGGGGTTGTCCTGCGGCGTACCGAGATAGCGCTCCGTGTAGAAGGTGTCGTAGAGCTCGTAGCGCGTCACGGGTGCCACCGAAATGCCGGCCGCGAAGCTGCCCGGCGGCGCCTTGGCCAGCATCATCAGCGTCATGTAGCCGCCGTAGCTCCAGCCCATCACGCCGGCGCGCTCGCGGTCGACACCCGGTTGCTCACGCAGCCATGCGAGCCCGGCCAGTTGATCGCGCACCTCCACGTCGCCGAGGCGCCCGTGGATCACATCGGAGAACTGGCGCCCGCGTCGATCGCTGCCCCGATTGTCGAGCGTGAAGACGAGATAGCCGCGCTGCGCGATCGCCTGGAAGAACAGGTGCTCCCAGCGGCGCACGACCATCTGCGCATGCGGGCCGCCATAGACATGGAAGAAGACCGGGTAGCGCAGGGACGGATCGAAGCCCGGCGGCCGAAGGATCGAAAAGTTCAGCGGCGTGCCGTCCTCGGCCGGCAACGTACCGAATTCGGGCACGACGTGGTGATCCAGATAGCGGTGATACGGATGGCTCTCGTCGAGCGCGTTCTCCTCGATCCACGCGATCAGGTGCCCATCGAGGTCGCGCACGCTGACGCGGGGCGGGGTCATGGGATCGCTGTAGCGATCGATCCACAGTCGCGGCGCGGCATCGCCCGGCGGGAAATCGGCGAGATGCCAGCCACCGCGCTCGCTCAGCAGCGTCGGATTCGCGGCGTTGCCGCCGTCGAGCTTCACGCTCCAGACGTGACGCTCGAACGCGGTGCCGGTGTCGCCCGCGACGTAGACCAGTCCGGCATCCTCATCGACCGCGAGGACTTGATCGACCTGCCAGTTGCCGTCGGTGATCGCGTGAAGGGTCGTGCCGTCCAGCGCCTTGAGGTCGAGATGCTTGCGGCCGTCGCGGTCCGAAGCCCAGATGAATGCGGGCTGGCGATGGAGGAAGCGCAGGTCGTCGTGCAGGTCGACCCAGGTCCGCGACGTGTCGGTCTGCAGCACGGTCTGCTTCAGCCCTCGCACCTCGACCTTGAAGAGCTCGAGCGTCTTCTGGTCGCGGCTGACGCGTTGATAGCTGAGCGCCTTGCTGTCGGGCAGCCAGGCGACGCGCGGGATGTAGGGATCGGCGGCGGGACCGAGGTCGATCCAGCGCGTCCGGCCGCGCTCGACGGGCACGACACCGAGCCGCACAGCGACATTGGGTCCTCCGGTCAATGGATAGTGCTGCTCGACCACGTCGGTGGCCTCGGCTTGGATGTCGAAACGCCGCTGGATCGGGACCGGCGCTTCGTCGAAGCGCTTGAACGCGATCATCGACTCGTCCGGTGACCACCAGTAGCCGCGCGACTGGCCCATTTCTTCCTGCGCGACGAACTCGGCTTCGGCGTTGTGCACGGTGCCGCGTCCATCGCGGGTCAGAGCCCGCTGCTTGCCGGTCGCGATCTCGATCACATGGAGGTTCCGGTCACGCAGGAACGCGACGTAGCGCCCTTTCGGCGACAGGCGCGGATCGAGCATGCCGGCACCGTGGGCGATCACGCGCAACGCCGGTTCCGGTGACGACGTCAGGGTCGCGAGACAAAGGTCATCGCCGATGTCGAACAACAGATGCAGGCTGTCGGGCGCCCACTGGAAGTGACCGATGCCCTTGCTGCCGGCCGTCCGCGTTCGTTCGCGCCGGGCCTCCTCCTCGCGCGACAGCGTGCGGTCCGTTCCGAGCGACTTCGCGTCGATCAGGCGACGGGTGCGGCCGGTGGAACGTTCGAAGACCCACAGGTCCTGCCGCAGCCGATCGTCTTCGGCGCCGCGCAGGTAGGCGACGCGCTCGCCGTCCGGCGAGACCTGCACGTCGCGCACGGCGGGACCCGACAGGTCTGGACTATCGGTCAGTCGTTCGAGGGGGAGCTGCATCGCGAATCCGTTCAGTTGGATCAGAAGGGCGGCCGCGAATGCGGCATGTCGGAACCGCATCGCGATCAGTTTTCGAGGTCGAGGACCGCCAGTGCGGTCGCGAGCACCTTGTCGATCCGCTGCCCGTCCATGTCGATGATCTCGAAGCGCCACTTCTCCCACTCGACGTGGTCGGTCTCGGCCGGCACGCGGCCGAGCAACTGCATCAGCATGCCGGCCAGCGTGTGATAGCGGCCACGCTCTTCCTCGACGACGCTGCGCAGGCCGAGGATGTCCTTCAACTCGGGGATGGCGAGCATGCCGTCGAGCAGCCACGTTCCATCCTCGCGCTGCACAGCCCACGAGTCCGCACGGTTCGACGTGTGGAACTCGCCGGTGATCGCTTCGAGCAGGTCGTGCAGCGTCACGAGACCCTGCACGTCGCCGTACTCGTCGACCACGATCGCGCTGTGCACGTCCGACGTGCGAAAGCTCGCGAGCAGGTCGGTGCCGTTCATCGTCTCGGGCACGAACACGGCCGGCTGGAGGTTCGCGCGCAGGTCGATGGTCTCGCCGCGCAGCATCTGTCCGAGCAGCATCTTGGCGCTCGCCATGCCGAGCACCTCGTCCCAGCTGCCGGCACAGACCGGGAAGCGCGAGTGGTCCGACTCCTGGACCTTCTTGAGGTTTTCCTCGAGCGGATCGTCGACGTCGAGGTGGACCAGTTCGAGTCGCGGGATCATCAGCGAGACCACCGCACGATCGTCGAGCCGGAACACGTTGCGCGCCATCTCGTGTTCGTGCGGGTCGATCACGCCCGCGTCCGATCCTTCCTCGAGCAGCGAGTGGATCTCTTCCTCGGTCACCGCGTTGTTGGTCTTGTCGCGCAGGCCGAGCAGTCGCAACAGGATCTCGGTCGACAGCGTCAGCAGCTTCACGAACGGCTTGGTGACGATGCCGAGGATCTGCATCGGCTTGGCCACGAAGCGGGCGATGGCCTCGGGACGGATCTGCCCGACGCGCTTCGGAACCAGCTCGCCGATGACGATCGAGAAGTAGGTGATCAGCAGCACCGCGATCGCGGTGGACCCGAGGTCGGCGTGATCCTTCGCCACGCCGAGACCCTGCATCCAGAGGGACATCGGTCTCGCAAGGACCGCCTCGCCGACCACACCGTTCAGGATGCCGATCGACGTGATGCCGATCTGGATGGTCGACAGGAAGCGGGTGGGCTGCTCGGCGAGCTTGATGGCGGAAGCAGCGCCCGGCAAGCCGTCGTCTGCCATCTTCTGCAGCCGGCCGCGACGCGCGGTGACCAGTGCAATCTCCGACATCGCGAAGACCCCGTTGATCAGGATCAACACGAACAGCAGAACTATTTCCATTAAGAGCGGGAACCTATTCGACCGCAGAACGGCCACCCGCGGATTCTACAGTCGGTTTTGCGAGGGCCGGGAATATCGACTCGGCGTGGCTCTTTCCCCTCTCTGGGGCAAGGAGCCACGAAGCGACCATCTCGCTATAGTCACTCCGCCAAACAACAACGGAGACCTCCATGCCCACGTCCCAGCTCGAAACCGACGCCCTCGACTATCACCAGTTCCCCACACCGGGAAAGATCGCCGTCACGCCGACCAAGGTTCTCGCCAACCAGCGCGACCTGTCGCTCGCGTACTCGCCGGGCGTCGCGTTCGCCTGCACCGCGATCCAGAAGGACCCGAGCAAGGCCGCGCTGTACACGTCGCGCAGCAACCTCGTCGCGGTGGTGACCAACGGCACCGCGGTGCTCGGCCTTGGCAACATCGGCCCGCTCGCGGGCAAGCCGGTGATGGAGGGCAAGGGCTGCCTGTTCAAGAAGTTCGCGGGCATCGATGTGTTCGATATCGAACTCGCCGAGACCGATCCGGACAAGCTGGTCGACATCGTCGCCGCGCTGGAACCGACCTTCGGCGGCATCAACCTCGAGGACATCAAGGCACCTGAGTGCTTCTACATCGAGAAGAAGCTGCGCGAGCGCATGAAGATCCCGGTCTTCCACGACGACCAGCACGGTACCGCGATCGTCGCGGCCGCCGCGGTCCTCAACGGATTGAAGATCGTCGGCAAGGACATCGCGGACGTGAAGATGGTGTGCTCCGGCGCCGGCGCCGCGGCGATCGCGTGCCTCGACCTGCAGGTCAGCCTGGGCCTCAAGAAGGAGAACATCTTCGTCTGCGACAGCAAGGGCGTGATCGCGAAGCACCGTGCCGACAAGCTCGACGCCGACAAGCTGCGCTACGTCCAGGACACCGAGGCGAGGACGCTCGGCGACGTGATCGTCGACGCCGACGTGTTCCTCGGCCTGTCGAGCGCCGGCGTGCTGAAGCCCGAGATGGTCGCGAAGATGGCCGCGCAGCCGATCATCCTGGCGATGGCCAACCCCGATCCCGAGATCCGGCCCGAGGACGCGAAGGCCGTGCGTCCCGACTGCCTGATCGGCACCGGACGCTCCGACTATCCGAACCAGGTCAACAACTCGCTGTGCTTCCCGTTCATCTTCCGCGGCGCGCTCGACTGCGGCGCCAGCACGATCAACGAGGCGATGAAGCTCGCCGCCGTGCATGCACTCGCGGCACTCGCGCAGGCCGAACCGTCCGACGTCGTGGCCGAGGCCTACGGCTCGGCCACGCCGGCCTTCGGCCCCGACTACCTGATCCCGCGCGCCTTCGACCCGCGCCTGATCACCGTCATGTCGCCCGCCGTCGCGAAAGCCGCGATGGACAGCGGCGTCGCGACGCGTCCGATCGCGGACCTCGATGCCTATCGCGAGCGGCTCTCGGGCTTCGTCTATCACTCAGGGATGATCATGGGCCCGGTGTTCGCCGCAGCGAAGAAGGCCAGCAAGCGCGTGGTCTACGCCGAGGGCGAGGACGAGCGCGTGCTGCGCGCCGCGCAGATCGCCGTCGACGAGAAGCTCGCGAAGCCTGTGCTGGTGGGTCGAGCGGACATCATCGAATCGCGCATCGTCAAGCTCGGCCTGCGCATCCAGCCGGGCAAGGACTGCGAGATCGTCAACATCCTCGACGACCCGCGCTTTCGCGAGTACTACAACGCGTACTACGAACTCACCAAGCGCAAGGGCATCTCGCTCGCACAGGCCCAGGAGGAGACCCGCACGCGCTCGACGCTGGTCGCCGCGCTGCTGGTGCGCCTCGGCGCCGCCGACTCGATGCTGTGCGGCACGACCGGTCTGTTCGCCAGCCACCTGCATTACGTGCGCAACGTGATCGGCCTCCAGCCCGGGACCGAAACCCTCGCGGTGATGCAGATGCTGATCCTGCAGGACCGGCAGCTCTTCATCTGCGACACGCACGTCAACCGCGATCCCGATGCCAGGCAGATCGCCGAGATGACGCTGCTGGCCGCGCACGACGTGCAGCGGCTGGGTGCGGTACCGAGCGTGGCGATGGTGTCGCACTCGAGCTACGGCACCTCCGAAGCCCCGTCGGCGCAGAAGATGCGCGACGCGCTGGCGATGGTCCGCGAGACCGATCCCGACCTGATGATCGACGGTGAGATGCGCGCGGACTCGGCGCTCTCGAAGGCCGTGCGGGCGATCGACTGTCCGGACTCGGTGCTGACGGCCGATGCCAACCTGCTGATCATGCCGAACGTGGATGCCGCGAGCATCACCTACAACGCGTTGCGCGTGACGGCGGGCGGCGGCGTGACGGTGGGCGGCATCCTGCTCGGTGCGGCGCAGCCGGTGCACATCCTGACGCCGTCATCGACGGTGCGACGGATCGTCAACATGACGGCGGTGGCCGTGGCCGACGCGAAGGCGCAGGCCAGCGGCTGAAGGGAGGACCCGGCGCGGCGTGTCACCTGGTCGTTACCTCCCCGCTACCTTCGGAATGCCCCTGCGGGTGGATCGGGGAAGTATGCTGGCCAGCCTCGGTGCACGGGCCCTCGCCCGCAGCGCTCCGATCCACGCGCCTCGACGGAGGAATCATGTCCCGCCTCAAATCCATGCGCCCTGCCTCAACCTCCCGGCTCCACCATTCGTCCGCACTGGGGCTCGCGATGCTGGCCGTCTGCGTCGTCACGCCGGCCGGCGCCGCGAAGGTCTATCGATGCGGCAACGTGTTCCAGGACCAGCCTTGTCCCGAAGTGAAGATCGCCGCGGCGACCCCCGTCGAACGCACGCCGGTCGCACGCGAGACGCCGTGCGCCGCACCGGGCCG
>JANXTA010000025.1 GCA_025356395.1 Betaproteobacteria bacterium
GGCGAAAGCCGTAGACGACGACCAGCGCATAGACGACGAGCACGACGACGATGATCGAGATCGAGATCGAGGTGCCGAGGCTCATCGAGGGCTTCATCGAGGTCTTGCCGGTACGCCAGGTGTCGCGGTGGAAGCGGATCATGCTCGTTCCCTCCCCTTCGAGGGGAGGGTTAGGGCGGGGATGGGTTTTTGCAGAAGTGCGGGAATGGGTTTTCTAGAAGCCTTGCAGTTCCCTTCGCTACCGTGGAACCCATCCCCCTCCCAATCTCCCCCTTGAAGGGAGAGGCGTGAATCACTTCGTCTGCGGCAACCCAGGCACGGTCACGGGCTGAGGCGGGGTGGCCGACTCCTGCATCGACATCCCCAGGCTCTGGAAGATGAACGCGAAGGTGTCCGCGTCCTGCTCGATCGACGACGACAGCGACATACCCTGCCCATGCCCCGCATCGCCGGCCACGCGCAGCAGCACGGGTCGCCCATCAGGATTAGCGGCCTGCATCCGCGCCGCCATCTTCAGGCTCTGCCACGGATCGACGCGCCCGTCGTTGATGCCGGTCAGCATCATCAAGGGCGGATAGGTCTTGCCATCGACGACGTGATGCAGCGGCGAGTACGCGTAGAGCGCGTCGAACTGCGCGGGGTCCTCGACGGTGCCGAACTCGGGCACGTTGAACGCGCCGTTCGGCGTCAGCTCGACACGCAACATGTCGTAGATGCCGACGTGACTGACCACCGCGCCGTAGAGCTCGGGATGCTGGACGATCTCGGCGCCCATCAGCAGGCCACCGTTGCTGCCGCCTTCGATCGCGAGCTTCTTCGAGTTCGTGTAACGCTGGTCGATCAGCATCCGCGCGGACGCGGCGAAGTCGTCGAACACGTTCTGCTTCTTCGTCAGGTTGCCGTTCAGGTGCCACTCCTCGCCAAACTCGCCACCCCCGCGGATGTTGGCCATCGCGAAGACGCCGCCGTGCATCAGCCAGAACATCACGCGACGCGAATAGCGCGGCCGTTGCGACTGGCCGTAGCCGCCGTAGGCCGTCAGCAACGCGGGGTTGGCGCCATTGAGCACCACGCCCTTCTTCATGACGAGGTTGACCGGCACCTGCGTGCCGTCCTTCGACTTCGCCATCACGCGCGTGACCGTGAGGTCGCCCATCGCCAGGTCCTCGGGCGGGGCCGACAGCGCCGTCTTCACCGGCTCGCCACCGTCGCGCTTCGGATCGAGTCGATACCAGGCGAAGGGCGTGACGAAGCTCTGGTCGGCGTAGAGGATCGCGTCGCCGTCAAGGCGAGTACCGATCTGCACCGTCGAGATCGGCTCGACCTTCGGCGCCGGCAAGGCCTTGCCGGCCAGCGTGTACACGCGGATCTCGGACGGACCACCGACCAGCACGCCGACATAGAGCCGGGTCACGGTCGGCCGGATATCCTCGATCACGACGTCCGACTGCGGCACGATCGTCGCAGCCTTCGCGAGGCCCGCCGCGTCGAGCTTCATCGCGACGATGCGGCCGCGCGGCGAACCCTTCAGCGCGATCGCGTAGATTCTGCCGTCGCGTCCCATCACGGCGCTGCGATAGCCGTCCGTGAAGCCGGCCAGCTGGCGCCACTTGCCGGTCGGACCGAGCAGCCAGAAGCCGACCTCGCCGCCGTCGCCGTTGCGGACCGACGCGAGCACGTAGCGCCCGTCGTCGCTGGCCTGCAGGGCGGTCTCCGCGATGCGCGGCAGCTCGCTGCCGAGCGACACCGTGTCGAGGGTCGAGCGGGTGCCGAGCTTGTGGAAGTACACCTGCTGATAGAAGCCCGCGTCCTCGGCCGGCCGCTCCATCGGCGCCGGATAACGCGTGAACCAGACGCCGCTGTTGTCCGCGTTCCAGGCGACGCTGCCGCCGCCGGTCGGGTTCTGCACGCGCGGCACGACGTCGGGCAGCTCGTTGCCGGTGGCCGTCTCGAAGATGCGCAGCGTGCCCTTCTCGCTACCGTTGTCGGACAGCGAGACCGCGACCAGCCTGCCGTCGTGCGACGGCACGTACCAGTCGATCGCGGTGGTGCCCTTGTCGTTGCGCAGATTCGGGTCGACGACGACCTTCTCGGTGTCGAGCGCATCCGGGCCGTCGAGCATCACCAGCATCGGCTGGTTCTTCGGCGGCTGGCGCTTGAGCGCGAACAGCTTGCCGCCCGAAAAGGCGAACGCGGACCGCGTGACCGGCGCGCTGCCGATCAGCTGCTTCAGCTCGTCGCGGATGGCAATCCGCGCGGGCAGCGCGTCGAGATAGCGGCGGGTCGCGGTGTTCTGCAACGTCACCCAGTCCTTGACCGCGGGGTCGTCGAGCGTCTCGAGCCAGCGATAGTCCTCGACGACCTTCTGCGCACCGTTCGCGCCGGTGTAGGTGTCGGTCGCCGGGCGCTTCACCGTGGCGGGATAGCCGTTGGTCCCGGTGGCCGGCGCGGCCACCTGGGCAACCGCCGGCAGGCCGAGCGCGGACAGGAGCGTGGCGACGAGTGCGTGCTTGAAGAGGTTCGGGGACATGGCTGGCTGAGAGTCGAGGTGGAGGACACGGGGAAAGGGTCCGTCACGGGCAAGCCAACCATGGTAGCGGAAGCCGCGACGGCTCAACCCGCGCTCCGTAGCGTCTTGGCGAAGAGCCGGTTCTCGTGTTCTTCGCCCTCGAACGCGTAGATCGTCGGACCGACGTCGTCGTAGCCCCGTCGCGGGTAAAAGGCCAGTGCACGCGCGTTGCCGATCCAGCTGGTCAGCCACAGCAGGTCCGCCCCGTCGGCCGCGGCCAGCGCCTCGATCCTGCCGAGCAAGGCCAAGCCGACGCCGATGCCGACGAAGGGTTCCTGCACGTACAGCCGGTCGAGCTTGGCGGGCCGCGCCGAAACGATCGCCGGATGCGCCTCGTGCAGCGACGCCTGCGCGAAGCCGATCAGGTGCCCGTTGCGTTCCGCGACGATGCAGCGCGCGCGTGCATCGGCCAGCAGGCTCGCGACGGCCGCGGTGTCGAACTGCTCGAGCACCTCGCGCGCGAGCGAAGGCCGGATCCCATCGGTCGCATACGTGTCCAGGAAGACCTGCATGCCGAGCACACCGATGCACAGCGCGTCGGAGGCGACCGCCCTGCGGAAGCTCACGTCGTCAGGCATCGACCGATGTGGCGCATCGCGCACAGAGACACGCGACGCCGCTCTGCTCCTGCGGCAATCGGGCGAGCGTGTCGCGAGCGATCGTCACGGTTTCGCACCAGCAGGGCGTCTCGAAGCTACCGCTGCGGGCAGGGACACAGCCGTTGGCATCGCCGCAGGCCGGGCACAACCGGTTCGGAGCCGGGGTCATCCGGGTCACGCGTCGAAGCTGCCGAGCTCGGCGAGTCCCATGCGGTTGCCGGCCGGATCGGTGAACAGCGCGTAGGTGACGACACCGAGCACGACGGTGCGCGGGACCACGGTCTCGCCACCGTTGGCCTCGATCCTGATCAACGTGAAGTCGATGTTCTCGACACCGAGGTAGAGGATCTTCTCCGCCGGATCCTGGCGGATGGCACCGCGCAGGCCGACCGTCGCGGACAGGTTGAATGTCGAGCCGGCGTCGAAGCGCCAGTCGAAGACGGTCGCGTAGAACGCCTTGAGCCGTCCGCCGTCAGGGCCTGCGATGTCGAAGAAGACGATGGGTGCTGCCATGGGATGTCGTGGGTATCCTTGCGAACGGAGCGGATGTCGGTTGGACGAGCGACCTTCACCACTGGCGAAAGATGACACAGACCTGGGTCCGGGCACGACACCCGAATAGCCGTGCGACCGCTCTCAGGCTTCGTGACTGCGTCGGCAGGCAAGCATCAGGTCCGACACCAGCACGCCGTCGATCTTCATGCCGACCACGTCGCTGTCGTCGATCGTCGCGTTGCGGAAGCTGACGTTGCGAAACGTGGCGTCGGTCAGCGACACGTCGGTGAACGCGGCGGCACGCAGGCTCACGTCGTCGAACGTCGAAGCCGCGAGATCGACGTCCGTGAAGCGCGCACTGGCCAGCGATCGATGCACGAACGCATGAGCCGCTTCAGACATGTCCACTCCGATCGAATCCGATGTTCCTACAACATGCCCTTGAGTCGCAGCAGGCCGAACGCCGCGAGCGTCGTGGCATCACGAATGGTGCCATCGAGCAGCATCGCCTCGAAGGTGGCGAGTTCGAAGGCCTTCGAAACGAGGCCCTGCTCTTCCACCTCCAGCTGCACCTCGTGCTGTTCGAGGTCGGACGCGAGGTACACGTCGTAGGCTTGCGTCGAATAGCCGTAACCCTGGAACAGGCGACCCGCATGGCGCATCGAGCCGGCCACGAGGCCGGTCTCCTCGCGCAGTTCGTTGCGGGCGAGCGTCAGCGGATCGATGTCGCGATCGTAGGCCGCGCCCTGCGGCAGTTCCCAGAAGCGTTGCCCGACCGGATAGCGGTACTGCTCGACCAGCCAGATCTTCCCGTGCTCCAGCGCGGCCACGACCGCGAAGTCGTTCTTCTCGACGACGCCGTAAAGGCCGGCGCTGCCGTCGGCATAGGTGATGGCGTCCTCGCGCAACAGCATCCAGCGGTTGCGATAGACGACGACGCTCGCGGTGGTCTCGATCTCGGGTTTCGACACGGAAGGTAGGCGCTTAGTCGTTGAAGGATGAGCCGGCTCTTCAGCCACGAGTCCGGGTGGCGTCGACTACCGCGTCGAGCCGGCGGATCAGCGGCCGGTTGAGGTCGCGCGTGTGACGGTCCCAGCGCTGCATCGAACGGTCGGCATCGGCGCGCAGCTTCGCGGCGAGCGTCGTGTCGTCGGAGCCGGCGGCCCAGATCGCGTACTCGGCGAAGCTCTCGAAGCTGCCGAAGCGGGTGACCGCGAATTCGAACTCCGTCTTCGCTTCAGCGCCGCGACCGGCAGCCGCGAAGGACTGCGCGAGCAGCAACGAAACCGGCTCGACGCGGAAGTTGGGGTTGATGCCGCGGATGGCCTCGAGATGCGTGATGGCATCGCGCGGCCGCTTCGCGGCGGCGAACGCGCGGGCGGCAGCGAGTCGGATCTCGAGGTCAGCCGCGAACGGCCCCTTCAGGCAGGCCTCGTAGTTGCGCGCCGCCTCTTCGGCCTGGCCTCCCTCGAGCAGCGCAGCCGCGAGTCGCATCTGGTTCTGCGCGGTCGGCGTGTAGTCGAACGTGGCGCGCGCCTCGCGCAGCTCACGCGTCGGATCGAGCGAGCGGGCCGCGACCGAGACCGCCTTCCGCGCGCCGTGCTGCAGTCGCGAGTTGGGCAGCCAGATCGCGACGAAGTAGACGATGCTGCCGAGCAGAGGGAACGAAAACAGCACGAACAGCCAGAAGATGGGCTGGCCGTTGCGCACGACGTGGACGGCGAAGAACAGCGCGACCAGCAAGTGCAGTCCGACTCCGACGAATGGCATTTTTTTCCTGGGTGATTCGATGGTGCGGCAAATCTTCGCATGGCCGACACGCGCGTCCCGCGAGTGGCCGAAGTGGAAGCGCACGGGGGCCATCGGCAGCGCGAACAGGTAGCCGTAAAAGAACCGGTCGATACGGATCAGCTCCTGGTCGCGACTGCGACGCCGTACCCCGCGCGCAGCCATCGCGGCACCCGCGGCGACTGGGCTCAGGCCGAAACTCACGAGGCGCCCGAACGGCGAGTCGATCATCAGCGCCGGGAACGGCAGGAGGCTGATCGCACCGGCCGCCGTGCCGAGCAGCGCGTAGCCGAACGCGGCCATCCACGGGTTCGGCTGACGCCTGAACGGTTCGGCGATGCTGCGCAGGCCCAGCTCGACAAGAACCTGAAAGAAGAGCTGCAGGATCAGCTCGCCGAACAGCTGGAGCAGGATCTCTGACAGGAACGCCACAGAGATGCGCGTCGACCGGCCGCCTACGTGCGCTGCGCCCGATCCTTCTGGTTCTGCGCCTCGATGCGTTCGCGCGCGTCCTTCCACTGCTCTTCCGACCATTCGCGCAGGCTGTAGAAGTTGCCGCCCGTGGCCAGCGCGTTGCCGCCGTCCATCATGATGGTCTCGCCGTTGAGCCACTGGCAGCCGTCGCTCATCAGGAAGGTCGCGAGGTTCTGCAGCTCGTCCATCGAGCCGGTGCGCGCCATCGGATTGGTGCGGGCGCTGCGGGCGCCCGGCTCCTCGCCGGGATTGAGGCGCTTCGACATGCCTTCGGTCGGGATCTCGCCCGGCCCGACCGCGTTGAGTCGCACGCCGTACTGCGCCCACTCCGTCGCCAGCGACTTCGTCATCGCGTCGATGGCGGCCTTGCTCATCGCGCTGGGCACGACGTAAGGGCCGCCGTTCTTGACCCACGTCACGATGATCGACATCACGCTGCGATACGGATGTTCCCGCGTCCATTCGCCCTTACGCGCCATCGCGACCCAGCGCTTGCCCACCGCATGCGTCACGTAGAAGGTGCCGTGCATGACGATGTTCGCCACCGCGTCGAAGCCGCGCGGCGACAGCATCGCGGTCGGCGAGATGAAGTTGCCCGCCGCGTTGTTGACGAGGTTGGTCAGCGGCCCATCGTCGAAGATGGTCTCGATCATCGCATCGACCGCGGCCGCGTCGCGGATGTCGAGCGCGAAGGGCTTCACGAGGCCGCCGTGCTCGCGCATCAGCGTCAGCGCCGTGTCCTCCAGCACGCCCTGCCGGCGTCCGCAGATGTAACAGCTCGCGCCGAGCTGCAGGAAGCGCTCGGTCATCGCGCGGCCGAGGCCGGTACCACCGCCGGTGATCAGGATCCGTTTGCCGGCGAGGAGATCGGGCCGGAACATGCTGCTGTTCGCGAGTGATGGCCAGTTCAGCGGCGGTGTGCCTGCGGGAGTCGTCATGTCGCTCATGGTGGCCGTTCTCCTCGATGGGTCTGCTTCGTGGCCCGCGAGTGTGCCCGAAACCTCAGAGCACGACGGCGGAAGAGGCTCCATCGGTCGTGATGTTCGCCCCCGACAGATAACGGCCCCGCTCCGATGCAGCGAAGACCACGATGCTCGCGATCTCGTCGGACTCCGCGAAACGACGGAAGCCCAGTCCAGCCGAGGCGCGCACGCGCGCTTCGTCTTCGCCGAAGCCGGCCCGCGCCGCCTCGACCTTGAGGCCTTCGACCGCACGCTCGGTGTTGATCGGACCGGGATTCACGCCAACGACGCGGACCCCTTGCGAGGCGTAGGCATGGGCCAGGCCCGTCGTCGCCAGCATCAACGCCGCGTTCGCGGAGCCGCCGGCGAGATGGACCGACGACGCGATCTTGCCGCCGACGCCGATCACGTTGACGATCACGCCCCGGCCACGCGCGGCCATCCGCTTGACCATCGGATCGATCACGTTGATGTAGGTGAAGTACTTCGCGTCCATCGCCGCGCGCCAGTGCGCCGGCGTGAGGTCCTCGACGGCGCTGCGTCGCGCGGCACCCGCGCTGTTGACGAGCACGTCGATCGCACCGAAGTCGGCTTCGACGCGCTCGATCATCGACGCGGCCGCTTCAGCATCGACGAGATCGGCGGCCACGGGGTGGACATCGCCGAGCGACTGTCGTGCCTGATCGAGGTTGGCTTGCGACCGCGAAACGAGCACGACGCGCGCACCTTCGGCGATGAAGAGCCGCGCGCAGGCGAGGCCGACGCCCTTGCTCCCGCCGGTGATGAGGACGTTCCTGTCGCGCAGTTGCAGATCCATGGAGGTTCTCGTTCAGGTGAGGCCGACTCAATCGAGACTGCGTGCGTCCTCGATCACCTTGCCGTCGTTGGCCAGCGAGCCGCTGGCGACGAAGACCACTTCGCCGCGCAGTCGGGTCACGTCGCGGATCGTGGCGACGATCACGTCCTGATCGCCGTTCGCGGACGACCCCAGCTCGCACATCAACACCATGCGGTCCTCGCCGGTCGTGCCGGACACGACCATGCGCGCCTTGACGATCTCGGGATGACGCTTGAGGACCGCCGCAATCTGCGCGGGGTGCACGAACATGCCGCGCACCTTGGTGGTCTGGTCGGCGCGCCCCATCCAGCCCTTGATGCGCAGGTTGGACCGACCGCACGGCGACCTGCCATCGAGCACGGCCGACAGGTCGCCGGTCCCGAAGCGCACCAGCGGGTAATCGTGGTTAAAGCTGGTGACGACGATCTCGCCGACCTCGCCTTCCGCGACCGCCATGCCGGTGCCCGGCCGGACGATTTCGACGATCACGTCCTCGTCGACGACGAAGCCCGGATGCACGGCGCCGTCGCTCTGCGTCTCGTAGCCGATGCAACCGAGATCGGCGGTGCCGTAGAGCTGCAGCACCACCGGGATGCCGTGCTCGATCAACCACGCGCGCAGCGATGGCGGCAGCGGCTCGGCGCTGACCAGCGCGCGCTTGAAACTCGAGACATCGGCTCCGTTCTCGAGCGCCTTTTCGAGGATCAGCTTGAGGAACGACGGCGTGCCCGCATACATCGACGGCTTGAGTGCGGCAATCGCCTGCAGCTGCATGTCGGTGTTGCCGACGCCCGCGGGAATGATCGGGCAGCCGATCTTCCGCGCGCCGCCTTCGATCATGAAGGCAGCCGGCGTGAAGTGATACGAGAACGCGTTGTGCACGATGTCGCCGGGCCGCAATCCCGCCGACCACATCGGTCGCGCGAAGCGCCACCAGTCGTCGCCGCGGCCTTCAGGGTCGAAGATCGGACCCGGCGACATGAACAGTCGCGACAGGCCGGAAGTGTCGCTCGCGATCAGGCCGCCCCACGGCGGCGTCTCGTCCTGCAGCGGCCTCAGGTCCGACTTGCGCGTGACCGGCAGCGACGCGAGCGCGCCGCGGCTGGTCACCGCCTGCGGGTCGACGTCGGCGAGGATTCGAGCGAAGCCGCTCGCCGTCTTTGCGCGAGCGATCAGCGCGGGCAGTCGCGCGGCGACTTCGGCGTCGCGCTGCTGCGGATCGCGACTCTCGCGCGCGTCGAGATGGGCGCCATTGGGGCCTGCGCCCCACGCGTGCGTATTCATGGAGATCCTTGGGCGGAAGTTACCGGGTGTTTACTTACGGGAGGCGTCGGCGATCTCGCGTTGCATCTTCTTCGTCAGCTTCGCCATCACGGTCTGATAGGCCTCGGTCAGCAACTGCTTGGCTTCCGTGTCCGACAGCGGCGTCCCGTCGACCTTCACCCAATGGGCCTTCGCCAGGTAAGGCGCCGGCGTAAAGCCCTGGCGATCGGTGAGCTCGAGGAAGCGCGCGTCGTCGACCTTGAACAGCAGCTCGTCGATGAGCTTGTCCTGCTTCAACGTGAACATCGCGAACATCTTGCCGCCGATGGAAAACACGGGATGCACGCTGTCCGCGTCCGGCCACTTGAGATCGCGCGTGGCGCCGGGCAGCTTGGCGCAGAAGGCGTGGGCCTTGGTGATGTTCACTTGCTGATGTCATTCATCGGTGATCTTGGCCGCACGACGCTTCGCTTCATCGATCAGCTTCCGTTGCTCGGGCGACGTGTCGACCGCGTAGCGATCGAAGCCCGTGCCCGACGCCTTCCGGAGATCGGCATGCAGCTTGCCGTCGGTCTCGTGACAATGCACGAACGCCTGGCCGAGCAGATGAAACGTCCCCGGCGATTTCTCGCGCACCTGAGGAATGCCACGGAGCTGACGGATCAGCTCCTGCAGCTTCGTGAGGGCTTCGGGTCCGGCTTGCATGATCGTTAGCTGAGCCAGCGCTTGCGGCGTCGATAGAACTTGGTATCGCGAAAGCTCTTGCGGCCCTCGCCGGCCACGCCGAGATAGAACTCCTTGACGTCCTCGTTGGCCGCCAGAGCCGCAGCGTCGCCGTCCATCACCACGCGACCATTCTCGAGGATGTAGCCGTAGTCGGCGTTCGACAGCGCCACGGTGGTGTTCTGCTCGGCCAGCAGGAAGGACACGTGTTCCTTCTGATTCAGGTCACGCACGATCGCGAAGATCTCCTCGACGATCTGCGGCGCGAGGCCCATCGACGGTTCGTCGAGCAGGATCATCGTGGGTCGCGCCATCAGCGCGCGGCCGATCGCGGTCATCTGCTGCTCGCCACCCGACGTGTAGCCGGCCTGGCTCGTGCGGCGGACCTTGAGGCGCGGGAAATAGGCGTAGACCCGTTCCAGTTGCTCGTTCACCGCAGCGCGTCCGATCTTCTGCGTGTAGGCGCCGGTCAGCAGGTTCTCCTCGATCGTCAGGTGCGCGAAGCAGTGACGGCCTTCCATCACCTGGATCACGCCGCGCTTGACGAGGTCGTTGGGCGTGAGCCGGTCGACGCGGTCGCCTTCGAACTCGATCGAACCCTTGGTCACGTCGCCGCGTTCTGCGCGCAGCAGGTTCGAGATCGCCTTCAGCGTGGTGGTCTTGCCGGCACCATTGGCCCCGAGCAACGCGACGATCCTGCCCTTCGGCACCGTCAGCGACACGCCCTTCAAAACGAGGATGACGTGGTCGTAGATCACCTCGATGTTGTTGACGACGAGGAGAGCGGCGGGCGTTGCGGCGCGTTGTATGGAGAGTGCGGCCATCTGACTATGTCACCCCGGCGAAGGCCGGGGCCTAATTTTTACGATCGAATCATTGGCTCCCGGCCTTCGCCGGGATGACATGAAGTGGCGGGGCTACGCCCCGCCGTGATCAACCTTCCTTCGCGCAATCTCTTGGCGTAATCCCCTTGCTCTTGCCATAGTCGATCGCCGACTGCTCCAGCAACGGACGCACCAGCTGCCGGTTGCCCTCGATCCAGTCCGAGACCAGGTTCCACTTCGTGCCGTCCCACTGCTGGATCTTGATCTTTCCCGATCCTTCATGGTCCAGGCAACTGGTCTTCATCGTCGGCATCAGGCCGGTCGCGTTCAGTTGCTTCAAGCGCGCGTCCGACAGGTCCATGTGCTCGAGCGCCCAGCGGATCTGCTCGCCGTCCATCACCTTCTTGCCGTACTTGGCCTGCGCGACGCGGATCGCCTCGACGGTGATCAGGCCGATCACGACGCCGCGGTTGTAGTTGATGCCGCCGATCTTGGACTTGTCCTGCATGTTGCCGGTCGGGTTGGCGCCGTACAGCGTCTTCTCGATGTCGACGATCAACGGGGTCTTGCCCGACACGTTCATCGCGGCCGACATGTAGCCCTTGGCCGCATCACCCGCCGGCACCGTGTCCTCTTCGGAGCCCGCCCACCAGCTGCCGATGATCTTGTCGCGCGGGTAGCCGATCTTCTGCGCGGCGCGCATCGCCGCCGAGTTCATCACGCCGAAACCCCAGAAGATCACGTAGTCGGCCTGGAACTGGCGGATCTGCTGCCACTGCGCGCCCTGTTCGGTGCCGGGTGGCGCGATCGGGTAGGTCTGCAGTTCGAAGCCGTTGACCTTCGCCTCGGCCTGCAGATACGTGATCGGCTCCTTGCCGTACGCGGAGTCGAGATACAGGTAGGCGATCTTCTTGCCGCGCAGGTTGCCCTTCTCCTTGCCGTCGATGTACTTGACGATCGCCGTCGCCTGCATCGGGTAGGTGGTGATGAGCGGGAAGGCCCACGGAAAGTAGCGCCCGTCGATCGTGTCGGTACGGCCGTAGCCGGTCTGCACCAGCGGCACCTTGTCGGCCGCAGTCTTGTCGAGCAGCGCGTAGGTGATCGGCGTCGACACCGGATGGATCATCGTGCCCTTGGTCGGACTTTTGGTCTTCAGGCGCTCGTAGCACTCGACGCCGCGCGCGGCCGCGTACTCGGTCTCGCACTCTTCCCAGGTCAGCTTGACGCCACCGACGCCGCCTTCCTTGACGTTGACGTAGTTCATGTAATCGATGAAGCCGCCGAAGATGCCGACGCCGGCCGGACCGTAGGGCCCGACGCGGAACGACAGCACGCTGACGAACTGCTCGTTGGCCTGC
>JANXTA010000011.1 GCA_025356395.1 Betaproteobacteria bacterium
GCGATGTTGGCTTCCCACGCGATCAGCGGATCGTAGATCGTGTGCCCGGTGAACTGATAGGCGCCGGCGCCCCGATCGGGCTGGCCGGTGGTCAACGGGATATCGGCCAGCGATATGCCGTAGCGCGCGACCGTCTCGGCCCGGGCGGCGCCCAAGGCGAAGACGGCGAACGACAGGACCGGCAACCAGCGCAGGCACTGCTTGAGACCAGCATTCATCGCGATGTGCTCCATGAGTGGGACAGCCTCACCCATGGATGCACGCACCGTGCCAAGACGATTCCTACGATGCAAGGCTTTGTTCGCAAGGCGTTCTCGAACGGTCTGACCAGGTTCGAGGAACGGTCGTGCACCACCCTGATCACCGATGGTGCATCGAGGCACCAAATCGAGCGGCACCGCGACTATCAGGCCGGCAGCGGGACCTCTCCCATTTCGCCGAAACGCTGCAGTCCCTCGATGCCGAGGATCGTCAGGCCGCTGCGCTCGATGCGCAGCAGGCCGAGACCCTGCAGGCGTTGCAGCGCGACAGTAGCGCGCTGCCGGGACACGTTGGCCAGCGGGCCGACCTCGCCCTGACCGATCTGCGCGTGGCGGTCGGCCTGTGGATAGAGCGCCTCGTCGAGCAGGCTGCCGAGGCGGTACGCGACGCGTGCGTCGGTGTCGAGCAGCCGGTCGTGCGCGAGCGTCCCGATGAACAGGCTCAGGCGCGCGTTCATCAGGTCCTGCAGGTAGTGGTTGAACGGGATGATGTGGTCCTGCAGGCGAACGAAGGTGTCGCGTGGGATCAACACGACCTTGGAGGGTCGCAGGGCCGTCACATCGTCACGTCGCGACTCGTGCTTGATCAGCGATCCTTCGCCGAACCAGACGCCCGCGCGTACGCCGGTGAGCGTGGCGACGCGACCGTCGGCCGAAGCCGTCGACGATGCCGATCCAGTGGTGCACGCGATCGCCGGCATGCGCGATCCAGTCGTTCGCGGCGAAGCGTCGTTCGATCGGGACCATCCTCAGCGATCGCGAACTGTCGCGCGGCTTCGCGTTCATGAACTCGACCGAGCTGTGGAACAACCAGCACACCGACCCGCACCTGCAGGGCGAGACGCCGATGATGATGAAGGAGTACTTCATCGAACACGTCGGCCTGCCCAAGTGGACCATCGGCGTGGGCGGCTCGGGCGGTGCGATCCAGCAGTACCTGATCGCGCAGTTGTTCCCTGGACTGCTCGACGGCCTCCAGCCGAACGTCTCGTTTCCCGAGACGCTGATGCCCGAGATCTTGGAGTGCCGGCTGCTCAACAACGTCTACGCCGGCAACCCGACGCGCTGGACCGCGGCCAAGCAGACTTCCATCAACGGCTTCAACAACGGCACCTGCCAGCTCTGGGACCTGGCCATCACCAGCATCATCAAGTCCGACAACGCATCGGGATGCGGCGTCACGCAGCCGGCCAACGTCGCCAGCATCTTCAACAGGACGAGCAACCCCAACGGGCTGCGCTGCGACTTCTTCCAGACCAACGTCAACCTGCTGGGCGTAACGCCGGGGACCAACAAGGCACGACGCCCGATCGACAACGTCGGCATCCAGCGCTGCAGGACCTGATCGTTTGCGCCCTACTGCAGCGCGCCAACGGTCGTACCGACAACCAGATCATCTTCGCGAGCGGGCTGACATCGGGCTTCGACATCGGCGTGCCGTCGCTCGACACGATCAACACCTGGCTCGACACGATCGTGGCGGACCCGGCGCCGGCGTCGCTCGACAAAGTGACGCGCCTGAAGCCGGCCATGGCGACCGACGCATGCTGGGATCCGACCGGCGTGCGCATCAACGAGGCCGCGTCGCTCGATCCGTCGACGCGCTGCAACCGGCTCTATCCGCGCTTCAGCACGCCGCACATCGTGGCGGGCGGACCGTTGACGAACGACATCATGAAGCGCCAGCTCAAGCCGGTGGCGATGAGCGACTACACGGTGGCGTTCACGCCCGCGCAGGTGACCCAGCTGAACGCGATCTTCGCGACCGGCGCACTCAAGGGGAGCTATCTGGAGCTGCCAGTGAGCTGATCCTCGCAGGCTTCAACCCGGAAACGGCCGCATCGCGCAGCCGTTTTTCACCGCGTCAAAGCTTCGCAGGATCGAAGCCCGTCTCCTTGTAGATGGACTGCACGAATGCCTTGCCGCCGACCCGCTCGGCCATCTCGTCGTGGACCTTCAGGAAGGCCTTCTTCCACGCGTGCTTCTCGTCGGGCGTGAGCACGATGATCTCGGTCTTGCCCGATGCCTTGATCGCCGCGAGCCCGTCGTCGTTCTCCTTCTTGGCCGACGCGTTGAAGTAGTTCGCCGTGTCCTTCATCGCCCCTTCGAGCATCGTGCGGATGTCGGGCGGCAGGCCCGCCCAGAACTTCGCGTTCACGATCACCGCATAGCCGTGATAGCCGTGGTCGGACACCGTCAGGTACTTCTGCACCTCGTAGAGCTTCGACGGATAGATCACGTTGGTCGGGTTCTCCTGCCCGTCGACGACCCCGGTCTGCATCGCCTGGTAGAGCTCGGCGAATGCCATCACCTGCGGGATCGCGTCGACCGCGCGCATCTGCGCCTCGATCACCTTCGACGACTGGATGCGCAGCTTCTGGCCCTTGAAGTCCGCCGGCGTGCGCAGCGCCTTGTTACTGGTCATCTCCTTGAAGCCGTTGTTCCAGAACGCGAGGCCGTGGATGCCCTTGTTCTCGAGCTTCGCGAACAGCGCTTGCCCGATCGGTCCGTTGGTAACCTTAATCTCGTCTTCGAGCGAATCGAACAGGTAAGGCAGGTCGAGCGCCTCGAACTCCTTCACGCCGAGCGGACCGAACTTGCCCGGTGTCGGTGCGAGCATCTGCACGGCGCCGAGCTGCAGCGCTTCCATCTCCTCCTTGTCCTTGTAGAGCACGGAGTTGGCGTAGACCTCGATCTTCACCGCGCCCTTGCTGCGCTCCTCGACGAGCTTCCTGAAGTACTCCGCCGACTTGCCCTTGTTGGTATCGGCCGCGACGACGTGGCTGAACTTGATGATGATCGGCGGCGGCTGCTGTGCCGAAGCGATGCCGCTCAGGCCGATCGCTGCGGCGAACAATAGGGTCCTGCTCCAGAGGTTGTTCATGCGTCTCCTTCGTTGTTCTTGTCGGTTCGTTCAGGCAGCCTTGCGCTGCACCTCTGCTCCGATGAAGCCGATCACCGCCTGCGTCACGTCGGCCGTGGTGGCGTTGCCGCCGAGGTCGCGAGTATGGAGCGCGCGATTCGACGTGACGCTCTCGATCGCACGCATCACGACCGCGGCCGCCGCGGGTTCGCCGAGATGTTCGAGCATCATCACCACCGACCAGAACGTGCCGACCGGATTGGCGAGGCCCTTGCCCATGATGTCGAAAGCCGACCCGTGGATCGGCTCGAACATGGACGGATAGCGACGCTCGGGATCGATGTTGCCGGTGGGTGCGATACCGAGGCTGCCCGCCAGCGCGGCGGCGAGGTCGCTGAGGATGTCGGCATGCAGGTTGGTCGCGACCAGCGTGTCGAGAGTCGCGGGCCGGTTGACCATGCGCGCGGTGCAGGCGTCGACCAGTTCCTTGTCCCATTTCACGTCGGGAAACTCCTTCGAGACCTGCAGCGCGATCTCGTCCCACATCACCATCGCGTGCCGTTGCGCGTTCGACTTGGTAACGACCGTGAGCAGCTTGCGCGGGCGCGACTGCGCGAGGCGGAAGGCGAAGCGCAGGATGCGTTCGACACCGGTACGGGTCATGATCGACACGTCGGTCGCGGCCTCGATCGGATGACCTTGGTGCACGCGGCCCCCGACACCGCTGTACTCGCCTTCCGAGTTCTCGCGCACGATGACCCAGTCGAGGTCGTCGGGCCCGCAACGCTTCAGCGGACCGTCGATGCCCGGCAGGATGCGCGTCGGCCGCACGTTGGCGTACTGGTCGAAGCCCTGGCAGATCTTGAGCCGCAGTCCCCACAGCGTGATGTGGTCGGGGATGTCCGGGTCGCCTGCGGAGCCGAAGAGGATGGCGTCCACGTCGCGCAGCGCGTCGAGGCCGTCGGCCGGCATCATCACGCCGTGCCTACGGTAATAGTCGCCGCCCCAGCCGAAGTCGATGAACTCGAACTTGAACGTGGAGTCGATGGCCGCCAGCGCGGCGAGCACTTCGGCGCCGGCAGGAACGACCTCCTTGCCGATGCCGTCGCCAGGGATGGTCGCGATGCGATAGGTCTTCATGCGGAATCCTTCGAATGAAAGATCGTCGTCCCTGCGCACGCGGGAACGACGGATGCGCATTTTCAGCAGGGAGCAGTGTCATTGCGCGACAATCGACTCAAGGCATCCTTGAGTTGAAGTCAACAATCGATCATGCGCATCCAAGCCGGCGAACTTCCCTTCTTCGTCACGCTCGCGGCCAGCACCAGCCTGAGCGCGGCGGCGCGCGACCTCGGCGTGACCACGGCTGCCGTCAGCCGCCGCCTGTCGCAGATGGAGTCACGTCTCGGCCTGTCGCTGATCGCGCGCAACACGCGGCGCATGAGCCTGACACCCGAAGGCCATGTGCTGCTCGATCGTGCGCGTCGCATCCTCGACGACATCGAGGCCCTCGACGAGACACTGGCACAGGCGCGCGCAGCGCCCCAGGGCCTGCTGCGCATCAATGCGACGCTCGGCTTCGGGCGCATCCACGTCGCCCCGGTGGTGTCGGCGTTCGTCGCGAAGCATTGTGAAGTGGACGTGCAGCTGCAGCTGTCGGCGCATCCGCCGACCTTCACCGGCGACGAGTTCGATGTCTGCATCCGCTTCGGCACACCGCCCGAAGCGCGCGTGGTCGCAAAGCGCCTCGCGTCCAATCGCCGGCTGCTGTGCGCATCGCCGCGCTACCTCGCGCAGTTCGGCACGCCCGAGACGCCCGACGATCTTCTGCATCATCGCTGCATCGGCATCCGCCAGGGCAACGACACCTACGGCGTGTGGCGACTCGCGAGTACCCGGACCAGCCGACGCAAGTGGACTTCGGTCAAAGTGCGCGGCGCGCTCACCACCAACGATGGCGAGATCGCCGTGATCTGGGCGCTCGCGGGTCACGGCATCGTGCTGCGCGCCGAGTGGGACGTGCGGCGCTACCTGCGCAGCGGCCGGCTGGTCGAAGTGCTGTCCGACCACGTCACGCCGGACGCCGACGTCTATGCCGTGTACGCGCAACGCCACCAGAAGACGTTGCGTGTTCGCGCGTTCGTGGACTTCATCGACGCGGCCTTCGAGGCGCTGCCGGGCATCGATTGAAAAATGGAAAAGAGGGCCCACAAAAGGCCCTCTCTCACACCGCGCTACCGATGCGTCACGGCAGGTAGCTCGGCGTCTCGGGCAGGGGCAACAGGATCGGCGTCTCGAAGAACGGACCCGCGCCGTCTGGGTCGATGATCAGCGTGCCACCCGACTGGAAAAAGGTCGCGATCTGCAGTTGCGCGGCGACGGCGAAGGCCGCGCTGGCCGGGACCCCGATGTTGGTCAGGAAGGTATGCGGATTCTTCGGGATCTGTCCATTGGTCGCCGCGTAAGCCAGGTCGTTACGGAAGAAGGTCGCGCGGTCGGCCAGTCCACCGGCCCGCAGGATGGCGCTAGTGGTTGGATTGGGCACCGTGCCGTCGCCCTTCGCGAACTGGAAGATCACCGGCTTGGCGGCGTTGCCGCGCAACGGGCCCTTGCGGATGAACGGCGCGTAGGTCACCGGATTGCCGGTCTGCTGCACCCACTCGTTGCGTTCCAGCACGACCTGGATCGCGCTCGCGCCGGGCACGGTGTTGACCACCGAAGCCAGGTTGCGCAGCGGGATGTTCTCGTCAAAGTAGGTTGGCGATCCGGCGGGCAGGTTGATCAGTTGCGGCGTGCGCGTCGCGAGCGCCTGGGCGATCAGTCCGCGGAACGCACCGAGGCGCGCGACCTCGGAGATCGAGCCGCCGGGCACGTTCGGCACGCCGGCCTTGATGCCGCCTTCGACACCCAGGAGGATCGTGCCGTAGATGCCACCGAACGACTGCCCCGCGTAGTAGATGTTGTCGCGGTCGAGGTCGATGCTGCCGTCGCCGTCGACATCGACGCCCACCTGGATCTGCCGCACCAGCTGCATCAGGTCGACGACGGTCTGGCGCAGGCCGTCGCGACTACTGATGATGGTGTGCGGCGCGACCGCGTTGACGCCTTCGGTCGAGTCGATCGTGCCGTTGCCGTCCTGGTCGTAGCCGCGACCGCCCGAGGGCACCCCAACCGGTGATCCACCGGCCGGGATGACCGTGAGCGTGCCCTGCGGTCCGAAGCCGTGGCCCACCACGTTGATCGCCACCGTCGCGATGCCCTTCGACGCGAAGGTCGACGCCACGGTCCACGGTGCACCATACATGCTGTCGGTGAAGCCATGTCCGAAGATGGCGACCGGCCAGCCCGCGGCGGGTCGCTGGCCACTCGGCAGGAAGACCTCGACGATCAGGTCGTTGCTGCCTTGTTGCTGCGGCTCGCCGAACAGGGTGCCGGTGGCGGGGATGTACTTCGCGGCCGTTTCGTAGTCGGGCGAGCGAAAGCGGCCGAACGCGACGCGGGAGACTGCTCCGGGGAAAACGTTGAGCGCGGGCGTAGGCACGAACGAACTCGTGAACGACGTCGTACCGGTCTGCTTGTTCCACTGAATGGCGGTCGTCGTCGCTACCGGGAACACCGCGCGGGTCGCGCCGCCGTTGCCGATGCGGAAGTCGACCGGCGCTGGATTCGAGTTGCGGATGCGGCGATGGATCTTCTCGAGGTCGGCGCTGATGCTCTGGGTCGTGAAGAGGCTGAGCGCGACGATGTGCGTGCGATCGCGCGACGAGCGTTCGCCGTCACCCAGCGACCGCCGGTAGTCCATCAGATCGCGATCGTCCCGCTCGTCGCGGCTCGGTGCATCGCGGAAGCGGCCGAAGCCGCCAGTCTCGATGCGCCGACCCTGCGCGTCGCGCACGCCGTCGGTGATGACCAACAGATAGCGCGTGTGCTCAGCGAGCAACTGGTCCGACTCGACGACCAGCGTCTTTGCGGCGGCGTCCCACTGGATCTGGTTGATGCCGACCTTCTCGCCCACACCGCCACCGGTCAGCGTGTCGCCGAGGTTGACCAGATAGACCGTGTCGCTGCTGACGGTAGACAGGTCGATGTCACCGGTGAACGGGATCGTGATGCGCGGCTGCGTGTTGAAACCGTCGAGCGTATTGATGACGTCGATGTCTGTGCAGTCCGACACCTGCACGGTGCAGTCGGGCTTCGGCAGGCGCACGCGACGGAACGTGTTCTGCGTGAAGTCGACGCGCGTGAAGCGGTCGCTGGGGAAGGGCGTCGTCGCCGGATTCGAGAAGTCGAAACGGACGCTGACACCCGAGGCCAACGCGAAGGCGGGCACGGAGACCAGCACGGTCGCCGCGATCAGCGCTGCGATCAGGGGGCGGCCTCGCGGCACGCATGACGATGCAACGGCCGACCCGCGCCATAGGCGAATACGCATGATGTCTGTCTCCGAATGTTTTTTGGTTTCGTCACCGGCTTCCGTGCCGTGGGCAGGGACTCCGGTGCGGCTGTACACAGCGCATCGAAGTCTAGTGACTTCGATGCGCGCTGACCATTACATTCGGAGACCCTCGCGGGTCGTCGGTCGACCAACGTTGCGAGCGGCGCCGATCGCGTGTCGACCTGGCCGTCGACGTGCCGCGCGAAACGATCACGCGAGGCCTCGCGGTGGACCGGTCCGTCGTCGGGCCAAGGCCAGCCGTCGAAGTGCGTGCGCTGGTAGTCGGCGAAGGCCTGCTGCAACTCCTGCCGGGTGTTCATCACGAACGGTCCGTGTTGCGCGAGCGCTTCGCCGATCGGCTTTTCCTGCATCAAGAGGAACTCGCTCTCGACATCACCGTTGACGAACTCGACGTTCGCAGTGCCGCGCAATTCGAGAGCCATGTGCGACTCGAGCGTTTCACCATCCACCACGATCGATGCGCCCTTGAAGAAGTAGAGGCTACGCTTCGTGTCGATGCCGGCCGCCGCAGGGAGGGTCCAGATCGCGACGTCGGCTTCGCTGCGTACAGCCCACGAATCGGGCGGCGGCGGCAGTGGCGCGTTGACGTGTGCGAGCCCGCCGGCGATGGCACTGATGTGCGTCGTGCGACCGTCGGCATCGATCTCGACCTGGGTCGGGATGTCTTCGGACCAGAACATCGTGGAGTGCGGCTCGGCCATCTTGCTTGCGGCCGGCAGGTTCAACCAGATCTGGAAGAGCTCGAGCGGATTCGCGCGATCGACCTCGAGCAGCGGGAACATCTCGAAGGGGACGATGCCCTTGCCCGCCGTCAGCCACGGCACGTCGCCATACCCGAAGCGTGCAACCGCACCGAGCGAGTCGGCGTGGTCGATCAGTCCCTTGCGGACGATGGTCACGGTCTCGAAGCCGCGATGCGGATGCGACGGGAAGCCCGGAACTTCGGTGCCGTGATGCGTGCGCCAGCCGTCCTTCCCGGCGAAGTCGTTGCCGATTTCACGGCCTGCCAGCGAGGCGCCGGGGCCAAGGCTTCCGTTGCCCGCGGGGTATCGATCGTGATGGACGCAGAAAAGGGAGGGGTCGAGCGTGACCCAGGGAAAGCCGAGGGGCTGACGGTTGAGGATCGCGCTGGACATGTGGGGCCTTGGCTTCAAGTGATCGTCGGACATGGAGGTCCGCTACGCTGTTGCAACGCGGCCCCTCGCCGTTGGGAGGAAGCTTTACCTAACCCGGTAAGAACGTCGCCACCAGCATCACCACCACCGCGACCGACATCAGGACCGTCGCGGTCCAGCCGAAGAAGCGGTGACGGTTGCTGATCGTGTAGCGGCCCATCAGCCGCTTCGACTGCCCGATCAGCATCAGCACGGCCATGATCGGCACCGAGATCACGCCGTTGACGACCGCGCTCCACACCAGCGCCTTGATCGGGTCGACGTCGAACACGCTCATCGCCGATCCGATACCCGTTGCCGCGATGATGATGAGATAGAAACCCCTAGCATCCTGAAAGCCTCTCGACAGACCGCACTTCCAGCCGAAGAGTTCACTGACCGCGTAGGCCGCCGACCCCGCGAGCACTGGCACCGCGAGCAGGCCGGTCCCGATGATGCCGAGCGCGAAGATCAGGAACGCGAACTCGCCCGCGACCGGGCGCAGCGCCTCGGCTGCCTGCGCGGAGGTCTGGATGTCGGTGATGCCGCGTTCGTTGAGCGTGACGGCGGTGGCGATCACGATGCACAGCGCGATCAGGTTCGAGAAGGTCATCCCGAACCATGTGTCCTGCTTGATGCGCGAGAGGTGCTCCGCGACGTAGCCGGGATGCAGCCTGAGTTCGCTCGAGTCCCCCGAGCGGCGCGAGTCCTCCACTTCCTGTGAGGCCTGCCAGAAGAACAGATAGGGACTGATCGTCGTCCCGAAGACCGCGACCACGGTCGATGCGTACTGGATGGCCGACACGTTCTTCGGGAAGAAGTCCCAGGGCCGGATCGATTCGAGCAGCGCCTGATGCCAGGGCACCTGCACGGCCAGGATCACGGCCACGTAGGCGAACAGCGCGAGCGTCAGCCACTTGAGGATGCGGACCGTGCTCTCGTACGAGAAGTAGAGCTGCATGGCGATGCACAGCGTGCCGAAGCCGATCGCGTACAGCGACTCGACGCCGCCGACCAGCAGGCGCAGCGCATCGGCCATCGCCGCGATGTCGGCCGCGATGTTGATCGTGTTCGCGATCACCAGCAACGCGATCAGTGACACCGTCAGCCAGCGCGGGCAGATCTTGCCGATGTTGGTGGCGAGGCCTTCCTGCGTCACCCATCCGATGCGCGCCGACAGCATCTGGATGCCGATCATCAGCGGCAAGGTCAGGAACAAGGTCCAGACCAGGGAGAAGCGGAACTGAGCACCAGCCTGCGAGTAGGTCGCGATGCCGCTCGGATCATCGTCGGCCGCGCCGGTGATGAGGCCGGGACCGAGGCGGGCCGCGAAGCCCTTCTCCTTGACGGACGGCGTACTCATCAGAAGGTCTCGCGCGTGAAGGGCTCGGTGCGACCGGAGAGCTGCAACGCGATCCGCATCACGAGGCCGTGCGCCTCGTCGGATTCGCCGAGGCCTGGCAGCATCCCGGCGATCAGCAACGCGCCCAGCAGGGCCCAGCGGAAAGCACTGCGATTCTTCGCGACGTAGCCCTGCGGGATCACCGCCCATGCGACGAGCGTGCCGAGCGCAAGGCCGCAGACCACCTCGGAGACCGAGTGCACCGAGACCGACACGCGCGAGGCGCCGACCACCAGCGCCACGATCCACGCAGCGAGGACGGCGGTGCGCTGGACCGACAGCGTTCGATCCCGCGTCAGCCACCACCCGAGCATCGGCAGCACCGAGGCCGCGAGCGTGCTGTGACCGCTGATGCCCGTGAAGTCGAAGCTGTGACTGCCGATGCCCCAGCCGAGGAACGCGAGCTTGGTGACCAGCACGATCAGCACGGCGCCGCCGAACGTGAAGGCCCAGTGCCACGCGACGCGCCGATCGCCGCCGGCCCACAGGCTGATGCAGATGCACGCCGCCACCGGGAGCAGCAACACCGAGTTGCCCCAGCGCGTCAGGAACATCCATCCGGTCATCCCATCCATCCCGTGTCCCGCCTTCGTCGAAGGTCGCGATATTCTCATGGCGGTCGGGCCCGACCCGCGAGGAGAGCGCTCGATTTCCTGTAACTTGCCGGTCCCGAGTCAGCCGCCCTCCCGAACATGCAATCGAAGTCTTCTCGTCGTTTCCGCGGGTTCGCGAGGGTTGTCGCAGCCGCCCTGTTCGCAGTCGCGTCGCCGTCGTTGCGAGCGCAACAGCCCCCACCCATCCATCTCGCGCTGGTCGAGAGCCTGAGCGGCGCCTTCGCCAATACCGGGGAGGCGGTCCATCGCAATCTCGTGTGGGCCATCGAACGCGTCAACGCACGCGGCGGCGTCAAGCTGAAGGACGGCACACACCCGCTGCAGCTCGATCGCTACGACAGCAAGGGACAGACCGACGACGCGCTGTCGGCCTTGCGTTCGGCGATCGACGACGGCAGCCATTACGTCCTGCAGGGCAACTCGTCCGCCACCGCGGCCGCGTTGATCAACGCGATCGAGAAGAACAACGAACGCGAGCCGGCGCGTAGCGTGGTCTTCCTCAACTACGCGGCCGTCGATCCGGTGCTGACCAACGAGCGTTGCAGCTTCTGGCACTTCCGTTTCGACGCGCATTCGGACATGCGCGTCACGGCGCTGATGAGCCAGATTCGCGACGACGCTGCCTTGAAGCGCGTCTACCTGATCGGTCAGGACTACAGCTTCGGCCAGGCGGTGCTGCGCGAGACGCGTCGGCAACTGGCCGAGGTGCGACCCGACGTCCAGATCGTCGGCGAAGACCTGCACCTGCTCGGGAAGGTGAAGGACTTCGCGCCCTACGCCAACAAGATCATCGCGAGCGGCGCACAGGCCGTCGTCACGGGCAACTGGGGTAACGACCTGACGCTGCTGGTGAAGGCCGCGCACGACGCCGGCTATACCGGCCGCTTCTACACGTTCTACGGCAACGCGCTCGGCGCGCCGGCCGCGATCCGCGAGGCGGGCATCGGCCAGGTCGTCGCGGTCGCGGACTGGTTGCCCAACGTGCCGACGAAGGCGTCCGCCGACTTCTATCGGTCGTTCCGCGAACGCTTTCCCAAGCCGGCCGACGACTATGTCCATCTGCGCATGCAGCTGATGATCGAGGCACTGGCGCAGGCGATGGAGCGCGCCGGTACCAGCGACCCGCTCGCAGTTGCTCGCGAGCTCGAGTCGGCCGACGTCACCCTCGCAGGCCAGCGCGGCCGCATGCGCGCCGGCGATCATCAGTTCCAGCAGCCGCTCGTCGTCGGCGTGATGGATCGCCAGGGCGCACCCGGCGTGCCCTTCGACGTTGAAGGCTCGGGCTACGGCTTCCGGGTCGTGAAGACCATCGGCGCTGCCGAAGCCGAGATGCCGACGACCTGCCGGATGCAGCGCCCCGTCTAGGAGACCTCATGCAGACAGAAACCCGACCCCCGTTGCTATTCACGCGCGCCGATGGCATCGCGCGTCTGCGGATCAATCGCCCCCAGCAGCTCAACACCATCGACGCCATGCTGGCGCAGGCCTTCGTCGCGGCCTGTCGCGAGATCGCCGCCGGTCCGTCGGTCCGCGTCGTGGTGGTCAGCGGCGAGGGCCGCGGCTTCGGTGCGGGCGGCGACCTGTCGGCGATGAAGATCGGTGGCGAAGCCGCAGCGGCCGCGTTGATCGAGCCGATGCACGAGGCGGTGAAGATCCTGGTGGCGCTCGACGCGCCCGTGCTCGCGAGCCTTCACGGCATCGTCGCCGGAGGCTCGCTGAGCCTTGCGCTGGCCTGCGATCTCGCCATCGCGGCCGACAACACCAAGTTCAATCTCGCGTACATCAACATCGGCACCAGCAGCGACCTGTCGAGCTCGTGGCACCTGCCGCGCGCCGTCGGTCTGCGCAAGGCGCTGGAGATCGCGTTGCTGAGCGAGACCTTCGACGCGGCCGAAGCGTTGCGCCTCGGCTTGGTCAATCGCGTCGTCGCCGCGGACCGGCTGGCCGGAGAGACCGAGATACTGGCCAAGCGGCTCGCGGCCGGACCGACGCTCGCGCTGGGCCGCATGAAGCGCCTGATGCGGGCATCGCTGCAGAACGATCTCGCCACGCAACTCGATCTCGAAAGTACCGAGTTCCGGGCCAGTACCCGCACCCATGACTTCAACGAGGCGCTGACTGCGTTCTTCGACAAGCGCAAGCCGCTCTTCGAAGGTCGTTGACCTCTCCCTTCACCAAGGACTCCCATGACCACCTCGATCGCCCGCAACGCGCTACAACTCCAATCGCTGATCAGGAGCGACGGCACGCTCCATCTCTCGCTCGCCGACGTCGAGGTGCCGACGCCGGGCGCCAACGAGGTGCTGGTCCGCATCGAGGCCGCACCGATCAATCCGTCCGACATCGGCCTGATCTTCGGCGCGGCCGACATGACGACCGCGAAGACATCGGGCGCCACCGTGACGGCCACCGTGCCGGCCGCCGCGATGAAGGGCATGGCCGGTCGCATGGACCAGGCCATGCCGCCCGGCAACGAAGGCGCGGGCACGGTCGTCGCAGCGGGTTCGTCGCCCGATGCTCAGGCCTTGATGGGCAAGCTGGTCGCCGTCCTCGGCGGCGCCGGCATGTACGCGCAGTACCGCTGCGTGCACGTCTCGCAGTGCCTGCCGCTGCCCGCGGGCGCGTCCGCCGCGGACGGCGCGTCGTCGTTCGTCAATCCGCTGACCGCGCTCGGCATGACCGAGACGATGCGGAAGGAAGGCCACAAGGCCCTGGTCCACACGGCGGCCGCGTCGAACCTGGGCCAGATGCTCAACCGCATCTGCATCGCCGACGGCATCGACCTCGTCAATATCGTCCGCAAGCCGGAACAGGTTGCGTTGCTGAAGGGCCTCGGCGCGAAGCACGTCGTCGACTCGAGTGCGCCGACTTTCCTCGACGATCTCACCGACGCTCTCGTCGCGACCGGCGCGACCCTCGCCTTCGATGCGACCGGCGGCGGCAAGCTCGCCGGGCAGATCCTTGGCTGCATGGAAGCGGCCATCTCGCGCAGCGCGACGACCTACAGCCGCTACGGCTCGGCGACCCACAAGCAGGTCTATCTGTACGGCGGCCTCGACACCAGCCCGACCACGTTCGTGCGCAACTTCGGCATGGCCTGGGGTATGGGCGGCTGGCTCGTGTTCCCGTTCCTGGCGACGGTCGGTGCCGAACGCTCGCAGGCCCTCAAGCAGCGTGTGGCCGGCGAACTGAAGACGACCTTCGCGAGCACCTACCAGCGCGAAATCTCGCTGGCCGAGATGCTCGACCTCGACGTCATCGCCGGCTACAACGAACGGGCGACCGGCGCGAAGTACCTCGTCGTTCCCGTGAAATAGAAAGAGGCCCCGAGGGGCCTCTTTCACTCTGCAGCGCCGCAGGCGTCAGGACATCTGCTGGATGCCTGCGATCTGCCACGGGTCGTTCGCGGCGCGCGCCGAGCGTCGCAGGTGCCAGACCTCGTCGAACGGAGTCACGGCAGCGCCGACGCTCTCGCGCATCGTGCCCGAGTAGCGCAGGCTCGCGATCATCTGGTCGCCGTCGACGACCACCTCCAACAGTTGCGCATCGAGCGTGACGACGTCGGTCTTCTGCGGCGCGTCGCCGCGTTCGCGGATCTGCATCGCGAGTTCAGCGTAGACCTCGGCCGTCGTGGTGCTGCGCAGGTCGGCCAGGTCACGGTCGTCGTTGGCGGCCTGCAGGCGCAGGAAGGAGCTTTGCGCCTGACGCACGAAGGGTTCGATCTCGAAGCCCGGCGGCACGTTGATGGCCGGACTGACGAGGGCCTGCGCGCGGGGCGCCTCGGCGAACGCGGGTTCGCGCTGGAACGGCATCGTGCCGAACGACGGTCCACCCTCGCCCGCGAACTGCATCGGTGGCGTCACGGCGCTGGGACGACGACGCGACATGAAGAAGCGGTAGACGAGATAGAGCGCGCCCGCGATCAACAGGATGTTGAGGATGCCGCCCATCGCCGAGCCGAGTCCACCGAGGCTGCCGCCAAACATCGACGCGATCAGTGCACCGGCGCCGAGGCCCGCGATCATGCCGCCGTAGCGGCTCATGAAGCTGGGCTTCGGCGGGACCGCGCCTGCTGCGGCGCCGGGTGCGGCGGCAGGTGCGGTGGCGGTGGACGACTGGTTGGGGGCCGAGTTGGGGGTCGACCGCGGCGCCTCGCGCATCGCGGGCGTTGAACTCTGCCGACCGATGTTGCCGCCGCCGCCGAGACGCTTGGCCTCGGCGACCGGCGCCAGCACGCTCAGCGCGGCACACGAAAGAAGCACCACAGACAGAAATCGTTTCACGGAAAGGATCCTTTGCAGAACGGAGGGGACGTCACGGGTACCGCTCACATCGAGACACCCAGACATTGAAGATGGTGCCGGTCGCGCCGACTGCAAGCACGAACAAGTTTCGACCTGCCGTGAATGACCGATGTTTCGTCATCGGGTTCCGCAAGTCCGGGTTTACTCGCGGCCGTCAAAGCATACGCGCCACGGTCAGCGCCCTGCCGCGCGGATCCGGTAGACCAGTCCCGTCGGCGGCTGCAGACGCTGGTCGAACGCGACTCGCGCAGCATCGACCGCGGGGCGATGCGCGAAGGCTCACTCGCCGAGACGACTGATCGGCTCGCGCAGGGAGCGACCCAGTTCGGTGAGGTCGTAGTCGACCCGTGGCGGCACGGTCGGATAGGCCGTGCGATTCACGAAGCCGTCGCGTTCGAGGCCGGGCAGCGTCAGCATGCGTTGCGAGATGCCGTCGATCAGCCGCCGCATCTCGTTGAAGCGCTTCGGCCCGTCGCCCAGCAGCATCACGATCAACACGCTCCACTTGTCGCCGATGCGCGCCAGGATCTCGGCGACCGGCTTGCAGCTCTCGTGCGACGCGTCGGGTCCGTCGTCGCGCAACTACAGGTCATCGACCCCTCAGTCACCGTCACCTACCGCGACGTCGCCGCGCCTCCCCTTCCGCAATTCACCGGCGCGCTCGCCATGGGACGCGGCATGCCGGCCGAACAGCGCAGCCCCGAAATAGCGAGCGAGGTGGCCCTGCTCGATGCCGTCGTCGCGGAAGTCCTTGCGGCTACCGTGATCGTGATCGGCGCACCGATGTACAACTTCGGCCTGCATAGCCAGCTCAAGGCGTGGCTCGACGCGCTGGCCGTCGCGGGAACGACCTTCCGCTACGGCGCGACCGTACCGGAGGGATTGCTGGGCGGAAGACGCGTGCTGGTCGCTTCGGCACGGGCCGGCTTCTACGGCGCCGATACGCCGATGGCGTCGCTCGATCACCAGGAGTTGCACCTGCGCGGCTCCTTCGGCTTCTTCGGCATCACGGACCTCGAGATCATCCGCGCCGAGGGCGTGATGATGAAACCCGAGGTCAAGGAACGCGCGTTGCAGGCGGCGTTGCAGCAGACCGCCGAACTGCAGGCGGCCTGATCGTCAGCCGACCTTGCCGAGCGCCCGCAGAATCTTCTCGGGCGTGAACGGCTGCGAGAAGACTGCGGCATCGAGAGGCCGCAACGCATCGTTGATTGCGTTCATCACCGCACCCGGCGCGCCCGCGGTGCCGGCTTCCCCCGCGCCCTTCGCGCCGAGCTGCGAACTGGCGGTCGGGGTCTGCACGTGCGCGACC
Source organism: Betaproteobacteria bacterium (assembly GCA_025356395.1). Taxonomy (GTDB): domain Bacteria; phylum Pseudomonadota; class Gammaproteobacteria; order Burkholderiales; family Burkholderiaceae_D; genus CAHJXF01. The sequence goes on from JANXTA010000011.1 coordinate 16,366, forward strand.
TCGATGTCGGGCATCTCGCCGGACATCGGCACGAGGTAGTCGGCCATGCTGCCGTTGAGCAGCTGGCCGGTCTCGTCGTACAGGCACTCTTCGTACAGGGCACCGCCGATGCCCTGCACGATCGCGCCGCGGATCTGCTCGTCGACCAGCATCGGGTTGATCACGCGACCGCAGTCCTCGACGGCCCAGTGCTTCAGCAGCTTGACGAAGCCCGTGTCCACATCGACCTCGACGTACGACGCCTGCACGCCGTTGGTGAAGATGAACGGATAGTCCTTCTGCGCGTAGTGGCGCGTCACCATCAGCTCGGGCGTGAAGCCCGGTGGCAACGTATCGGGGCGGAAGTACGCGATGCGGCCCACCTCGGCCAGCGTCATCAACGAGCCGCCGGTCTCGACCTCGACGATCTCGTCGCGCCGTACCGCGATGTCGGCGACATCGCGATTGAGGATCACGGCCGCGACCTTGAGGATGTTCTGCTGCAGCGCCAGCCCGGCCTGCAGCACGGCCTCGCCACCGATGCCCGCACCGCGCGAGGCCCATGTGCCGCCGCCGTAGGGCGTGACGTCGGTGTCGCCGGTCGCGACTCGTACCTTGCGCATGTCGACGCCAACGGCGTCGGCCGCGATCTGCGCGAAGATCCCTTCGCTGCCCTGCCCCTGCTCGCCGACGCTGACCAGCACCGTGACGGCGCCGGTCGGCTCCAGCCGCATCGTCGCGCCGTCCTGCGCGGCGATGCGCGCGCCGCCTACGCCGTAGAACGCGGCACCCGGGTTGGTCAACTCGATCAAGGTCGCGAAGCCGATGCCGCGGTGGATGCCGCGCTTGCGCAGCGCGGCCTGTTCGACGCGCAACGCGTCGTAGTCCATCAACGACTCAATCTTCCGCAGGCACTCCTCGTGCGACAGCACTTCGAGCTTGATGCCCGACGCACCGACGCAGGGATAGGCCGAGTCGGGGATGACGTTGCGCTTGCGGAACGCGAGCGGGTCAATGCCGAGCTTCGCGGCCGCGAGATCGACCAGCCCCTCGGTCACCGCGCACGCGATCGGGTGCCCGACGCCCCGGTACTGACAGGTCGGCGTCTTGTTCATGAAGACCACGTCGAGCTTCGCGCGGTACTGCTTGTGCCTGTACGGACCACCGGTCAGGTTGACGACCTGGTTGCCTTCGATCGCGCTGGTCCGCGGGAACATCGAGTACGGGCCGATCCCGGTCAGGTCGTCGATCTCGAAGGCGAGGATGTCGCCCTCCTTCGAGGCCGCGATGCGACCCTTGACACGGTGCTCGCGCGCGTGGATGTCGCTAGTGAAGGACTCGAGGCGATCAGCGACGAACTTGATCGGACGTTTCAACAGGATGGCCAGCGCCACGGTCGCGAAATCGTCCGGATAGGCGTGCACTTTGACGCCGAACGAGCCGCCGACGTCCTTGCAGATCACGCGGACCGACGACTCGGGCAGGTCGAACTGCCGCGCATACAGGTCCTGCATCATGTGCGGCGCCTGTTGCGAGTGATGGACCGTGAGGCGCCGGTCGCCCGAGTTCCAGTCCGCGATCTGGCAGCGCGGCTCGAGCGTCACACCGGTGTGGCGGCCGAAGTGGAAGGTCGCTTCGGCGACGACATCGGCCGCGGCGAAGGCTTCGTCGACACCGCCGGTATCGAACGATCGCGTGAAGCACAGGTTGTCGCCGAGGTCGGGATGGATCAGCGGCGTCGACGCATCGAGCGCGGTCTCCATGTCCACGACGACCGGCAGGTCCTCCCACTCGACCTCGAGATGCTGGATCGCGTCCTCGGCCTGCGCGCGCGTCTCGGCCACGACGGCCACCACCGGTTCGCCCTGCCAGCAAGCGCGTTCGATCGCGAGCGGATGCTGGGGCGCCGACTTCATGCCGGCCAGGTGACCGAGCGTCGCAACCCACGGCTTGCAGATGGTGGCGACCTGCGCGCCGTCGACGATCGCGATGACGCCGGGCATCGCCTGCGCCACGTCGCGACCGATGCGCGTGATGCGGCAATGCGCGACCGGCGAGCGCCAGTAGACGACGTAGGCCATGCGTGGCAACTGGATGTCGTCGACATAGGTGCCCTGCCCTTCGACCAGCCGCCGTGCGCCGGGACGACTGACCGACGTGCCGATGTAGCGTGGATCGTCGGTGACGCTCCACAGTTCGCGCGGGTGGCGGTCGGGCGCGTTCATCCGCCCACCGCGTCGAGGTCGGCCTGGCCGGAAGGCTCGACGGCGTCTTCGTGCAACGCGTCATCGGTTCGGGCTGGTGGCTCAGGGGATGCGGCTCGGCGCCCCAGTCGGCGCGCATCCAACGTCGCGCAGATCGCGTCGACGATCGCCTGGTAGCCGGTACATCGACAGTAGTTGCCCGAGATCCACTGGCGGACCTCGTCGCGCGTCGCGTCCGGCCGCTGCTCCAGCAGCTCGGCGGCCGCCATCAACATGCCGGGCGTGCAGTAGCCGCACTGCAGGGCGTTGCGCGCAACGAACGCGTCCTGCAGGTCACGCATGGTGCCGCCGTCGGTGAGTCCTTCGACGGTCTCGACCGTCCCGCCGTCGGCCTGCACGGCGAGTACCAGGCAACCCCGCACGACCTCGCCGTCGAGGCGGACCGTGCACGCGCCGCAGACCCCATGCTCGCAGCCGAGATGCGAGCCGGTCAGCCCGAGGTCCTCGCGCAGAAAGTCGACGAGATGCGTGCGCGGCATGACGACGCGGCGCTGCGGACGCCCGTTGACGGTGACGCGGATCGCGCGGCTGTGGTCGAGTGGGAAGTCGATCGTGTCCGTGTTCATGCCGTGGTCTCCAACACCGAGGTCAGCGCGCGTCGCGCCAGCACGCAAGCCAGGTGGCGCTTGGTCTCGGCGGTGTTGGTGAGGTCGCCCATCGGATCGAGTTCGGTCTTCAACGACGCGATTGCGGCGTCGATCGTGTCCGCCGTGAGCGCCTTGTCTTCGAGCAGGATCTCCGTGTGCGCGGGACGCACCGGCACGGTCCCCATCCCAAGATAGCAGATACGCATGCGCGAGATTCCCGCTGCTCCGCGCCGTGCGGCGACGGCGAGCCCGACGATCGCGTAGTCGCCGTGACGGCGGGCCAGTTCCTCGAACGCGAAGACGTCCGCGTCGGTGGCGATGGGCAATTCGCAGGCCGTGATCAGTTCGCCTTCGCGCAGGTCGGTCGTGTAGAGGTCGATGAAGAAATGCTTCGCGGCGATGCGCCGCTCCCCGTCACGATCCCGCACGACGACGAAGCCTTCGAGGACCGCGAGACACACCGGCCACTCGGCAGCGGGGTCTGCGTACGCGATCGATCCCCCGAAGGTGCCGCGGTTGCGGATGGCGCGATGCGCGATGTGCGGCGCGGCCATCGTCAACAGCGGCGCGTGTCGCGCGACGAGCGGCGATTCCTCGATCTGGCGGTGCGTGGCCAGCGCGCCGATGCGCAGCATGTCGCCTTCGACCGTGAGGCCCTTCAGCGCGTCGATGCGGTTGATGTCGATCAGCAGCGCGGGCTCGGACAGCCGCATGTTGAGCGTGGCCAGCAGCGTCTGCCCGCCGGCAAGCAGGCGCGCGTCGTCACCGTGCCGGGCCATCAACGCGAAGGTCTCGTCGAGCGAAGCCGGTCGTGCGTAATCGAATGCAGGTGCCTTCATACGGGCGCTCGGGTTTCCACCGATGATGCTTATTGAAGAATGGGTAAACAATGCTACGCAACGTTGAACACGCGGTAAACAGCAAAAATTAAGGATAAACCCGAACGTCAAGGTTCCTTCCCTTGAAGGGAAGGCAAGAACATGCGCACCGACTCCACCGCTCCCCACCCCCCACCGCCCGCGAATCCCGCGTTCGGGGCGGAGGCGACCGGCGCACCGCGTCTGCGCAAGCGCCTCACCAACGCGGAACGCGAGCGCCAGATCGTCGAGGGCGCGATCCGTTTCTTCTCGGATCGCGGACTGGACGGTCAGTTGCGCGATCTGGCGAAGAACATCGGGGTCACGCACGCGCTGCTCTATCACTACTTTCCGACCAAGCAGGCACTGATCGATCGCGTCTACGTGGAGCTGTTCGAAGGCCTGTGGCAGCCGGCATGGGAGCGGCTCCTCGACGATTCGAAGCTCGACGTCGAGACGAAGGTCACGCGCTTCTACCGCGATTACGCGAAGGCGATCTTCTCGCGCGACTTCGTGCGCATCCTGATCTTCTCGGGACTGAGCGATCACACCATCCCCGATCGTTTCTTCGAGCTGCTGCGCAGTCGCCTCTTCCCGCGGTTGATCCGCGAGACGCGGCGGCACTGCGCGGTGGTCAGCCGCGCGAAGCCGACCGCGCGCGAACTGGAGCTGCTGATGGGTCTGCACGGCGGGATCTTCTACATCGGCCTCCGGCGCTGGGTCTACGAGCAGCCGGTGCACGGCGCCGAAGCCTCGGAACACGACGACGCCTATATCGGCGATCGCGTGAAGAGCTATCTGCTGTCGGCCCGCAAGGTGCTATACCCCACACCTGCCAAGAAGCGCGCGACCCGGAGGACATGACATGGCACTGACGATCAACCACTTCTCGATCCGCACCACCGATCTCGAAGCGAGCCGCCGCTTCTACGCGGACGTGCTCGGACTTACGGTCGGTCCGCGACCGGCCTTCCCGTTCCCGGGCCTGTGGATGTACCGCGGCGATCACGGCGACGTGGCCAACGCGGTCGTCCACATCATCGGCATCGATCGCACCGAACAGGCGGGCCTCGACAACTATCTCGGCGAGCGCGACGAGACGAAGCTGCGCGGCACCGGCACCATCGACCACGTCGCCTTCTTCGCCGACGGCCTGTCGACCATGCTCGACCACCTGCGCAGCCAGGGTGTCGAGTATCGGCAGCGCACGGTGCCGAGCATCGGCTTGCACCAGGTGTTCCTCGACGATCCCAACGGCTGCGTGATCGAACTCAACTACGCCGCGACCGAAGTCGCCGCCTGAATTCGACATGGCCCGCATCCTCATTGCCGGCGGCTCGCTCGGCGGCCTGCTGGCCGCCAACATGCTGCTGCGTGACGGCCACGACGTGCACGTGCTCGAGAAGGCCAACGGGTCGCTCGACGGCCGCGGCGCCGGCATCGTCACGCACGCCGCGTTGATGCAGGGACTGGCGCGTGCGGGCGTCGAAGTCGACGACCGCATCGGCGTCAAGGTCGAGTCGCGCGTCGTGCTCGACGAACAGGGTGAAAGCGTCGCGCGCTTGCAGATGTCGCAAATCCTCACTTCGTGGAGCCGCCTCTACGCGCTGCTGTACGAAGCCTTCCCCAACGATCGCCACCACGCCGGATTCGCAGTCCGACGCGTCGACCAGGACGAGCGGACCGTGCGCGTCGAAAGCGAATCGGGCGCGACCTTCGAAGGCGACCTGCTGATCGCATCCGACGGCATCCGTTCGGTGGTGCGTACGCAGCTGCTGCCCGCCGCGATCCCGAAGTACGCCGGCTACATCGCCTGGCGCGGGGTCTGCGACGAGGCCCGATTGTCCGAGCGCACGTTGACCACGGTCTTCGACCACTTCGCATTCGGGCTGCCACAAGGCGAACAGCTGATCGGCTATCCGGTCGCGGGTCACGGCAACGTCACCGAACGCGGCAAGCGTCGTTTCAACTTCGTCTGGTATCGCGCGGCCGACGAGGCCGATGGTCTGCGCGCGCTGATGACCGATGTGGAGGGACAGCACCACCCGCTCGGCATCCCACCGCACAAGATCGCTCCGGCGCACGTGGTCGAGATGCGCGAAGCCGCGCACCGCCTGCTGGCTCCGCAGTTCGCCGAAATCCTCGACCAGACCGTGCAGCCTTTCCTGCAGCCGATCTACGACGTCGCCTCGTCACGACTGGTCTTCGGTCGCATCGCGTTGATGGGCGACGCGGCCTTCGTCGCTCGGCCGCACGTCGGCATGGGCGTGACCAAGGCGGCCGAGGATGCGATGGCGCTGAGCGAGGCGGTACGGCTTCGTGAAGGCACACCCGCCGCGCTGATCGACTTCGAAGCGAAACGCCTGATCGCCGGACACGCGGTGGTCGAGCGCGGCCGCGCGCTCGGGGCCTACATGCAGGCACAGGGTCGACGTGAGGAATCCGACGCCGTGAGTCGCGATGCGCACACGGTCCTGCGTGAGACCGCGATCGACCTGGACCTGTTCGACCGGCCGGTGAGCGAGCCGGCTCCCACGCTGGTGGAGACGGTGTAGTTCGAGACCCCGCACGCATCGGGCCCGCAGAGGCCCACCGATTCAATTTGGAGACTCCATGTCCGACTCAAGCTTCAATCATCGTCGCCGCACCATTCTCGCGGGTGGCACCGCGCTGGCCGCATCGCCGTTCCTGTTCAACATCGCGCGGGCGCAGTCACCGACCATCAAGATCGGCTTCCCGACGCCGCTGACCGGTGCGTTCTCGGCCGAGGCGCAGGACCAGGTCCGTGCGGCGGAGCTGGCCGTGAAGGAGTTCAACGACGCCGGCGGCTACAACGGCCAGAAGGCCGAGCTGCTGGTGCGCGACGACAAGCTCAATCCGGGCGAGGCCGCGACCCGCACGCTGGAGCTGATCGAGAAGGACAAGGTCAACTTCATCGTCGGCTCGCTGTCCGCCGCGACGCAGTTGTCGATCAACGCGGTGTCCGCGCCGCGCAAGGTGCTGTTCAACTCGATCAGCCAGTCGGACGCGATCAACGACGCGAAGGACTGGAGCCTCTACACCTTCCACGAGGCGCTCAATCCGCACGTCACG